>NZ_JALPKR020000002.1:0-300000 GCF_023195515.1 Variovorax sp. S12S4
TCGCGCCCCTCGAGCGCGAACCGGCGCGCGTCCACCTGCACGCTGCCGCCCCGGCCGCTCAGCTCGCAGCGCCCGCCAAGGTCCCTGACCGCCATCTCGACGAGGTTCATCGGCGGTGTGCCGATGAAGCCGGCCACAAAGGCCGAGCGCGGCCGTTCGAAGATCTCCTTGGGCGAGCCCACCTGCTCGATGCTTCCGTCGCGCAGCAGCACGATGCGGTCGGCCAGCGTCATCGCCTCGTGCTGGTCATGCGTCACGTACACGGTGGTGGTCTTCAGTGCCTGGTGCAGCCGGGCGATCTCGATGCGCATGTGGTTGCGCAGCTTGGCATCGAGGTTGGACAGCGGCTCGTCGAACAGGAAGACCTTGGGCGTCTTGATCATGGCGCGCGCAATCGCCACGCGTTGCTGCTGGCCGCCCGAAAGTTCCGCCGGCTTGCGCTGCAGATAGCGCTCCAGCCCGAGCGTGTCGGACACCTCCTTGATGCGGCTGTCGATCTCGGCCTTGGGCACCTTCAAGCGCTTGAGGCCGAAGGCAATGTTGTCGCGCACCGTCATGTGCGGATAAAGCGCGTAGTTCTGGAACACCATGGCAATGCCGCGCTCCTGCGGCGGCAGGTCGTTCACGCGCCGGCCGCCGATCAGCAGGTCGCCGTCGCTGATTTCTTCCAGCCCCGCCAGCATGCGCAGGATGGTCGACTTGCCGCAGCCCGAAGGCCCGAGGAACACGACGAACTCGTTGTCCGACACTTCCAGGTCGAACTGGTGCACGACCTGCGTGTCGCCGTAGCGCTTGATGATGTTGTTGCAGCTGATCGCGGACATGGTCTGCCTTCCGGAAAGTTGATCGGCCCGGCTCATGCGCCGTCCCTTTTGCGCTTGAACGCGGCGTTGAGAAAGCCGCTGAGCACCCCGACCATCAACAGCGGCGGCAGCGACAGCAGGATGACGGAGGCATTCAGAATGCCCCAGGGCACGTCGCGCCCCAGCTGGCTGAGCTCGAGGCGACGATGGGCAGCGTCTTGGCGTCCGAGGTGGTGAGCATCAGCGCAATGAGAAACTCGTTCCACACCAGCACAAAGCCGAAGGCAATGGCCCTGATGAGTGAACGAGCTGCAATCGGCAGCGACACGCGAAAGAAGATGGCGTAAGGCCCGTAGCCGTCGACCCTGCCGGCCTCCTCCACCTCTTTGGGCACCGCCTTGAAAGCCGGAATCGCCAGCCAGATCACGGTGGAGAGCGTGAGCAGCGTGTAGGTCACGATGAGCGCAATGCGGGTGTCGTAGAGCTCCAGTTGCAGCCAGATCACCATCAGCGGAATGGCGACAGCCACCGGCGGCAGGAATCGCATCGACAAGACGAAGAACTGGATGTCGTTGGCCCAGCGCAGCGGATAGCGCGCCAGCGCATAGGCGGCAGGCAGCCCCAGCACTGCGCCAATGACCACAGCCGAGCCGACCACCACCAGCGAGTTGACCAACCCGCTGGCCACGGAATCGCGGCCAAGCACGTAGAGGTAGTTTTCGAGTGTCGGCGTGAAGACGAACTTGGGCACCGCCGAGACGATGTCCACCCGGTTCTTGAACGAGTTGATGAACGTCCACAGCACCGGCACCAGCGCCGAGAGCCCCGCGCCCACCAGCACCAGGCGCGCGAGCAGCGTGCCAAGGGAGAACGGCTTCTTCTTGTTCACGAGGGTCGCGTCCATTTCCAGATGTAGGTGAATGCCACGGTCGAGGCGACCATCATCAGCACCGCCATGCTCGAGGCGTACGAAATGCGGCCCGACTCGATGAAGCCCTGCGAGAACGCGTACATGTCCAGCGTTTCTGTGGAAATGCCGGGCCCGCCGCGCGTCATCACGTAGATCAGGTCGAACGCGCGCAGCGACTCGACCATCTTCACGAAGGTCAGGCTGATGAGCGGCGCCTTCAGCATCGGCAACGCCACGTAGGCGTAGACCTCCCACGTCTTCGCATGGTCCATGCGCGCGGCCTCGAAAGGTTGCGGCGGCAGCGTTTCGAGCAGCTTGAGCACGATGACGGCAAAGAACAGCCCCCACTGCCACACGTCCACGAAGGCCACGGTCAGCAGCGCCGTCACCGGGCTGGCAAGCAGGTCCAGCGGCTCGCCGGTAATCGCCTTGTACGGCCAGGTCAACAGGCCGAACAACGGATGGAAGGCAAATTTCCATACGAAGGCGGCCGACACGCGCGGCAGCAGCACCGGCACGATGAACAGCATCGACAGCACGTTGCGCCAGCGCGGTGTCGCGCATTGGAAGAGCAGCACGCCCAGCAGCACGGCCAGGCCCATGGTGGCGCTGACGGTCAGCACTTCCCACGTCAGCGACACACCCACCGAGTTCAGGAAGCGCCGGTCCAAAAACAGCTGGACATAGTTCGACAACCCCACCCAGCTCGAATCGGCCTGCCCCAGCTCACGGTCCTGCAGCGAGATGACGATGGCAAACAGCGTGGGAACCAGCGCCAGAACCGCCAGCACCAGCAGCCCCGGCCCGATGAAGACGGCCGGGAGCCTTGTCTTGTTGCGCCTTGTCTTCTTCACTTCTTGCGTCGCGCGATCAGCTGCCTGGCGTAGGCGTCGAGTTCGTCCAGCCCGCCCTTGATGTCGCTGCGCGAACCGGTGATCAGTTCTTCGAGAATGATTCCCCAGCGGTCGCCCAGGTCGGGCCAGGCCGCGTCCTGCCAGAAGTTCACCGCCGTGAGCTTGCCGGTGTCCGCCAGCGCCTTGCCCAGGTCGGCGCCGTAGCGCTTGGCGAACTCGGGGCTGCCGAGCACGCTGGTGCGGTTCAGTTCGCCGAACTGGCCTTCGGCAAGGCGACGCTGCTCGTTCTTCTTGGAGGTGGCCCAGGCGATGAACAGGCCCGCGCACTTCTTCGCCTCTTCTGTCTTGTTGGCCTTGGTGCCGATGGCCAGCCCGTGGCCGTAGCCGCCGCCGGTCAGCGGCGAAGGCGGCGGCAGGTAGGCCACCTTGCCGATCACGGTAGACATCTTCGGGTCGAGCGCGTTGCCCGCCAGCGGTGTCGATTCGATCAGCATCGCCACCTTGCCGGCCAGGAATGCGCCCGTGGACTCGTCCCATCCACCGGTCTTCGTGCCCGGCGCCGAATACTTGAACAGTTCGAGATAAGTCTGCGTGGCCTTCACCGCCGCAGGCGAGTTGAACACCGGCTTGTCGCCGTCGAACCACTGGCCGCCGTTGCCGCGGAAGAACGGCATCCAGCGCCATACGTTGGCGCCCGAGCCGCGCTGGCCGCGCAAGGCCACGCCGTAGATCCCGTTGGCGGGGTCGTTGAGCTTCTTCGCGGCGGCGACAAATTCCTCCAGCGTGGCCGGTGGCTTGATGCCGGCCTTTTCGAGCAGGTCCTTGCGGTACACCAGCAGGTCGCCGCCACCGGTGAGCGGCGCGAACCAGGCCTCGCCGCCGAAGGTGGCCACCTTCTGCCGGCCGGGGTCGAAGTCCGCGTAGTCGTAGTCGGCCGGGTAGTACTTCGCTAGCGGCGCAATCCATTTCGACTGCGCGAACAGCGGCACATTGGCCTCGTCGACGTAGTACACGTTGTACTTTCCGACAGTGGAAGCGTCGGCGCGCGTCTTGGTGCGGCGGTCGTTCTCGTTGAGGTTGTCGATGCTGAAGGAGGCGCCGCTCAGGCTCTTGAACTCGTCCTTGTACTTTTCGAGCAGGGTCAGGCCGTCGCGGGGCTGCGACAGCACGCGCACGTCTTCCTTGCAGACCTGGGCCTGCGCCTGACCCCAGGTGGCCAGCGCTGCCAGCAGCATGGTGCCGGCCGTGATGCGGCGTGTGGTTCGAGTCGACATCGTTCGTCTCCTAGTGGCTTGTTGTGGATTGCCGGCAACTTGCCGGCGCGTGGACGGCAGAAGCAGGAGGGACGAAGCGTATGCAGCCGATGCCCGGCGCTGCGTACACGCAGACCGGTTGACTGATATTTTTATGACCAGCCGGCTCGGGGTTTTGCCGGGGGTCAGGGTTGTATCAGGCGAGCAGTTCCGCCATCTTCGACAACGCCGCCTCGGGCGTCGGCGCAATGTGGATCGAGCAGGCCAGCATGAGGTTCAGCGGCTGTCCGAAGTCCTCGACCGCAATGCCGCTGCCGTTTTCGCGCAGCACGCCGGCCGGATCGACCGCGCATGGCAAGGCGGACCTGGCGCGGTCCGCATAGCTGCCTTCCGGAACGCCGTAGATGCGACCGGAATGCCGAGCGCCACCGCGGCGCCAACCTCGAACACCGTGCCCGAATCGGGCTCCAGTCCACGAAAGCACGCCAGATTGGCCACCACGCCGTCGGCACCGCGAAGGCGCAGCATGTTGGCCTCGTAGATGCGCTTTTCGGGAGCTTCGGCGCTCAGCTCCTCGTTGCCGTCGGCCGGCAGCAGGGCCGCAAGCCCCAGCGCCTCGCAGGCCGCTGCAAGCCGCACGAAGTGGTCCCGCGCGTCGGGGCGAAAGACGTCCGGCCCCGCCAGGTAGATGCGCGGGCGTGACGGGGGTTGAGGGTCTTCTTTCATGGACTGCGCATTTTCAAGCCACGGCAGCAACCGGCGTGTTCTGCGCCGTGCGAAGTCCGAACCGGTCTTGCGCCTGGTGCCGGTAAGCCGAGGGTGTCATGCCCTTGAGCTGAAGAAAACGCCGGTTGAAATTGGCGAGGTTCGAAAAGCCCACCTCATAGCAGATGTCGCTCACCAGCCGGTCGGACACTTGCAGCATCTCGCAAGCTTTCGAAATGCGCAGACGGGTGACGAAGTCGGTGAACGTGCTGCCCATGTGCTTGTGAAAGTAGCGCGAGAAGCTGCTTTCGGCCATGTTGGCCACCGCGCACACCGCCGGCAGCGAGAGGTCTTCGGTGAGGTGCTGGTCGAGGTAGTCGAGCACGCGGCGCATGCGCGAGTTGGCGCTCGGGTCTTCGCCCAGCGGGCCTGCGGCACTCGAAATCTGGCGATAGTCTTCCCAGTTGGCGAGCTCGTGCAGCAGGCCGATGAACTCCGACAGCCGGGCCAAACCCTCCTGCGCCTGAACACGCGCAAAGCGCTCCCGCACACGCTCGCCGACACCGAAGAACTCGACGCCGAGCTTCGCGCGGTCGAGCATCGGCAGCACCGCCTCCAGCTCGGGGAACAAGCCCACGCCCTTGCGCAGCGGCTCGTCGCGAAAATGAATGACCATGCTGCGATCGGCAATGCCCTCGGGCGGCACGCCGTCCGAGATCCAGGTGTGCGGCAGGCGCCCGCCCACAAGCGCCACGTAGCCGGGCTCGAAGCGTCCGATGTGGTTGCCGACATAGGCATCGCCGCTGCTGCGGTTGATGATCTGCAGTTCGTACTCGTCGTGGTAGTGCCAGCAGTCGAACGGCCAGGGCACGCCGTGCTGCAGGCAGCGCACGGAGCTCCCGCCCGCCGGCTCGAATCCGAGCCGCGGATCGCGCATGAGTTCATGTTCGAGTTCCGGCTTTCGCGCGGTGTGGTGTCTGCTCATGGCATCTCTCGGGGGTGGCTTGCTTGCCTGTCAGGCCCTGTCGCCTTGCCAAGCCCGGCATCGGCCTGGCTGCGAAACTGCCGCGGCGTCACGCCGTTGCGCAACCTGAACCGGCGGCTGAAGTACACCGCGTCGCCAAAGCCGCACTGCCGCGCGATGTCGGCAATGCGCGCGTTCGACGTCAGCAGCAGTTCCTTCGCGCGCTCCAGGCGGCGTTCGGTCACCAGTTCGGTGAAGGTGCGGTGGGTCTGCTTCTTGAGCAGGTGCGCAAGGTAGTTGGGCGACAGCATGGCGGCCGCGGCGGCATCGTTGAGCGACATCTCTTCGCCCAGGTGCTCGCGCACATAGCGCATCACGCGCTGGAGCGCATCGCGGCTCGAGCAGCGGCCGGTCCGCAGCGCGGCCTGCGCGAGCAGCTGCGCCTCGTGCCGGCTGCAGGCCAGGCCCATCAGCTGCAGCAGAATGCCGCGGATCGCGCCCACGCTGCCGAAGCGCCGCTCGCGGTTCAGCACGGCAAGCTCTTCGAGCCAGCCGAGGATGCGCGCGAAATCGGCGTCGCCGAAATGAAAGTCCATGTACTCCTGGAACAGGAAGGGCGCGAGCTCGGGCTGGCGCGACACGGGCACCTCTTCGAGGTCGAGCGCCTCGACCGGCAGCTCGGGCCAGAGAAACCCCTGGTCGAAGTTCACGATGGCATAGCGGGCGCCGGGGGGTGCGGCACCACGTGCACGCGGTAGGGCAGCACAAAGCTCAGGTGCCCGGCAGTGAACGGGCGCACCGCCCCGCCCACCACCTGCTGCGAGCCGCCATGGATGCTGACCTGGATCTGGAAATACTCGTGCCGGTGCGGCCGCGCCAGCACGTCCCGCGCGCCTTCGAAGCGGATGTCGAAGTCGAGATGGTTCGCGCGCTCCTGCATGCCGTAGAGGCGAAGGCTGGATTGAAGGGCCGACATGGCGCGATGGTAAGCCTTTGCCCCGGGCCTGCCGAGCGGCGGCGGGTGTTGTTTGCGTCCTGTTTTTGCGTAGATGCGTGCGGTAGCGCCGCGCCAGCGCGCTCCAGAATGGCCCGGCTGGCCTCGGCCGGTTTTCATCGCCCAACAAAAGACTCAGGAGACAAAAATCATGTCCAGTTCACGACGCGGGCTGCTGGCCGGCTCTGCCGCCATGGCGGCCGGCGCAGTTGCCGGTTGCGCCCTGCCGGCCGGCGCATCGCGGGCGCCGCAAACGCCCTTCACGGTTGCGCAGACCACGGTTCCGATCGTCGGCAGCGAGCAGGCGTTTCCGGTGCGGCGCATCTACTGCATCGGCCGCAACTATGCGGCCCACGCGCGCGAAATGGGCTCCGACCCGACCCGCGAGCCGCCGTTCTTCTTCCAGAAGCCGGCGGACGCGATCCAGGTCGTGATGCCCGGCACCGTGGCCGACCATCCGTACCCGACGCTCACCAAGAACTATCACTACGAGGTGGAACTGGTCGTGGCCCTTGCCAAGGGCGGCCGCAACATCGCGCCCGCGGATGCGCTGGGGCTGGTCTACGGCTATTCGCTCGGCCTGGACATGACCCGCCGCGACCTGCAGCGCGAAATGGGCGACCAGAAAAAGCCCTGGGAAATCGGCAAGAGCTTCGACCATTCGGCGCCCATCGGCCCGATTCATCCGGTGGCGAAGGTCGGGCACTACACCGACGGGTCGATCTGGCTCAAGGTGAACGGCCAGACCAAGCAGAACGCCACGCTCAAGCACATGATCTGGTCGGTGGCGGAGCAGATCAGCCGCCTGTCGCAGGCGTTCGAGCTGATGCCCGGCGACATCATCTATTCGGGCACGCCGGAAAACGTGGGCCCTGTGGTGCGCGGCGACGTGATCGAGATCCACATCGACGGGCTGCCGAACCTTTCGGTCCGGATCGTCTGAGGAATTGGCCGGCTCAGCTGCCGGCCACCTTCATGCGGTTGACCAGCACCGAGCCCGTGGTCTTGGCGCCGAAGGTGTAGGCATCGGCGCCAATGGCCTCGATGCCCATCAGCATGTCCTTCAGGTTGCCGGCGATGGTGATCTCCTGCACCGGAAAGGCGATGCGCCCCTTCTCGACCCAGAAGCCGCTGGCACCGCGCGAATAGTCGCCGGTCACGTAGTTCACGCCCTGCCCCATCAGCTCGATCACGAAGAGGCCCGTGCCCAGCTTGGCGAGCATGGCGTCCAGGTCGTCGCCGGCCTTGGTGAGGCGCGAACTCAGCGTGAGGTTGTGCGAGCCGCCGGCGTTGCCGGTGGTTTTCATGCCGAGCTTGCGGGCCGAATAGGTCGACAGGAAGTAGCCTTCGAGCCGGCCGGCATCCACCACCTTGCGCGCGCGGGTTTTCACGCCTTCGTCGTCGAACGGCGAGCTGCCCTTGCCGCGCGGGATGTGCGGGTCTTCGGCCACGTCCACGTGCTTGGGCAGCACCGGTTTACCGAGCGAATCGAGCAGGAAGGTGCTCTTGCGGTAGAGCGCCCCGCCGCTCACGGCCTGCACCAGCCCGCCCAACAGGCCCACGGCCAGCGGCGACTCGAACAGCACCGGGCATTCGGTGGTCTTGATCTTGCGCGACTTCAGCCGGCTCAGCGCCCGCTCGGCGGCGTAGCGGCCCACGGCTTGCGGGCTGGCCAGCTCGTCGGCCGAGCGCATGGAGCTGTACCAGGAGTCGCGCTGCATGTCGTCGCCCTTGCCGGCGATGGGTGCAACCGAAATCGAATGCCGCGAACTGGCGTAGCCGCCGCGAAAACCGTGCGTGTGGGCGCTGAAGAAGTGGCTCTGCTGGGCCGAAACGCCCGCGCCTTCGCTGTTGGTGATGCGCTTGTCGGTCGAAAGCGCCGCGGCTTCGCATTCCAGCGCCAGCTTGGCGGCCTGCTCGCTCGTCACGTCCCAGGGATGGAACAGGTCGAGTTCGGGGTGGTCCTTGGCAATGTCTTCCTCGTCGGGAAGGCCGCTCACCGGGTCTTCGGCCGTGAAGCGGGCAATGTCGTAGGCCGCTTGCACGGTCTGGGCGATGGCGGCCTCCGAAAAGTCGGAGGTGCTGGCGTTGCCGCGGCGGTGGCCCACGTAGACCGTGATGCCCAGCGACTTGTCGCGGTTGCGCTCCACGTTTTCGAGCTCGCCTTTGCGGACCGAGACGCTGAGGCCGCAGCCCTCGGAGGCCTCGGCGCCGGCATCGGTTGCACCGAGCTTTTTGGCGTGGGCCAGGGCCGAGTCGACCAGGTTTTCGAAGAAGGAGCGGCTGTAGGCGAAGCCGGAATCGGCGCGCGAGGAAGATGTCGTCATGTGGTGGCTATGATACTTGCGCCCCCTATTTTCCGTTTCCCCGGCTCGCCCATTTGCATTGCACGCGTTGCAACGCTGCACGTGGCGGCCCAGAATCCACCCCATGTCCCGCAAACCCAAAAAGGCTATTTCGTCCGTGGCCAGTTCGTTGCCGAAGGCAGCGAGCTCGACCTGGAGCTCAAGCGCGAGCTCAAGGGCACCGACGAAGCCAGCCGTACCGACCTGAAGCGCGAAAGCGACGAACTGCAAAAGCTGGGCACCGAACTTCTCGGCCTGCGCGCCGGCCTGTTCGACGCGCTGCCGCTGGACGAAAAGCTGATCGACGCCGTGGCCGAGGCCAAGCGCATCACCAATTTCGAGGGCAAGCGCCGCCAGATGCAGTTCATCGGCAAGCTGATGCGCAAGCTCGAGCCCGAAGTGCTGGAGGCCGTGAAGCAGGCCCTGGCCGAGCAGAACACCGTGCCCGCGGCCGAAGCCGCCGCCCTGCACGAGGCCGAACGCTGGCGCGACCGGCTGATTGCCGACGACGACGCGCTGGGCGGCTGGATCGAAACCCACCCCGGCACCGATTCGCAGCAGCTGCGCGCCCTGGTGCGCCAGGCCCGCAAGGACCTGAAGGCCGGCCCGCCGGGCGAAGCGCCGCGACAGGGCAAGGCTTACCGCGAGATCTTCCAGCTGGTGCGTGCGCAGCTGGCGGTGCATGGCGGTGCGGACCACGCTGCGGCGGCCGCCGCGCAGGACCGGGAAGAGGACGCATGAGCCACTTGCCTTTCTCCCTCCCTCCCGGGGAGGGCCGGGGTGGGGGCAAGCGGCGCATCCATCAGGCACCCTGGCTGCCCCCATCCCAACCTTCCCCGGAAGGGGAAGGATCAACACCATGAGCACACCTGACTCCATCCGCATCGGCATCGTCTCCATCAGCGACCGCGCCTCCAGCGGCACCTACGAAGACAAGGGCCTGCCTTCGCTGAAAGAATGGCTCGGCCGCGCGCTGAAGAACCCGATCGATTTCGAAGCGCGGCTCATTCCCGACGAGGCGGCGCTCATCAGCGCCACACTGATCGAGCTGGTGGACGCCGGCTGCTCGCTGGTGCTGACCACCGGCGGCACCGGCCCGGCCCTGCGCGACGTAACGCCAGAAGCCACGCTGGCCGCGGCCCACAAGGAAATGCCCGGCTTCGGCGAACAGATGCGCCAGATCAGCCTGCGCTTCGTGCCCACGGCCATCCTGTCGCGTCAGGTGGCGGTCATCCGCGACAAGAGCCTGATCATCAACCTGCCGGGGCAGCCGAAGTCGATTGCGGAAACGCTCGAAGGGCTGAAGGATGCCGACGGCAAGCAGCTCGTGCCGGGCATCTTCGCGGCGGTGCCCTATTGCATCGACCTGATCGGCGGGCCGTACCTGGAGACCGACGATTCGGTCTGCAAGGCCTTCCGGCCGAAGTCGGCCATCAGGAACTGAGAACCCGGGCTTCGCGCCCGGCTTCCTCGTCGCGCCGGTGCGCCATGCGGTACAGCAGCGGCAGCACCAGCAACGTCAGAGCAGTCGACGACAGGATGCCGCCGATCACCACCGTCGCCAGCGGCCGCTGCACCTCGGCGCCGGTGCCGGTGGCAATCGCCATCGGCACGAAGCCCAGCGAAGCCACCAGCGCTGTCATCAGCACCGGCCGCAACCGCGTGAGCGCACCTTCGCGAATTGCCGCATCGAGCGGCAACCCGCCCTCGCGCAGGTTGCGAATGAACGAAATCATCACCAGCCCGTTGAGCACCGCCACGCCCGAAAGCGCGATAAAGCCCACCGCCGCCGAAATCGACAACGGTATGCCGCGCAGCCACAGCGCCACGATGCCGCCCGTGAGCGCGAACGGAATGCCGGTGAACACCAGCAAGCCGTCCTTCAGGTTGCCGAACATCGCGAACAGCAGCGTGAACACCAGCAGCAGCGACACCGGCACCACCACCTGCAGCCGCTCGGTGGCCGAGGCCAGGTTTTCGTATTGGCCGCCCCATGCGGTCCAGTAGCCCGGCGGAATGCTCACCTTGCGCATGGCCTCTTCGGCCTCGGCCACGAAGGAGCCGAGGTCGCGGCCACGCACATTGGCGCTCACCACGATGCGGCGCTTGCCGTCCTCGCGGCTCACCTGGTTGGGGCCCGGCGCAAGCTCCAGCGTTGCCACCTCGCCCAGCGGAATGAAGCTGGTGCGCTGCTGAGCCTCGGCGCCAGCGCCCCTGGGCAGTGCGATCGGCAAGCGCTTGATCGCCTCCAGGTCGGTGCGCAGGTTTTCGGGCAGGCGCACGAGGATGTCGAAGCGCCGGTCGCCCTCGAACAGCGTGCCCGCCTCGCGGCCGCCCACTGCAATGGAAATCGCCTCTTGCACCTCGCCCACGTTGAGGCCGTAGCGCGCGGTCTTGTCGCGTTCGATGTTCACGGTGAGCATCGGCAGGCCGGTGGTCTGCTCGACCTTCACTTCTGCGGCACCTGAGATCTTGCTCAACGTTTCCGACACCTCGGCCGCCGTCTTGTCCAGCACCGCCATGTCGTCGCCGAAGATCTTCACGGCCACGTCGCTGCGCACACCCGAGATCAGTTCGTTGAAGCGCAGCTGGATCGGCTGCGAGAACTCGTAGTTGTTGCCCGGCAGCTTTTCAACCTCTTCCTGCACTGCGGCCAGCAGCTCGGCGCGAGTGCGGCGAGATGCACCTTGAGGCGCCGGCCACTCGCTCTCGGGCTTCAGCATGATGTAGCCGTCGGAGATGTTCGGCGGCATGGGGTCCGACGCAATCTCGGCCGTGCCGGTGCGCGCGAACACGCGCTCGATCTCCGGAAACTTTTCTTTCAGCGTGCGTTCGATCTGCTTTTGCATTTCGACCGACTGCGTGAGGCTGGTGCCCGGTATACGCAGCGCCTGCACCGCAAAGTCGCCCTCGCCCAAGCTCGGCACAAACTCCGTGCCCAGCCGCGTGGCCAGCAGGCCCGAAAGCACCACCGCGACACAAGCCATGGTGATGACCAGCGGCTTGGCCGTCATCACGCGCGCCAGCAGCGGCTCGTAGCCGCGCCTGGCCCACTGCATCAGGCGGTTTTCCTTCTCGCTCACCCTGTTGCCGATGAAGAGCGCCACGGCTGCCGGAATGAAGGTGATCGACAGGATCATCGCGCCCAGCAGCGCAATCACCACGGTGAAAGCCATCGGGTGGAACAGCTTGCCCTCCACGCCCGTGAGCGCAAAGATCGGCAGGTACACGATCATGATGATCAGCTGGCCGAACAGCAGCGGTCGGCGCGCCTCCTGAGAGGCCGCGAACACTTCATGGAAGCGCTCGCTGCGCGTGAGCGGCCGCCCGAGCTTTGCCTGCGCATGCGCGAGGCGCCGCACGCAGTTCTCCACGATCACCACCGCCCCGTCGATGATGATGCCGAAGTCCAGCGCGCCCAGGCTCATGAGGTTGGCGCTGACCTTCTGGTTCACCATGCCGGTGAAGGTGAACAGCATCGACAGCGGAATGACCAACGCCGTGATGAGCGCCGCGCGGATGTTGCCGAGAAAGAGAAACAGCACCGCGATGACCAGCACCGCGCCTTCGAAGAGGTTCTTCTTCACCGTGGCAATGGCCTTGTCGACCAGCACGGTGCGGTCGTACACCGTGACCGCCTTCACCCCGGCGGGCAAGGTGCGGTTGATCTCCTGCATCTTTTTATCGACCGCCTGCGACACGGTACGGCTGTTCTCGCCGATCAGCATGAACACCGTGCCCAGCACCACCTCGCGGCCGTTGTCGGTGGCGGCGCCGGTGCGCAGTTCCTGGCCGATGCCCACTTCGGCCACATCCCGCACGCGCAGCGGAATGCCGTTGGCGTTGCCCAGGATCACGTTGCCGATGTCTTCGGCCGACTTGGCCTGCCCCGGCACACGAATGAGGTACTGCTCGCCGCGCTTCTCGATGTAGCCCGCGCCCACGTTGGCGTTGTTGCGCTCCAGCGCGGTGACCAGCTCGGTCATGGTGAGGCCGTGCGCCAGCAGCTTGGCGGGATCGGGCGCAACCTGAAACTCCTTGGCGTAGCCGCCGATGGAGTTGATCTCGGTCACGCCCTTCACGTTGCGCAGCTGCGGCTTGATGATCCAGTCCTGGATCTCGCGCAGGTCGGTCGGCGTGTAGGGCGTGCCGTCGGCCTTCCTTGCGCCCTCGTCTGCCTCCACCGTCCAGAGATAGATCTCGCCGAGGCCGGTCGAAATGGGCCCGATCACCGGCGAGATGCCGGCCGGCATGCTCTCGCGCGCCGACTGGATGCGCTCGTTCACCAGCTGGCGCGCAAAGTAGATGTCGGTGCCGTCCTCGAAGATCACCGTCACCTGCGAAAGGCCGTAGCGCGAAAGCGAGCGCGTCTGCTGCAGGCCGGGCAGGCCGGCCATCACCGTCTCGATGGGATAGGTCACGCGCTGCTCGGCCTCGAGCGGCGAATAGCCCGGTGCGGCCGTGTTGATCTGCACCTGCACGTTGGTGATGTCTGGCACGGCGTCGATAGGCAGCTTCTGGTAGCTGAAGATACCGAGCGCGGCCATGCCGAGCACGGCCAGCAACACCAGCCAGCGCTGTTCGATGGAAAACCGGATGACTCGTTCGAACATGCGGCGTCCTCAGTGGGTGTGCGTGGCAGAGCTCTTGCCCTGCTGCGACTTGACGACGAAGCTGCCGCTGCCCGCATGGGCTGCGCCGGGCGCAAGGCCACCCACGATCTCGATGCGCTGGCCGTCGCTGCGGCCGGTCTGCACATGCTGGGGCACAAAGCCGCCTGGCACTCGCAGGAACACGGTCGGTTTGTCTTCCACCGTTTGCACGGCTTCGGCCGACACCGCCACTGGGGCGTTCGCTTCGGACGAAACCAGCTCCACGTTCACGAACAGCCCTGGCCGCCACATGCGCTGCGGGTTGGTCAGGGTGACGCGCGCAGTGGCCGTGCGCGTTTGCGCGCCGATGAGCGAGCCCACGTACGACACCGTGCCGCTGGCCGCCTGCTCGAAGGCGCTCGATCGAATGGTCGCCGGCTCGCCGATGCGCACCAGGTTCAGCTGGTTGGCGGCCACGCTGATCTCGGCCCACACGGTCGAAAGATCGGAAATGGTGAACACGCTGGCGTCTTCCTTCACCGCTTCGCCGAGCGAGATGTGCTTTTCGACCACCATGCCGTCGAAGGGTGCGCGCAGCTCGTAGCGGCCCAGGGCCGACGAGGCCGGCGTGGCGCCCAGCGCCAGCAGCTTCTGGTTGGCGTTGGCCACGGCAATCTGCGCCTCCTGCATGGCCTGCTCCGCCTGCAGGTAGTCCTGCTGGGCAGAAATCTTTTCTTCCCACAGCTTCTTCTCGCGCTGGTAGGTGGTGCGGGCCAGCTCGAGCCGGCGCTGCGCCGTCTGCAGCTCGCTGCGCTGCTCCGACAGCGCCGGGCTGGAGAGCACGGCCAGCACCTGGCCGCGCTTCACTTCCTGCCCAAGGTTGGCCGATACGCTTTCGACCACGCCGCCCACGCGCGGCACCACGTGGGCGAGTCGGTCCTCGTTGAACTTGATCTCGCCCGGCAGTTGCAGCAACGACTTGATGCGCGCGGGGCCGGCGTTCTCCACAGCCACGCCCGCGGCCTTGATCTGCTCGTCGGTGAAGGCGATCTTTCCCTCCTGTTCGTTGCGCCCTTCCTTGCGCCCTTCCTTGCGCCCTTCCTTGTGCTCTTCCTTGTGCCCTTCCGTGTGCTCGCCCTTCTTCTCTTCCTTGCCGTCCTCGCCGGAGGCGTGGCCATGCCCGTGGTCATGGTCATGGCCGTGGTCCTTCTCTTCTCCCTTGCCTTCTTCCTCATGGTGCTCGCCCTCGGCATGCTCGGCCGCTTCCGAATGCCCCAAGCCTTCAGGCTTGGCCGGCGCGGTACGCAAGATCAGCGCGCCTGCGGCGATGCCGGCGACCAGCACGACCACGATCGCCATCCATTGCTTCTTGCCGATGCGCCCCGCGGGCGTGTTTCGCTCTTCCGTATTCATGATGTGGTTTCCTTGTCAGCGTGCGGCATCCGCCGTACGCGGGGTTTCGTCGGCCTCGGTGCCCAGCAGCCGGTCTAGCTCGCTGGCCGCGCGATGCGCGTCGGCCACGGCCATCAGGTACTGGTTGCGCACCTGGAAGTGCGTGCGCTGCGCATCGAGCGCTTCGAGAAAGCTGAACTTGCCGAACTCGAAGCCCTTGGCGGCAGCCTTGTAGGCGGCCTCGGCGCCGGGCAGTGCATCGCGCTGCAGCGTCTCGGCGGCGGCGCGCGCCGAACGCAGGCGCTCGGTGGCTTGCGCCACATCGGCACCCAGCTGCAGCTCGGCCGCGGCAAGGTCGTCCCGCGCCTTCTCTTCGCGGCTCAACGCCTCGGCCACGTTGCCGCGGTTGGTGTCGAAGATTGGCAGCGGTACCGACACGCCCACCACCACCTGGTTGCGGCCGTTGCTGCTGCCCATGCCTTCGTCGGCCGGCACACGCTTGGCGCCGAGCGACACGGTGACGTCGGGCACGCGCCGCGCCTGCTCCAGTTGCGAAAGCGCCTGGCGCCGCTCGACCTCGAGCCGTGCCTGGCGCAACATGGGCGCCGCGGCAAGCCGCCTCTCCACGTCCTGCGCCAGTGCAAGCGGCGGCGGCCGATCGACCGCACCCTCTGCCTGCGTGAAGCGCGGATCGGGGTTGCCCCACAGCGCGGCGACCTGGCGGCGCGCCGAGCGCAATGCGCCCTCGGCCTGCTGCAGTTCGACCTGGATGCCGGCCTCTGCCACGCGCGAGCGCGTCTCTTCGAGCGGCGGAACCTTGCCCGCCGCCACGCGGTTGGCGGCTGCGCGGGTGGCCGCTTGCGCAAGGCCCAACGAATCCTGCATCAGCCGCAGGCGCTCCTGCGCAGCCAGCACGTCGAAGAACAGCGTGATGGTCGATGCACGCAGCTCCGAACGCCGCGCAAGCAACGCCGATGCGGCCTGGTCGCGCGCACGTTCGGCCGCCGCCACGCGGGCTGCGCGCTTGCCGCCCAGCTCGACGGGCTGGCTCAGCAGCAGCGTGGTGGTGCGGTTGCCCCGGCGCAGGTCTTCCACCTGCGCCTCGAGCACGGGGTTAGGCCATGCGCCCGCCTGCAGCACGGCGGCATCGGTGGCCTCCTGCTCGCGCGCGGCGGACGAAAGCCCGGGGTTGGCCCGTTGTGCGAGCGCGATGGCGCTGCGCAGGTCCAGCGGGCCCGCGGGCTCCACTGTTCTTGCAGCAGCCTGCCGCAGCAGCGGCGAAGGATTGGAACCGGCATCGGTTTGTGAAAATGCCGGGGGCGCCGCCAAGGCCATGACGGCCAGCGGCACGAAGAGCGTGCGCATCGAATTCTCCTGGGTTGCAAAACAACGGGCGAGGGAATTCGGCGAGAGCTCAGCTGATGCGGGGTATCAGGGGTAAGGGTTGTCTCTCGCCGAATCAAGCGGCGAGAGGTCTTGCAGGGCGCACAGGCACTTCGGAGATATGCGAGACAAAGTGCTCCGCTCGCATGACACGCAATGCCCGCGCGAGCGCAGGCAGGCCTTGCCCCTGCTCTGCCGCTGACGGCAGATGCTGCGCATGGCCCAGGTGGCAGGCCGCGCAGTCGCCGAGCACGGCGTTGGGTTGCGTGCCCGGGCTCTTCTGCGTGTCGTCGGCACGGGTACCGCCGTGGCTGCCCGCCTCGGACGGGTGCTCATGGTGGCCCCAATGGCGGGGCTGCACATCGCGCTCGTGCTGGCAATACGCCGCAGATGCCGCCCAGCTGAACTGGAACGGCAGCAGGAACAGCAAGAAGATCTGGAGCCAGCGGCGCATGGTTCCAAAAAGTATATCGGCGGCACGTGGCACGGCTCCTGCATTGCCCCTTCGAGTCGCAGGCCCGCGGCGCAATGTATGACACGGGGCCGGCGCCCAGTCCGTCGTTCGAAACGACAGGTTCGCACCCGCCTTCCACCCACCCCCAACTAACATCCGTCGATGCGAATTCTGGTCATTGAGGGCGAGCCCCAGCTCGGCGATGAGCTGAAGAAGGGCCTGGAGGAAAACGGGTACGCAGTCGACATTGCGCGCGATGGCGCCAAGGGCCGCTACCTTTCCGCGCAGCACGACTACGCGTTGATCCTGCTCGACGCGGTGCTTCCCGGTGCCGACGGCTTTGCGCTGCTGCGCGCGCTGCGGCGGACCAGCACCGTGCCCGTGCTGGTGCTCACGGCGCGGGACAAGGTCGAAGACCGGGTGAACGGCCTGCGGCTGGGCGCAGACGATTACCTGGTGAAGCCCTTCGCCTTGCCGGAGCTGCTGGCGCGCGTACGCATCCTGGTTCAACGCGGCAAGCCGAACGAGCCGACCACCTTCCGGCTGGCTGACCTGGAACTCGACCTTGCAAGCGGCAAGTGCGTTCGCAACCACCGGCGCATCGAACTCACGGCAAAGGAGTCCGCGCTGCTGGCGGTGCTGCTGCGCAACAGGGGGCATATCGTCTTGCGCAGCACGCTCGCCGAAGAAGTGTGGGACAGCACGCTCGACAGCGACACCAACGTGCTCGAGGTGGCCATTCGCAGGCTGCGCGCCAAGATCGACGACCCTTTCGACCTGAAGCTGCTGCACACGGTGCGCGGCAGCGGCTACGTGCTCGAAGACCGTTCCTGGCCTTGAACACGCATGCTGGGCCGTACCCGCTGTTGACTAGGGCTCTGCGCGGGCCGGCGTTTCGTCTGCGGCGGCGGGCGCCTTGGTGCGGCCCATCACCAGGTTGATCAGCGGCCCCGTCATCGCGGTAGTCACCAGCGCCATCACCAGCAGCATGGTGAAGAGCTCGGGCCCGATCAAGCCGGCGTCCAGGCCGATCTTCATCACGATGAGCTCCATCAGCCCGCGCGCATTCATGAGCGAACCGGTGGCAAGGCTGTCGCGCCATCCGTAGCCCGCCATGCGCGCGCCGATGGCCCCACCGGCCAGCTTGCCGATGGTGGCCACGCCGACGATCAGCAGCATTGCGCCCACGCTCGCGCCCGTAAAGGCATTGGCGGTGGTTCCCAGCCCCGCCAGCGCGAAGAACAGCGGCATCAGCACCACGATGGAAATCGGCTCGATGCGCTCGGTGAGCGAATTCAGCAAACGGTCGTCGCGCGGCAGGCAGGCGCCGAACAGGAAGGCGCCGAACACGGCATGCAGGTGCAGCCATTCGGTTGCCAGTGCGCACACCAGGAGGCCGATCATCAGCGAGGCCATCATGGTGGTCGAAGGCTCGCCGTTGGGCGCGCGCGTGCGCAGCAGCCATGCGAAGGCCGGCTTCATGCCGAAGAACAGCACAGCCAGCAGCACGACCACGCCTGCCGTGGTCTTGAGCAGGCCGGTGTAGCCCTCGCCCGCGCCCGCGAGGGCCACCACCAGCGCCAGCAAGATCCACGCGAACACGTCGACCACCGCCGCCGCGCTCAGCGAAAGCTGGCCGAATGGCGTGCGCGTGAGCCCGCGGTCTTTCAGGATGCGCGCCATCACAGGAAACGCGGTTATCGAAAGCGCCGCTGCCATGAACAGCGCAAACGGCCAGAAGCCCACCCCCGCCGGCGCCAGCGACGGATGCAAGGCCGGCGAGATTGCAATGCCCAGCACCATCGGCACGGCAACGCTGAGCGCCCCCACGTAGCCGGCGGCCTTCAGCTGCGCGCGCACGCCCTGCGCGGCCCGCAGTTCGAGCCCCACCACGAACATGAAGAGCACCAGGCCCACCGTCGAAAGCGACGACAGCCCCTCGAGGTGGCTCTTGGAAAAGCTGCGCATGCAGCGAAGGAAACAGCGCCCCCATGACGACCGGCCCGAGCATGAGGCCGGCCGCCATTTCGCCGACCACGCTCGGCTGGCCCACGTGGCGAAGCACCCAGCCGCAGATGCGCGCTGTGCTCAGGATGACGATGAGTTGCAGCAGGAGAGAGGTGGCGGACATGGACCAGAGCGCGGGTGAAGGGGAATACGCGATGTTAGTTTTGTTCAGACGCTTCGAACCAACGATCGGCCCATTGATTGAGCGGCTTGAGCCGCTTGACGAGTTCACCGCCCGATTCGGTCAGCACGTAGCCCGCGTCGGCCAGCGCAACGATGCCGCCCGCGCGCAGTTCCTTGAGCCGGTCGTTCAGCACCGAGGGCGACATGTCACCCGTGCTCACACGCAAGGCCCTGAAGCTTTGCGGCATGCCATCGCGCAGTTCCCACAAGATGCGCAGCGTGCCCTTGCGGCCCAGTTGCTCGAGCAGCCGCATCACCGGTCGGCGCGATGCAGCAGGGGCCATTGGTTCATGCGGGGCTTCGGCTTTGCTCATGAGGCGAGTTTCAAAAAATCAGGTCCTGGGCTTCTCTTGCGCTACGCATTTCGTAGCGATAGACTGCAAACGTCGCTACGCTTTTCGTAGCGATTTGAACCGCATTCTACGAAGGATTCGACCATGACGACCCTCGCGGCAACAGACAACAGCGCGCCCCGCATCCGGCCGCTCGAAGCGCCTTACCCCGAACCGATTGCCGACCTGCTGGCGCGAATGAACCCGCCCGGAAGAGCAGAAGTTCTAGCGCTGTTCCGCGTGCTGGCCATCAACCCCGAACTGGCCGAGCGCACGCTGGGACTCGGCCGCTATCTTCTCGGCCGCAAAGCCGCAATCGACCTGCGCGACCGCGAGGTGGTGATCACGCGCGTGTGCGCGCGCTGCGGCGCGGAGTACGAATGGGGTGTGCACATCGCGGCGTTTGGCGATGCAGCCGGTTTCAGCGCCACCGACAGGCGCGTGATGGCCTCGGTCACCGAAGACCTCGAACTGCTCGCACCCCGGGACCGCCTGCTGGTTCAGCTGGTCGATCAGCTGCACGACACCAGCCATGTGGACGACGCGCTGTGGGAGGCTCTGGGCGCCCACTGGAGCCCACCGCAGCTCATCGAGCTGATGATGCTTGCGGGCTGGTACCACGCCGTGAGCTACGTGTGCAACGCGGCGCGCGTGCCGCTTGAAAAATGGGCCGCACGCTGGTGAGGCCAGGCTTTCGATCGCCTGCTCCCCGGTAGCCTCAGCCGCCGTCACTCGCCTTCGGCATGCGCATCAACCGCAGTCCGTTGGCCACCACCAGCAGGCTCGCCCCCATGTCCGCGAACACCGCCATCCACATGGTGGCGCTGCCGAACACCGCAAGCACGAAGAACACGCCCTTGATGCCCAGCGCCAGCGTGATGTTCTGCCACAGCACCGAGTGCGCCCGGCGCGACAGGCGAATGGTCTCGGGCAGGCGGCGCAGGTCGTCGTTCATGATGACCACGTCCGCCGCCTCCATGGCCGTGTCGGTGCCGGCGCCGCCCATTGCAAAGCCGATGTCCGCCTGGGCGAGCGCGGGCGCATCGTTGATGCCGTCGCCCACCATGCCGGCCACGCCGTGGCGCTGCTGGAGCGCCTTGACAGCGTCGAGTTTTTCTTCGGGCAGCAGGTTGCCACGCACGTCGTCGATGCCCGCATGCGCGCCGATGGCCCGGGCCGTGGCGGCGTTGTCGCCGGTCAGCATCACGGGCGTGACGCCGAGCGAGCGAAGCTCGGCCATGGCGGCCTGCGAAGAGGGCTTGATGGTGTCGGCCACCGCAAACAGCGCGAGCACCTCCTGGCCGGAGGCCAGCAGCGTGACGGTGCGCCCGGCTTCTTCATGGCGCTTCAGCTCGGCTTCGAGCGCCGGGGTGCACAGCCCCCGCTCCTCGATCAACCGATGGTTGCCGAGCACATAGGCTTGGCCCCCGTGCGTGGCCTGTACGCCGCGCCCCGGCAGGGCCGTGAAGTCTCCGACCTCCAGCGCTTCGATCTCCAGGCCCTCGGCAATGGCCTTGGACACGGGGTGATCAGAACGGCTTGCGATGCTTGCCGCAACCGCAAAGACCGCATCCTTGTCAGCCGCGGTCCCGATCAGGCTCGACTCGACCAGCCGCGGCTTGCCTTCGGTGATGGTGCCCGTCTTGTCGAGCGCCACCGCCTTCAGCTTGCGCGCCTCTTCGAGGTAGGTGCCGCCCTTGATCAGAATGCCGCGCCGCGCCGCCGAAGCCAGCGCGCTCACCACGGTGACGGGCGTCGAAATGACGAGCGCGCAAGGGCACGCGATGACCAGCAGCACCAGCGCCTTGTAGACGGCCTGCAGCCAGGTCCAGCCCATGAGCCAGGGCGTGAGCACCGCCACGGCAATGGCCAGCACGAAGACAGCGGGCGTATAGACCGACGCGAACTTGTCGACGAAGCGCTGCGTGGGCGCACGTGAGCCTTGCGCCTCTTCGACCGCATGGATGATGCGGGCCAGCGTGGTGTTGGCTGCCACCGCCGTCACGCGGAATTCAAGCGCGGCCGTCTGGTTGATGGTGCCCGCGAACACCGCATCGCCAGCCGACTTGTCGACCGGAATGCTCTCGCCGGTGACGGGTGCCTGGTCGATGGCGCTGGTTCCCTGGGTGACGACGCCGTCCAGCGGCACGCGCTCGCCGGGGCGGATGCGCACAACGGCGCCCAGCGCCACGGTGTCGGCCTTCGCCGTATTCCAGCTGCCGTCGGGCTGCCGCACTCGGCCTGCTCGGGCGCCAGCGCCAGCAGCCCCTGGATGGCATTGCGCGCGCGATCGACGGCACGGGCCTCGATCATTTCGGCAATGGCATAGAGCGCCATCACCATCGCGGCCTCGGGCCATTGGCCTATCAGGAAGGCACCCGTCACGGCCACGGCCATCAGTGCATTGATGTTCAGCCGCCCGCGCACCAGTGCCGCAAAGCCCTTCTTGTAGGTATCGAGCCCGGCCAGGCCGATGGCTCCGAGCGCAAGCGCCATCTCCATCGCAGTGAACCCGGCGCCCTCCGGCGCGAGAAAGGAAATCGTCTCGGCCGCGATGGCCAGCACCAGCGCGGCAACCAGCCGCATAAGTTCCGGCGTCATGAAGCCGGTGGCGCGCGCCGTTCCGTCGGCGGCAGGCTGCCCGCCCGCCACGTCGTTCAGCGGCTCGGGCTTGAACCCCGCCTTGCGAATGGCGGCCAGCGCATCGGGCAACGTGGCCTCATCGGCCGTAATGGCCATGGTGCGTTCGCCGAGCCGGAAGCGCAGCCCGCTGATGCCCTGAACGGGCTCGAGCGCGCGCCGGATTTCCGACTCTTCCACGGCGCAGTCCATCGTGGGAATACGAAAGAGCAAGGCGCCCTTCGGAACATCGGCGGTGTCGACAGCTGCGATGGGGGCGGCGGTCGTTGATCCACACGCGGAGTTGCCGCAGCAGGCCGTTTCGGCAGGCGCGTGGGCGTGCGGCGCCAAGGGTTTCAGGGCATTCTGGTTCGTCATGAAGACAATTGGAAACCCTGAAGCAGGTGTAGAGTCAAACGACAAATTCCTTCACTTCGTTCTTGCCGCATCATGAAAATCGGAGAACTGGCCAAGGTCGCGAACACGCCGGTCGAAACCATCCGCTATTACGAGCGCGAGCAGCTGCTGCCCGAGCCGGCGCGCACCGAAGGCAACTACCGCATCTACGACGACGAGCACGCGCAACGGCTGGGCTTTATCCGCCGCTGCCGTTCGCTGGACATGACGCTCGATGAAATCCGCAGCCTGCTGCGGTTCCGCGATGCGCCGGGCGAAGACTGCGGCCAGGTCAACCAGCTGCTGGACGACCACATCGGCCACGTGGCCGCCCGCATCTCGGAACTGAAGCTGCTGGAAAAGCAGCTGAAGGCGCTCCGCCAGCAATGCTGCGGGGCCGAGTCGGCGCAGAACTGCGGCATCCTGCAAGAGCTGGACACCGCCACGCTCGCCACGGAGCCCTTCGGGCAGCACGCGGGGCATGTGCACGGCTCGCTGCACAGCACATCCGCCAAACGCTCGTCTTGATATGCCCTGACGTGATCCAGGGCGCGATCACATCGACCGCGTGCTCACACGCGAAGCAACCCGCGAAAGCCTCTTGCCGCGTAGTAAGACTGGGCACCGTTGTGATACACGAACACCTTGCCATAGCGGTAGTCGCCGAAGAGCGCTCCGCCAAGTGAGCGAACGTCAGGCGGCGTCTTGATCCAGCTGGAAGTCTTCGCATCGAACTTGCCGAGCTTCTGCAGCTCCCGGTACTGCTCTTCCGTCAACAGCTCGATGCCCATGGCGGCCGCCATGCCGAGCGCGTTGTCCTGCGGCTTGTTTTCCTTGCGCGCGTCGAGCGCCTCACGGTCATAGCAGAGGCTCCGGCGGCCTGTCGGGCTCTCGGGGGCGCAGTCGCAGAACACGATTTGCCCGGTTTTCTTGTCCTGGCCGATCACGTCCGGCTCACCGCCGGTTTCTTCCATGGCGCCAATCGACTTCACCGCAGCGGGGTTGCTTTCGAGCCTTGCCTGAACGTCGGCCCATGCGACGCCCTTGTGGCGTTGCATGTGCTTCTCGAAGCGGGCTTGCAATGTCTGGAGCAGTTCTTGCGTCTTCATGGTTCTGCTATTTGCCTATGAGCTGGGTGAGCTTCTCCGCCTCGAAGCTCTCGTCGCGCGCCGCGTCGCAGGGCACGCAGTCCTTGGTGCCGGGGTGCGCGGACAGCTTCTCGATGGCCTGCCAAAGCAGCGCGATCTGGTGCTCCTGCCCCGCGGCACTGTCGATCAACCCGCGCATGGCCTGGCTGAGCGGGTCGTCCTCCTGCGTGATGCCGTAGGCCGAGAACTTCTGCGGCGCAGCGACATCGGCGCTCTCGCCCGCCTTCGACGGAATGATGCGCGCGGGAATGCCCACCGCCGTTGCCCCGGCAGGCACCGGCTTAATGACCACCGCGTTGCTGCCGATCTTGGCGCCGTCGCCAACCTCGAAGCCGCCCAGCACCTTGGCGCCCGCGCTCACCACCACGTTGCGCCCCAGCGTCGGGTGGCGCTTGGCGCCCTTGTAGAGCGAGGTGCCGCCCAGCGTCACGCCCTGGTAGATGGTGCAGCCGTCGCCGATCTCAGCGGTTTCGCCCACCACCACGCCCATGGCATGGTCGAAGAACACCCGCTCGCCGATCTTGGCGGCCGGGTGAATCTCGATGCCCGTGAGCCAGCGGGCCACATGCGCGATAAAGCGGGCCGGCCACTTGAAACCGTGCGTCCAACAAGCGTGCGCCCAGCGATGCAGCACCACGGCATGAAAGCCGGGGTAGACCGTGATCACTTCCCAGGCGCTGCGCGCGGCCGGGTCGCGTTCGAGGATGCACCGGATGTCGGCGCGCAAACGAGAGAACATCGCTGCCTTTGTTGTCGTTATATCGATAGGGGCCGCGCAGTCTAAAGCCGGCAGTCTTTCGCGCACGCGCGATGGGGTTTTAGCCCTTGCGCGGGCCGTTTGCGGCGTCGGCCATGGCCTTGGCGATGCCCCGCAGGATGTGGATCTCTTCGGGCGTGGGCTGGGCGCGGTTGAAAAGCTGCTGAAGCCGGGGCATCAGCTTCTTCGGCGCCTCGGGGTCCAGAAAGCCGATGTCCACCAATGAGCGCTCCCAGTGCTCGAGCATGCCCGCCACCGCCTTCGCATCGGCCGCCTGCACCGGCGCCGTGGCGTCGCGCACCGCGTAGCCGCCCAGCGCAAGGCGCCATTCATAGGCAATCACCTGGATGGCCGCCCCCAGGTTGAGAGAGCCGAACTTCGGGTCGGTGGGAATGCTCAGGGCCACGTTGCAGCGGTAGACGTCTTCATTGCGCATGCCAAAACGCTCGGAACCGAAGAGAAAAGCCACATGCTGGTCGCCCTGCTGTGCCAGCGGCTCCAGGTGTTCCCGCGGGGTGCGCGTGGGCGGGCCGAAGTCGCGCGGCACCATGGCGGTGGCGCACAGGTGGGTCACCCCGTCGAGCGCCTCGTCCAGCGTTTCGACGATGCGGGCGTTGTTCAGCACGTCGAGCGCGCCGCTGGCCCGCTGGATGGTTTCTTCCCGCCGCAGCACGTTGGCCCACCGGGGCGTTACCAGCACCAGGTCGTCGAAACCCATGGTCTTCATGGCGCGGGCGGCGGCGCCCACATTGCCTGCGTGGCTGGTCTGGATCAGGATAAAACGGGTGCGCATGGAGGGTTTGGAGGCACGAAACGGGCGGAGCCGGTAAAATGACCGATTCTCGCCGCCCGCATCGCCGGGCCGCAGGGTCGCCTCCAGGGGACCTCCTCCACCGTTCTTCTCACAATCCAGAATGTCGTCCCCCAACCTGCATCCCATGCTCAATGTGGCCGTCAAGGCCGCACGCGCCGCCGGCGCCATCATCAATCGCGCCGCACTCGACGTCGAAGCCGTGCGCATTTCGCAAAAGCAGGTCAACGACTTCGTCACCGAAGTCGACCACGCCAGCGAGCAAGCCATTATTGAAACGCTGCTTGGCGCATACCCGGGGCACGGCATCCTGGCCGAAGAATCGGGCACCCAGCACGGTGCAAAAGATTCCGACTACGTCTGGATCATCGATCCGCTCGACGGCACCACCAATTTCATCCACGGCTTTCCGGTCTACTGCGTTTCCATTGCGCTGTCGGTGCGCGGCAAGATCGAGCAGGCGGTCATCTACGACCCGAGCCGCAACGACCTGTTTACCGCCACCAAGGGCCGAGGCGCCTACATGAACGAGCGCCGCATCCGCGTCTCGAAGCGCACCAAGCTCAGCGAATGCCTGGTTTCGACCGGCTTTCCGTTTCGCACGGGCGACAACTTCAAGCAGTACCTGGCCATCATGGCCGACATGATGCCCCGCATGGCGGGCCTGCGCCGCCCTGGCGCAGCCGCTCTCGACCTGGCCTACGTGGCCGCCGGCTTTACCGACGGCTTCTTCGAAACCGGCCTCAACCCCTGGGACGTGGCCGCGGGCTCGCTGCTGGTCACCGAGGCCGGCGGCCTGATCGGCAATTTCACGGGCGAGCCCGACTTTCTGGAGCAGCGCGAATGCCTGGCCGGCGCCCCGCGCATCTACGGCCAACTGGTGCCGCTGCTTGCCAAGTATTCCAAGTTTGCCGGCATCGATGACAAGATGCGCGCCAGCGACCGCGTGCGCGCCGTGTCGGCCGCAGCGCGCCCCAACGCCGACGAATCGGTCGACCTGTATGCGCGCAGCACGGTGCCCGACCTGCCCGCCGCATCGCTCGACGGCGAAGCGCCCGCTCCCGCGGCCGCGCCGGCAGCACCGGTGTCGCGGAAACTCACGCGCATTCGCCGCGACGCGCCTGCCGACGGCAGCCCCTCCGAAGGCGACGCTTCCGCCAAGTGATGCAGGGGCCCGGTGCCGCCCTTCGCTTTCGTGCGGCGCTGCGTGTTGCGCTGAGCCAGTACGTCGCCAACGGCTTCAGCGTTGCGCTCGGCCTGCTGGTCATCTCGGCCGGCGCGCATTTTTGGCTCGGCACCATTGCCGCTTCCGCAGCCGCGGTGGGCGTGATCGTCACCGCCCCGCCCGACCTGCCCGGCCCGCGCCGCGGCAAGTTCTTCCAGATGCTGCCGGCCCCGCTGATCGGGCTGCCGCTCTTCTTTCTGGTGCAGCTGCTGCACACCGCGCCCATTCGCCTTGGGCTGGTGCTGGTGCCCGCCACCTTCGTCGCCTTTCTGGCCATGGCATGGGGCAAGCGCGGCATTCCCATTGCCATTGCGGTGATGTTCTCGATGGTTTTCTCGATGGCCACGCCCGCGCCGAGCGGCATGGCCGAGGCGTTGGAGCGCACCTGGCACTTTGGCCTTGGCGCCGGCCTCTACGTGATCTGGGCCAACCTGGCCAACCATGCGCTTAACGGGCGCTACCGGGTGCAGTCGGTGTCGGACGTGCTGTATTCGCTGGCCGCGCTAATGCGCACCGAGGCCACGCAGTTCACGCCGCGCGACGACACGAGCGACATCCGCGAAACCCCTGCACCCTTGCTCGGCCGGCTGCTGCGCGAACAGGCCGCGCTGGCCGACCAGCTGCAGGCCACGCGCGACATCGTGCTCGAGTCGCCGCGCACGCCGCGCCGGCAGCGGCTGGCCGCCATGCTGGTGATCGTGCTCGAAATGCGCGACCAGCTGCTTGCGAGCGAGCTCGACCTGGACGCGCTCAAGAGCCACCCCGCGCATGCCGAGGCACTCATCGAGATGCGCCGCGTGCTCGAAGAGCTGGCCGACGAAACCACCGCGCTCGGCGACTCATTGCTCATGGGCCGCCACCCCGAGCCGGTGGCCGACCGCCGGCCGCGCCTTGCATCGATTCACCTTCCCGC
The DNA here is from genome assembly GCF_023195515.1 of Variovorax sp. S12S4. Taxonomy (NCBI): domain Bacteria; kingdom Pseudomonadati; phylum Pseudomonadota; class Betaproteobacteria; order Burkholderiales; family Comamonadaceae; genus Variovorax; species Variovorax sp. S12S4. The sequence goes on from NZ_JALPKR020000002.1 coordinate 27,041, forward strand.
CGAAGAGCACGCGGCAAGCCACGGCATGCCCGGCCCCAACGCCGCCATGCTCGCGCGCGGCCTGGCAAGCCGCATCGGCCACATCAACGACGAGGTGCTGCGCCTTTCGGCCATGGCGCGCGGCGATGCCGAGCCCAACCTGGCCGTGGTGCGGGCCAACTGGCAGATGTTCGTGAGCCCGACCGACTGGTCGCTGCGGCCCTTTCTCACGCTGTGGAGCTGGGACGCGCCGCCGCTGCGGCATGCCATTCGCGCCGCGCTGGCCATTGCGGCCGGTTACGCCATTGCGGTGTCGCTGCCCTGGGGTTCGCATGACTACTGGATCTTGCTGACCATTGTGGTGGTGCTGCGCGGCAGCCTTTCGCAAACGCTGGAGCGGCGCAACAGCCGCGTGGCCGGCACGCTGCTGGGCTGCGTGCTGGCGGTGGGCCTGCTTTCCGCGCACCCGTCGCCGCTGCTGCTGCTGGCCTTCGTTACGGTGTCGCAGGCCATTGCGCACAGCTTTGCGGTGCGGCGCTACCTGATTACGGCAGTGGCGGCCACCGTGCTCGGCCTGTTGCAGGCGCACATGCTCAACACCGGCGCCGCGCCCATCTTTGCGCTCTTCGAGCGCATTGCGGATACGCTCATCGGCGCCGCGCTGGCATGGGGCTTCTGCTATGTGCTGCCGTCATGGGAGCGCGGGCAGATTCCGGCGCTGGTGGCGCGCACGCTCACGGCGCAGGCACGCCATGCACGCCTGGCGCTGGGCCTGGGCCAGCTGCAGGCAGTCGACAGCAGCCCCGAGCTCGAATGGCGGCTTGCGCGCCGCGAGGCCTACGACAGCCTTTCAGCGCTGGTGCAGGCCACGCAGCGTTCGCTGTCAGAGCCGCGTGCGGTGCAGCCGCCGCTCGAGCCGCTGGAGCACCTGCAGGCGCACAGCTACCAGTTGCTCGCGCAGCTCAGCGCCGTAAAATCGATGCTCGTGCTGCGGCGCGACCGGCTCACCCCGGGCGAAATCGAAGGCCCGCTCGCGCGCACTGCACAGCGCATCGAAGCAGCCATCGGCACCGCGCCCACCACCGGTCCCACGCTGCCCGAAAGCCCCGGCTCCACCACCGTGGGCGGCCCGATTCCCCTGCCAGACCCCTTCGACAACGACATCAGCCCCTGGCTGCTGCGCCGCCTCGATCTGGCCACGGCACTCGCTACGCAGCTGCGCGACGACGCGGCGCGCATTCTTCAACCCCTGGAGACACAAGCCACGACCACCGCTCAATGACCGAAGAGATGCTTGCCCACCCCTGGTTCGGCACCTGGCTCGCAGCCGTGATTGCCGTTCCGCTCGCGCTGCTTGTTCACCGTCTCGGCGGCCTTGTGCTGATGCGAATCACCCGTCCGGCGCCCGCGCTGCATTCGATGGTGATCAACTGCAAACCCGTGGCGCGGGTGGTGCTGCCCCTTTTGGCGCTGCTGCTGGTGTTCCAGGCCGCGCCGAGCGATCTTCGCTTCATAGGCAGCGTGCGGCACCTCAACGGCCTGCTGCTGATTGCCGCCACCACGTGGCTGGCGGTAAAGGCCATCAGCGGCTTTGCGGACGGCGTGCTCGCGCAGCACCCGTACGACGTGGAAGACAACCTGCACGCGCGCCGCGTGCTCACCCAAACCCGCGTGCTTGCGCGCACCGCCATGTCGATGGTGCTGGTGGCCGGCGGCGCGATGATGCTGATGACTTTTCCGGGCGCGCGGCAGGTGGGTGCGAGCCTGCTGGCCTCGGCGGGCGTGATCGGCATCGTGGCCGGCCTGGCGGCCAAGCCGGTGTTCAGCAACCTGATTGCCGGGCTGCAGATTGCGCTGGCCCAGCCCATACGCATCGACGACGTGCTGGTGGTCGAGGGCGAGTGGGGCCGGGTCGAAGAGATTACCGGCACCTTTGTGGTGGTGAAGATCTGGGACGACCGGCGCTTGATCCTGCCGCTGAGCTACTTCATTGAAAAACCTTTTCAGAACTGGACGCGCAGTTCGTCGCAGCTGCTGGGCGCGGTTTTCGTCTATGCCGACTACGGCATGCCACTGCAGCCGCTGCGCGCAGAGGTCGAGCGCATCGTGAAATCGGCGCCCGAGTGGGACGGCCGGTTTTTCAACCTGCAGGTAACCGACGCCACCGAGCGCACCATGCAAATTCGGGTGCTTTGCACCGCCGGCAATTCCAGCCTTGCCTTCGATTTGCGCTGCAAGGTGCGCGAAGGGCTCATCGACTTCATGCAGCGGGAGTACCCGCAGTTCCTGCCCCGGATGCGCATCGAAAGCGATGGCAAGCCGGGCCGGCAAGACACTCAGGACATGCAGCGTCAGCCCGTGCCGTCGCCGCGCTGACCCGCAGCGTGGCTGCGGCGGCGCAGCGGCGGCAGCTGCAGGTTGGTGAACGCCCGCAGCAGCCACTCCGCGGGGCCATACGCAAAGTTTTGCATCCACCAGCGGCTCAGAACCAGGTTGCCCGCAAATATGGCCAATGCGACGCCAAAGGTTGCCAGCGGCCCGATGGTGCCGATCCACCGCAGCCCGTAGGCCAGAAAGATCCACGCGCAGACCAGCGATTGCAGCAGGTAGTTGGACAGCGCCATGCGCCCCGCAGGCGCCAGCCATTGCGCCAGCACGCGGCCAGGCCCGGTCTGGAACACCAGCAGCATGCCGGCTGCATAAGCGGCCGCCAGGAACGGTGCCGTCAGCAGCGTGGCCGCCAAGCCCTGGATCTGGCGCGCCACATCGTTCAGCCGCATGGCAGGCAAGGCATAGACCAGCGCACCCGGCACGCCGACGAGCAAGCCCCAGAACAACACCCGCCGCAGCAGCTTGCCATGCGCCTCTGCATGCGCGAGCAACCCGCGCTTGCCGGCAATGAACCCCGCAAAGAACATGGCCAGCGCCTCGGGTGCCTGTACCAGCGCGGTGATCCACCACACCTGCGACAGGTCGCGCAGGTGCTGCACCATCACCATGGTCGGCGAGGCACGGTAGGCGGCCAGCGCCCTGGCCGCGTCGGCGTAGGCGGCTTCGTTGGCCAGCCGCATGTCCGCATGCGTTACCAGATAGCCAACGGCGGCCCACGCCAGCGACACAAGCAGCACCAGCCCGATGGCCGCGCACGCCATGAACACATCGCCCCGTCGCCGCAGCAACAGCAGCACCGCGCCCAGCACCGCATATGTGGTGAGGATGTCGCCGTAATAGAGCACCACGGCATGCAGCACGCCGATGACCCACAGGCCCACCAGCCGCCGCACCATGCGCGGCGCAAAGCGCTTGCCGTCGCGCTCCGCCGCCCGCATCTGCAGCGTGAAGCTGTAGCCGAACAAAAACGAGAACAGCAGGTAGAACTTGGTCTCGAACACAAACGCCCGCACGAACGAGGCGCTGCGGTCGGCCAGCGAAACAGCGAGCGGATCGGGAATGCCCAGGCCGTAGTAGGTAGATGCGAAGCTTGCGATGTTGACCACCAAAATGCCCAGCAGCGCAAAGGCCGCGCAGCGCATCGACCAGGTGCTGGCGCTCGTTCGTCGTTTCTTTCGGGGCAGGCGTCATTCAGGCTTTCTTGGCTTCAGGGGTAGATTGGCGCCACCCGCGCCGCGGCGGCCGCGGTCTGCCTTGGGCAGCACCGCCTCTTCGACCATGCGCTCCGCCCGGGCGTGCAGGCGGTGCAGCGACTCGTCGAGCCGCGCCGCGTCGTCGTCGCTCAACGCGCCCAGCAGCTCGGTGTTGATTTGCGTGACCAGCGGAAACAGCTCTTCATACAGCGCCTGCCCGCTTTCGGTGAGCCCCAGCCGCACCTGCCGCCGGTCGCCCGGCCGCACCACGCGCGACACCAGGTGCTTGGCGACCAGCGAACCGACCGCCTTGGAGGTGCGGGCCCGGTCCAGTTGCGCATGCTCGGCCAGCTCGGAAGAACTGAGCTCGCCGCGGCTTGCCAGCACCGCAACCAGCCGCCATTCGCGCCGGGTAATGCCAAAGCGCCCCTCGCACAGCCGGATGACCATGCTGCCCGCCACCGACAGCAGGCGCGACAGCCGGTACAGCAGCAAATCGTCCAGCGGGCGGCGCGGCGCGGTCATTGGGGGTTAGTCCGGGGGATGGTTGATTAGATCAATCGAATGTAGCGTCTCTAAAGTCGTTCGCAGCCGCGGCACCTGGGCCGAGCGGCGCCACCGAACGAGAACCGGAGACATCGACATGCCCTGCCCTGATTTCGACCGCCGCCAGATCGTTGCCGCCCTGGGCGGCCTTGCGCTGGCTCCGCTTGCACCATTGGCCAACGCACAGGCGTTTACGCCCGGCCAGCCCATCAAGGTGCTGATTGGCGTGCCCGCCGGCGGCACGCAAGACGTGCTGACCCGCGCCATTGCAGAGCAGGTGCGCGACACGCTCGGCCCGCTCATCGTGGACAACCGCTCGGGCGCGGCGGGCCGCATTGCGGTGGAAGCGGTAAAAACCGCGGCGCCCGACGGCCGCACCCTGCTGTTGGGCACCGCCAGCATGATGACCATGTTTCCAAGCGCCTACCGCCAGCTGTCGTACGACCCGATCAAGGACTTTGTGCCCATCATCAATGCGGCGCGCTTCGAGCTGGCGCTGGTCGTGCACAAGGACGTGCCGGCCAACACGCTGGCCGAGTTCATCGCCTGGGCCAAGGCGCAGGGCGACAAGCTGAGCTTTGCTTCTTACGGCGCCGGAACGCCTTCGCACTTCTTGGGTGAAATGCTCAACCGCGCGGCCGGGCTCAAGATGGTTCATGTGCCGTACCGCGGCTCTACGCCGGCACGGCAAGACGTGATGGGCGGCTCGGTGCCCGTGTACTTCGACACCATTGGCGGCGCGCAGCAGCTGCTGCCTTCGGGCCGCGTGAAGGTGCTGGCCACCAGTGGCGACAAGCGTTCTCCGCTGATGCCCAACCTGCCCTGCTTTGTAGAGAGCGGCTACAAGGACGTGGTGGCCACCGCCTGGTTTGCCTACTACGCGCCCCTTAAGACGCCGCAGCCCATCGTCGACAAGCTGCGCGCCGAATTCACCCGCGCCATCAATTCGCGCGAAGTGCGCCAGCAACTGCTGCAGAACGGCATGTACCCCGTGGGCGACAACAGCGACGCACTCTTGAAGACCATGCGCGAAGACACGGCACGCTGGGCAGGCATCATGAAGGCCGTGAACTTTCAGGCCAACGATTGACTGAACGACTGAACAACCAAACGACTGATCGACTGAACGAGGAGGAACCCGACATGCTGAACAACACCCCCACCAACACCCCCATCACCCGCCGCCTTGCCGCGCTGCTTGCCGCAGCCGGCCTCATGGCCTCCATGGCCGCCGTAGCGCCCCAGGCAAGCGCGCAAGCGCTCGACAGCCCGCTGCACATCGTGGTCGGCTACGCACCGGGCGGTGCCACCGACCGCGTGGCGCGCATCGTCGGCGACAAGCTGGCAGCGCGCCTGGGCGTGCCCGTGGTGGTCGACAACAAGCCCGGCGCCGGCGGCCGCCTTGCGGCCCAGCAGGTCAAGAACACCCCCGCCAGCCAGAACGTGCTGATGCTTGCCAACCCCGCCGTGATGGTGGTGGCGCCGCTCGTCTTCAAGGACAACAACTACGACCCCGAGCGCGACTTCGTGCCCGTGTCGCACGTCAACGCCTACGACTTTGCGCTGTCTGTGTCGCCCCACCTGCCGGTGCGCGAACTCAACCATTTGCTCGCCTGGATGCGCGCCAACCCCAACCAGGCCAACGTGGGCGTGCCCGCCACCGGCAGCCTGCCGCACTTCTTCGGCCTGATGGTGGGCGAAAAAGCCAAGGTGCAGACGCAGATCATCGGCTACCGCGGCTCGGCCCCGCTGCTGAACGACCTCATCGGCGGCCAAGTGCCGATTTCGGTCGACACCGAAGACGTGGTGCTGCCGCAGCACAACGCCGGCAAGCTGCGCATCCTGGCCCTTTCGGGCGCCAAGCGCTCGCCCTTTGCGCCCAACATTCCCACCTTCAAGGAAGCCGGCCTCGACCTGGCCGCCACCGGCTGGAACACCTTCTTTGCGCCCGCCAGCATGCCCAAGGACAAGGTCGAACGCCTGTCCAACATGATTCGCGACGTGATGCAAGACGCCGACACCCAGCGCAAGTTCAAGGACGCTGGCATGACCCCCGTGGTGAGCACGCAGGCGCAAACCGCCGCAATGCTCAAGGCCTACAAGGCGCAGTGGGCGCCCGTCGTTCAAAAGTCTGGCTACCAGCCCTGAACAACCGCCTCGCTTCAGACAGACCGACAGACAGACACATGAAAAGACCCAACATCATCTTCATAGTGGCCGACGACCTCGGCTACGCCGACCTTGGCTGCTATGGCGGCCGCGACGCCGCATTCGGCCCCGTGTCGCCCGTGCTCGACGGCCTGGCCGCCAACGGCTTGAAGCTCACCCAGGGCTACTCGAACTCGCCCGTGTGCTCGCCCACCCGCTTTGCCATGATTACCGCGCGCTACCAATACCGCCTGCGCGGCGCGGCCGAAGAGCCCATCAGGAGCAGCAGCCGCGGCAGCACCACGCTCGGCCTGCCCACCGACCACCCCACCCTGCCGTCATTGCTGAAGGCCGGCGGCTACCAGACCGCCCTCATCGGCAAATGGCACCTGGGCTACCCGCCCCACTTTGGCCCGCTGCGATCGGGGTACGACGAATTCTTCGGTCCCATGTCGGGCGGCGTCGACTACTTTACGCATTGCGACTCCACCGGCCAGCACGACCTGTGGTTTGGCGAAGAAGACAAGAAAGAAGACGGCTACCTGACCGACATTCTTTCGAAACGCGCAGTCGACTACGTCGAATGCATGGCCGCCAAACAGAAGCAGCAGCGAAGAAGGAAAAGAAGCCCCCTTCTTCTTGAGCCTGCACTACACCGCCCCCCACTGGCCGTGGGAAACCCGCGACGACGCAGACAAAGCGCCCACCGTCAAAGACAACCTCTTCGACCTGGCCGGCGGCAACATTCATGTGTACCGCCGCATGATCCATCACATGGACGAAGGCATCGGCTGGATCATGGCCGCGCTCGAAAAGCACGGCATGGCCGACAACACCCTGGTGGTGTTTACCAGCGACAACGGCGGCGAACGTTTTTCAGACAACTGGCCCCTGGTCGGCGGCAAGATGGACCTGACCGAAGGCGGCATCCGCGTGCCATGGATCGCGCACTGGCCCGCAGTGATCGCCAAGGGCAGCGAGAGTACGCAACTCTGCATGACCATGGACTGGTCCGCCACCATGCTCGACGCGGCCGGCGTGAAGGCCGATGCGACCTACCCGCTCGACGGCGTGTCGCTGATGCCTGTGCTGAAGGATGCGAAGCACAGCTTCCGCAGGCCGCTGCACTGGCGCATGAACCATCGCGGGCAGGAAGCGATGCGCGACGGGGACTGGAAGTACCTGAAGGTGGATGGGAACGAATACCTGTTCAACATTCCGGCTGATGAGCGCGAGCGGGCGAATCTGGGGAAGAAGGAGCCGGAGAGGCTGGCTGCGATGCGCGAGGAATGGGCGGCTTGGAACGCGACGATGCCTGGGATTCCGGAGGATGCGACTGTTAGTTTGGGGTATTCGGTTAAGGATATGCCGCAGAGGTAGGACGGAGTGGGCATGGGTCGGTGGCTGCTTAAGACTAAAAACAGTCGTTGACGTCCAAGGTTCGAGCGACCGGTATTCGTGAGACCGGGCATCTGCGCCGCTAGCATTGCCGTCGTCAACCGCTTGCGGCGATGCGGAGCAGGACCACCCGGATAGTTTCGTGCCTCGCAACCGCGGCATCCTGGCAACGACAACCCTAGACGCTCGGCAAAGTTCTGCCGCTGCAAATGATCGTCAACGACTTCGCTCCCCTGGTCATGGCGACATAAAGGTCTTTGGTACCGAGCGAGTCGGCGTCCAAGATCACCGCATGGTCGTACTCGAGCCCCTTGACCAGCAACGTCGTGCCAATGAGCTTCTGGTGCCTGATCGGCCTGCCCGTGTGCCGCATTTCCCTCTGGTACAGGTTCGCCGCTTCAAGGAACGTCGCCCCTGCCCCGTCTATGTGCAGCTTCAGGACGTTCATGAAGCGGTAGAGCAAATCCCGACGGTAGGCCGCAGTCTCAGGGTTGTCCCTCAGCAGCAAGACAAAGGCTTTGAGGTTCTTGCTCGTCGGAGTCGTGAGATACAGGTTCGCCGCCGCCAGCAACTCGGGATACTTCGTGGCCTTCGTCTCCTTGGCAAGGCGCTCTTCTCGTTCGTTAAGAAGCTTGACTCGGCGAAGACCACGAAGGCCAGGTTCCTGCACGTCGTGGACTTCGCCAAGGACTGCTTCACCGCCGTCGACAAGGCGCTGACCGCTGGCACCAAGCTTGGCAACATTGGATCCGCGAAAGCAGGCGTCAACGTCTTGAACCACTGATCACCGCGGGTTGTGTCTTTGAACCAACCTGCCTTCTTCGCCGCCAACCCAATGTCGGCTCGCAGCTTGGCACTCTCAACCCACTTTCCAATGTCTTGATCCAAATCGGCCATAAACCGCGAGCGCACCTGGTCGTATGCGGGGAAACTCAACACATCCTGCGCAAGCTCGACGCTATCGATCACGCTGGCCCACGGCAAATCCTGAAAAGCCCGTTCCTCCAACGACAACTTGCCGTCCCATACCGTCACGGGAATGCCAAGAGCAACGAGCTCGGCCACGTCAGCCGGTGAGAACTGGTCGTCAGCGTCGGCGTCGGCAAGAACCGCCACTTCATAGCAGAGCGACTTGAAGGCTTTCGCCAGTGCCCTGACCTTGTTGCCGCTGGCCGCATTGAGCAGGGACAGGCCGTGGTACGAAAACGGATCTTTGCCCTTGCCTAGCTGGTAGTCGTCAAAGCCCCTCAAGAAGCCCACCTCCGTGGCCCCCTCGCAAACGAGAACCTTCTTTGCCAAGAACGCTTCCGTGCTGGACCGAATCTTCCCCTGAACTTCGTGCTCTTTGAGACTGTCGGATGCGGCCGAAATGATCTGAACACTTCCGTCCTTGCTGTGGACTATGTAGAGCTCGCCCACGGTGAGTTCACGAAGCACGACAGGTGAATGGGTCGTCAGGAAATACTGACCCCGCTTGTCCTCTCGCACGTGCTTCAAGAGCCGAGAAATGCGGTGAGGCTCAAGCCCGAATTCAACCTCGTCAAAGAGCGTCACATGGCCTTCTTCAAGGCCCATTTTCTGAATGCCGCACAACAGCATTCGCCGTGACCCCAGACCCAACTGGCGAAGCGGAATGTCGCCGTCATGAAGAGCGAGGCCCCCGACCTTCAGGTTCACCGAACTCAGATCCAAGTGGGCCTTATAGGCGTCCACAACAGGCACCCCCAAAATCTTTGCCACCTCCTGAGACTTCACCGCAGCAGCGTCAAAGTTCTTCAAGGTGTTGGGCCTGTCAGCGTCAAGTGAGGTCCGGGCCGTTCTTGAAGCATTGGCAAGCAACTCGTTCAAGCTCTGGGCTTCAGTAAGCTTCGCCACGGTTCGTGACCCACCAAGCTATGCCGTGCTGCTTGGTCGTCTTGTCGGCCTTGCCGGTGTCAATGTGATAAATCTTGGCCGTGCCGTAGCCGGGCACTTCAACGTCCACAATCGAGAGGGACGACTTGCTGATGTCGGCAAACGAAATGGGAGTGCCGTTCAGGCTGACCTTGAAGGACGGGTTAGCAAGGAACCGACCACCAAGGAGCTCTCTGGCCTGTTCAACCGTGAGGTTGGTCTGACGGATTTCGCCTTCGCCTGTGATCGTCGTGCCATGCCCTTCAACACCCTTCTCAACGAACTCCACGAGTTCAGTGATGAGGGGCTTGTTGGCCGTGCGGCTGACCTTGTAGACGATCTTTTGGCCGTCCTTGACAGAGGTGACGACGTAGTTCTTGGTGAGGCAGAAGCTAGCGAAGCGGCCCTTGCCGTTCTTGCCGAAGACGAAGCGTGGAAGACCTTCTACACCTGGTGGGGGTGCCGCCGTGAGTCCGGTCTTGGCGATACGGTCATAGGACATGGCACGCCAGATGTAATCGAACTCGGCCTTGGTCATTCCCTTACCGTTGTCCGAAATGGAGAACTGCTTGTTCTTCTTCGAATCGGGCCAGCTTATGTCGACCTTCGTCGCATAGGCGTCCCAGCAGTTGGCAACGAGCTCAACGATGGCCGTGCTGGGGTTGGTGATGATGGAGCCAGCCCAGCTTTCAAGAAAGCGGTTTTCATAAAAAATGTCTTCCTGCTGCACAGACCGCCCCCATTTTTATTGCAATGAGATCCATCCGACGCCCACACCTTCGCTAAGCTGATGGCGGCTAGGGCCAAAGGCTAAGGTTCAATCACGAACCAATGGTTCGTCTTGTCATAGTGAGCGTATTCTCCGCCACCCACGTGTAATTCGCACTTCGGAGAACCATGCGTGGAATTTCTCGTCGGAAAAATAGCTGCTGCTCTCGGCAAGCAAGCTGTTGGCCGTGGCTCGTTCCAAGCTTGTACTGAAGTAGCTGATCTCTTGTTGCGAGATAGATCCCGCCGAACTTGAGCGTGTTTTTGCCCCTCGACATGTTTAGGAGCGTATGCACGCCATGAGCAGCAAAGCTGCTTCCCAGCCATTCGGGCGAGTGGGCCGGTCCGTTGAAGAAAGCTGCCGTTGGCGGCCCGGGATCGAAAGACGGTTCACGCTGCATACCGGACTTCGAGCCCGTCACCTCGACGCACAGCTGGGTACATGCCTCGATATATGACACACGCCAAGGCCCGCATGACGCCTCCGCGCTCCGCACGCACATGAGAGAGGAGAGGGGCAGGTCGGGACCTTCGCCGCCTTGTTCGACGTAAATGTCCATTGCCCCTCAATCCTCCCGAACCAGCACATCTCCCTCAAACCGATACCGAAAATAGAACCACTTCTCAATCTCCGACTTAGTCTCGATCCGAAAAGCCGTAATCAGCCTTTCTCCATCCGTCTTCAGATAGATCGCGCCATACACCTCGACGTTGCTGCGCGCGAGCTGTTTCACATCGGCCTTCAACTGCGCAACCTTGTCTTGCGAGAGCGTGCCGGCGGCCAGCTTGTCGATGCCGGCCATCAGCGCGTCGACGGAGCTCTTGTTCTCCATGGCGCGCGAAGAGCGCTGGAGCTCGGTCGAAAGAATGACGGGCGCGCCGCCGCGGCCGAAGCGGCCCAAGCGGCCGAGCAGGTCGGGCCTGGGGTGGATGTGGCCCTCTTCGTCTCCTGACGAAATGATGAAGGCGGCAGGGTTCACGGCATCCAGAAACGCATCGGTCACCTTTTCGGAGCCGTGGTGGCAAGACTTCATGATGTCTGACCTGAAGATGTCTCGCGCCTTGGTCACCATGTCGTCGTAGGCGGGCGTGCCTGCTTTCGGAAACTTGTTATCTACGGTGCCGGTGTAGTGCTGCAGCAAGAATTTTTCGGCGCCTTCGTTCAAATCGCCGCCGAACAACACGCTGAACTTGCCGTACTGCAGGCGCAAGATGACGGAGTGGCCGTTCTTGGTTTCGTTGTACGAGCCCAGCTGCCGCAGCGCGGGGGTGCTGTCTGGGCCTTCTTCAACCACGGGCGCAAGCACGCGTATGGTGTAGCCGCGGTCGTCCGACGGGGCAAAGCCGGGCATCCAGGCGGTGTCGTCTTCTATCGTCGCGTGCTGGGCCGAGAGCATGCAGATGTCCTGGATCTTCGGGTTGCTTAGCGCGGCCTTCATGACTTGCGGAAAGAGGTGGGTGGTGCCCGCGTTTCCGAAGATGGTCTTCACGGTGGCGTAGTCGGCGGCAAGGTCGCCAATGTAGGCAACCGATGCGCCGTTTTCCTTCACGGGTTTGCCGCCGAGCTTTTCCCACGTGCCGCTCACGGGCCGCTCGACAAGGCCGCTGTGATACACGGTGCCAAAGCCGATGCCTGGGTCGGCAAAGATGTCCTTGAAGCCCAGGTAATGGTCGCTGTCGGGGTGCGTCATTACCGCGGCGGCAAAGTCGAAGCCGCGGTAGGTCTGAAACCTGGCGGCAAGAAAGGCGCGCATGTTGCCGCCCTCTCCGGCGTCGATGACGACGATGCGTTCATCGCCGCCGGTCTCGGGCGAAATGAGCACGGCGCCGTCGCCCTGGCCCACGTCGACAAAGATGATTTCGAGCGGTCGGCGGGCGACTGTGTCTTCTTTGGGGATGTAGAGGGTGCGCCGCTTGGCGGGCGAGCGGGCGGCCCAGTCGATTTCCAGCCAGCCGTCGCCAAGATCTTTCTTGACCTTGAGGAAGTCGCCCCAGATGACTTCGCGGATCTTTTTCTTCTTGTCGTCGAAGAGGTGAACGGGGCTTCCGTCCGCGCGCAAATTGACGAATCGGTGTGCTGCCATGCGCCCGCTCCCTCTTTTTGACGAATCCCGCACTTTTAGCAGCGCGGGGGTGCAGGCGCATCACTCAAAAGCGGTATGGCAATAGGCAGGCGGCTCCGGACAATGGCGGCTGTGTTGCTGGAAGTCTGCATTCGGACTATGGGAGTTGACCCGATCCCTGAAGACATCAACATGTAACACTATAGTTGCAGCACAATTCCGGGCAGCGAAAACTACAGCCTGAGATCGCCATGACCCTGGACGAACTGTTTGCCGAAAGCCATTTGCTTCCCACGGTGCCCAAGGTGGTGTTCGACTTGATCGAGCTCTTGCGCAACGAGGACGCCTCTATTCCCGTGGTTGCACGCAAGGTCGAGCTCGACCAGGTGCTGACGGCGCGGGTGCTGCGCATGGCCAACTCTCCGTACTTCGGGCTGCGCCGCAAAATCCTCTCGATCCAAGACGCGATCCAGCTGCTGGGTTTCTCGTCGATCCGCTCGCTGGTGGTGAGCTCCGGCCTTACGGGCACGTTCCGCAAGGTCGAGGGGGTGCATCTGCCGTCTTTCTGGTCGCACAGCCTGCGCGTGGCGGCGGTGGCGCGCTACCTTGCCGGCAAGACCCGCAGCGTGGACCAGAGCCTTGCGTTCACCGTGGGCAGCATGCACGCCATCGGCCACCTGATCATGGCCGGCGCCATGAAGGAGCAAATGGCCAAGCTCAACGCCGTGCACCCGTTCGACATGATGGGCCGGCTCGAGGTCGAACGGCAGAAGTTCGGCTTTCACTACGGCGAAGTGGGCGCCCGGCTGGCTGCCCGCTGGGAGTTTGCGCCCGAGTTCATCAGCGCCCTCTCTTGCTTTGCCAACCCGATGGAGGCCGAGCAGGTCGACCCGTTGGCCAATGTTCTGCACCTTGCCGTCTGGCGCGTTGCGCTGGAGCGCGAAGGCCTGCGCATTGGCGACTCGCAGCACGTGTGGCCGGCCCAGTCGGCGGATGCCATCGGCATTTCTGAAGACGTGATGCAAGACATGCCGGCGCCCCGCGAGCTGGCGTCCGATCTGGAATCGATGATCGCCTGATCGTCGTTTGACCGTGCGTTGAGGGTGGCGCCTGCCGCCCCGTTTTGCCTGGCTTCGGCCAGCGCCTCCTTCTTTCCCTCCCCTCTGATCGAGCCTTGAACGGTGCCGCACGACGATGCGGCAGGCACAGTCGTTTGACTTTTTTAGATATATCGAAAATAATTTCGACATACTTCGAGAGGACATCGATATGCGACACCCCCACTTCGGCCACCACCATCACCACCACTGCCACACGCCCCGTGGCGAGCACGAAGACGGCCTTTCGGGTGGCCGTGGCGGGCGCGGCGGCGGGCGGGTGTTCGGCCATGGCGGCCTGCGTTTTGTGCTGCTGCGGCTCATTGCCGACAAGCCGGCCCACGGCTACGAACTCATCAAGGCCATTGAAGACCGCCTGGGCGGCAGCTATGCGCCGAGCCCCGGCGTGGTGTACCCCACGCTCACGCTGCTCGAAGAAATGGGCTACCTGAGCGTGGAAACTGCCGACACCGGCGGGCGCAAGCGCTACAGCATCACGGCCAGCGGCCAGGAGTTTCTGGCCGCCAACAGCGACACGGCCGACGCGATGATGGCCCGCATGAACGGCGGCGTAGACGGTGCCGGCCCGCGCGGCGGGCGCCCGCCGCAGGTGACGCGCGCTATTGAGAACCTGAAGCTCGCCATGCGCATGCGCCTTTCGGGCCCGCCCCTCACAGAACAACAAGCCCACGATTTCGCCGCGGTGCTCGACAGCGCCGCCCAGCAACTGGAACGCATCTAGAAAGCTTTTTCTGAAATGACCGACTTCTCGACCGACACATCTCCCGCTTCTTCTTCCCCGCCCGACCGCACGCCGCGCCGCGTGCGGCACGAGCTTCGTTTTCGGCAGCTCACGGTAAAAACGGTGCAGCGCGTCACGCCGCACCTGATCCGCGTCACGCTCACCGGCGATGACCTTGCGGGCTTTACGAGCCTGGGCTTCGACGACCACGCGAAGATCTTTTTTCCCGATGCCGCAACCGGCAAGCTCACGCTGCCTACCGTGGGGCCTGACGGCCCGGTGTGGCCCGCAAGCGGCCGGCCGACCATGCGCGACTACACGCCGCGCCGGTATGACGCACAGGCCAACACGCTGGAGCTCGACTTTGCGCTGCACGAAGCCGGCCCGGCCACCCAATGGGCCGAACGGGCCAAGCCGGGCGACATGCTCGGCGTGGGCGGGCCGCGCGGCTCGTTCATCGTGCCGACCGATTTCGACTGGCACTTGCTCATCGGCGACGACACCGCCCTGCCCGCGATCGCACGGCGCCTGGCCGAGTTGCCGGCCGGTGCGCGCGTGGTGGTGCTGGCCGAGGTAGACAGCGAGGCGGACCAGGTGCCGTTCGAAACGCAGGCCGAGCTCACGCTGCAATGGGTGCACCGCAAGGGCGCTGAACCGGGGCTGAGCCCGGTGCTGCTCGATGCACTCAAGGCAATGAAGCTGCCGGCCGGCGACTTTCACGCCTGGGTGGGGTGCGAGTCGGCCATTGCGAAGGCCCTGCGCGCGCACCTGGTGGGCGAGCGCGGCGCCAATCCGAAGTGGGTTCGCGCGTCAGGCTACTGGCGCCGCGGTGCCGTGGCTACGCACGACACGCACGACGAGTAAGCGCCTTGGTTTTGCTCCTTCCCCTTCCGGGGAAGGTTGGGATGGGGGCACGTGGCATATCAAGCGTTCGCTGCTCTCGATACGCCGCCTGCCCCCACCCCTGCCCTCCCCGGAAGGGGAGGGAGAAAGAAATTCAGAGCCAGCCGGCGCGCCTGAAGCGGTAGTAAAGATAGCTGCAGGTGCCGCCCATCAGCACCAGCGCGGCCGCATAGCCGTAGCGAAGTTTCAGCTCTGGCATGTGCTCGAAGTTCATGCCCCAGATGCCGGCAAACGCGGTGCACACCGCAAAAATGCTGGCCCAGGCGGCAAGCCGCTTGGTCACTTCGCTCTCTTCGATGGTGACCATCGACAGGTTCACCGAAATGGCCGTACCAATGGTGTCGCGCATCGCGTCTATGGAGCCGTTGATGCGCACCAGGTGGTCGGCCACGTCGCGAAAGTATTCCTGCGAACTCACGCAGATCTGCGGCACGCGTCCGCCGTGCAGCTTGCCGGCCGCCTCGGTCAGCGGAGCCACCGCGCGCTTGAGGATCATGCTGCGCCGCTTCAGGTCATAAAGCTGCTTGATCTTGTCGCGCGCCGCGCCGCCCTGGGTAAAGATCTGCTGCTCGATGGATTCAAGCTCCACCTCGAGCGCGTCGATCACCGGAAAGTAGCGGTCGACCACCGCATCCATCAGCGCATAGAGCACAAAGCCCGCGCCGTTGCGGAGCAAGTCGGGCTCGCGCTCGCAGCGCTCGCGCACGCCCAGAAAGCCCTGCTGGCTGCGGTTGCGCACTGAAAGCACGTAGTTCTTGCCGACGAACACGTCGACCTCTCCCACGTTCACGCAATGAGCGCCTTCGGTAGAGGGCTCGACGAGGTGCATCACCACGAAGAGCGAGTCGCCGTACTCCTCGACCTTGGGGCGCTGGTGGCCGTGATGGGCGTCTTCGACCGCCAGCGGATGCAGGTTGAACTCGTCCTTCATCTGCGCCAGCTCTTCCGGCGTGGCGTCGCTCAGCGCCACCCACACAAAGCAGCCGGGGCGGGTGATGTATTCGCTGATGTCCTCGACCGGGATGTCGGCGAGCTTGGCGCCGTTTTCGTAGGCCACGCAGTTGATCAGCATCGGTACTCGTCCATGGTCAATCTTTGAATCGGAGTCAGGCCGCCGCGGCCGGATTCGAAGCGGCCGCCAGCGCCGCGGTGGCGGCCAGCGAAGCTTCGATGGCCTGCGTCTCGCTCTTGAGCAGCGCCAGGCCTTTCTCGGCCAACGCAGAGTGGCTTGCAACGTCGGCCCACAGGCTGGCTGCGGCTTCGGCGCAGGTCAACGATGTGAAGCGGATGCGGCCCTTTGCCAGTTCCGTGAAGCGCTTCTCGCGCAGGGGGTCGGCCCGGTCCCAGGCGCCGCCGATGAGCACTCGCCTGCCGCGCTTGACGCGGGGTTCCAGCTCGGCAAAGAACGGCAGCTTGGCGGACACCCAGCCCAGCATTCCGGAGTTCAACGCGGTGTCGAACGCCGTTGGGGCGGTGTGGGCCTTCGCAAAGCTGCGCAATGTGCCGAGCGTGTAGAGCAGCGGGTCTTTCGGCCCGGCTGCACCGCCTTCCACCGGCCTGATGACGGGCGGGCCGTTGCCTGCGCGCCCGTCGGGCCGCTTCGATTTGCGCAAGTCGGCAAGCTGGGCAGGCGACATGCAGAGGTACAACGCGGCAAACTCTGCGGGCAAGGTGGCGGTGTCGGGCAGCGCGTCCGCTTCAGGGCCTTTGAATTCATCCGGGTGAGCCATGGGCGCCTTGTTCTTCACGCGGGGTTTGCGTCGGCGGATTTTAGAGCGGCGGGTGCGCGCCGGCCGGCCGCAACCGCCGCAATGTGCACCGGCTTGCCGCTCGCTCGTCCCCGATAATCGCCCGAGTGAAAACGACGACTGCCCAACCCTCCCCCTCGACCAGCGACTTCTCAGGCCACACGCCCATGATGGCGGGGCGTTTGCTCTAGGGAAAACCGAGAGGTCGGGCGAAAAGCAACGCTAGAAGTTACGCCGAATTGCATCGGCCAAATGCGAGCGATCAGCCGAGTTTCGGCAGTCCAAAACCGAAGCCGAAGACAGGTCCGCTCTTCTTCGTTTTGACGTGCTCGGGCTCTTCCTCGCGCGGTCCCACGTCGAGGTCGTCGATCATCTTCTGCAGCTCAAGCAGGCCGGCGGCCATGGCGGCTTTGTAGGTGCCCATCGACCTCGATTGCTGCTTGAGCACGTGCCAGTCCTCGCCGTACTGTTCGATCAGACGCCAGCGGTAGGCGCCCTCTTCTTCCTCGACGACGGTGACGGCGATTCTGCGGAGGTCAGGCATGGCCGCATGCTCCGGCAGCTTTCGACGGATCGGTGTCGGACAGGCGCGAAAGTCTGCGCCGCTGCCAGCAAAAAAATGCCCGGCGCACAGCCGGGCGGAATCGTCGTGTGTCGCAACATCAACGGCCCCAGCAATGAACGAAAAACCCCTGGGGCACCGACACCCTAAAAGGCGAAACAGGTCCCACGTGTCAGACGCGGCCGGCTTCTTCGATCATCGCCCTTGGCGAGCCGATGGCCAGCGCGACGTAGGAGAGCCACTGTCAGGAAGAAACGGCAACTGGTTACGGCCCCAGTGCTTCGACGGGGCGATTGTGCGTACAGCGCGCCCCGTTTGGCGCTGCGCCATCAGGAGCAAAACATGGCTGACGACCCGAAAAAGACCGGACTGGATCGCAAACTCATCTCCCTCGACGAGCCGCACGAGGTTCGTTCATGGACCGATAGCCTCGGCTGCACGGAAGATCAACTTCGATTCGCCGTGCAGACGGTCGGCAACTCTGCAGATGCCGTGCGGAAGTACCTCGCCGAGAGGCCAAAGTGACCCACCTCCGACGAATCGCCCTCCACGTCGACGAACCCGACCCCGGCCACTTTTATTGGGTGCTCATGGAGGAAGGCGACGACGCCAGCCAATGGTTAGAACTTGAATCGGCTGATGAGCCCACCGAGATGTGGATCGACGCGTTCCAGGCCGGCACGGCAGCACTGCTGGGCTATGTGCCAGACGAACGCATCGGCCCGCGGACTGCAGACGACGACGAAGATGCGAGCCCAGTGGGTTGACCATGTGGAAGCCGGACAACCCCATCGTCATCGCCGGCGACGTCCTGACGGACCAAGAAGCGTGGTGGCTCGAATTTTCGAGAGAGTTTCAGGAGCTGTGCGAAGGGATGGTCGACCATGAATGGCTCGCTGGATTTGCCGCGACCCTCTACCCATTGAACAGCGATCGCCCGCCGCGCGAGTCGGCTCTCGTGGCGTTCGCGACGCTGAGCTATGAGTTTCCGGAAACGGAAGCGGAGCCATCCGAGGGGCCGGCACTGGACCCCAAGACCGGCTTGCACTGATCCGACCGGCTGCTCACAGCAGCAATTGATCTTCTGGAGGCTCAGCGGCGGCCTTCTTGGGTGGGAGAGGCTCTGGAGTCATAACCAGGCGCTCGGCCGGGTACTGGCGCATGAACTCGAAGGATTCCTGCGGCGTGGCGTCGAGCCAGGGCTCGAACTGAGCCGGCGGCAGGATCACGACCATGCGCTTGTCCTGCATGTGGGGTGGCCGCTTCGGGTCTGGCCGGTGCATGTGCATGAAGAGCGGGTGCGTATCGGCGTTGATCGTGAGCATCGTGAAGCTCGACTCCCATTCACCTGTCGCCGGGTTCTTCCACGGCGACCAAAGGCCGGCCACGCCGATGGCGTCGTCGTTGGCGGCGGTGAACCGCGTGGGGATAGCTTTGCCAGGCCGCCAATCCGGCTCATAGATTGCCTCGCAGGGAATGATGCAGTGCCGCGGCTTCGCCCACGCGTTCTTGAAGCTTGCCAGCTGCGCGACCGTCTCGGTGCGAGCGTTGTATGTCCGCAGGCCGTATTTCGCGTCCTTGGCGAAGCCAGGCAACAGGCCGAAGCGTCCATCGACCAGCTCCAGATCCGGCACGGCCTCGTCGCCTGACGCCCGCTCGGGTGGCCGACGGATGAACGGGGCCATCTGAGTTGGATAGATGTGCATGCCGCCCGGCGGCGGCACCCAGTGGGGCGGCAACTTGACGCCCATTTTCTCCAGCTGGCGGCGTCGCTTTTCGGCTTGGTAGTGGGAGCACATGGCGCATTTTGGGCGTGGCGAGCTGCCGATGTCCACGTCGCCACGTAGTTCAAAGTACTGTATATTTATCCAGCATGAGAGTCCGAGTTGAGCTGCGCCGACAGGCGGGCCGTTTCATCGCCCGCTTCCGAAAGACCGAGGGGTTCACTGGCGACCTGACGACCATGCGAAAGATGGTCTGGGACCGCCAAGTACCGTATCTCACGGTCCATTTGGAGCCTCGGCAAGGCCACCCGGGACTTCACTTTCCGGGGCCCGAGCTTTTCGAAGCCAGGGTGACGGAGGTCTCGGGCGACGTGATCCGCTTCATGGGCTGGGAAATCACGCCCGAGCTGTGCTGGTGTGTGCAGGAGTGGGATTGCACGCTGTTGGATGTCCACCGGAGATGACGATGAGCAAAATGAAGGTGCTGCGCCAGGACTGGTTCGACAGGTACGTCGCCGCGATGCTCGAAATTGAGCCGCGGCTCGCCGCTGATGACATCTGGGATGAGGCGTGGGAACTCTACGAGAGCAGAGGTCACGAGGACCCGGCCGCGGTCGCGCAGGAGGTCGCGCGCGTCGATGAAGCACCGCAGGAGGAACTCGTCCTCGGCGTGAACACGCCGGCGTGGATGACGCCGGGGGCTACGGTCCCGCCCGGCTGGAGGTTCGAAGATGGGCGCTGGCGCAACGATTGAAGACGAGTTGCTCGAAATGGCGCGAAGGGTCGGTGAACTCGGCCCCGGCGAGCCGATGCGCCCTTCTCTTCGGGAGTTTGCCGACTGCGTGGCGGGCCGCTGTGCACGCATCGGCGACCTCTATGGGGACTGGGACCGCAACGCCGGCGACCACATCCGGGCGGTCATGCACGAAATGCCAGAGCTGCTGCCGGCTTCCGCAGAGGACACACCATGCGAGTGAGCATGAGGCCTCGATATCGCGGCGGCACGCGTTTGAGCAAGCGTGAGTTCTTCGACCAGCCGTGTGTGTGCGGCATGCTGACCATGCAGACAGTGGAAGGCAGGGTTCAACTCGGCCTATGGGAGGCACGCCCAGACACTTTTCCGCCACCGCTGGGCATCCTTTGGCGCCCCGAAGTGGTCGCCTGCGCATTGGGCACCATCAGCTTTGCAGGGACGGAGTTCGTTAACGGGCGCTGGTGCTATCAAGTCTGGTACTGCGAGGTGCACAGCCTGCCCGACTCCCTCGCGCAAAAGTTGCTGGAAGCGGCCGCGACAATAAACCATGAGCCAAACTGAATTTTTCCCCGAGCCCGCCACCATCCTGCGCACGCCATCTTGGCTGGGCAGCAACGTGCACGAAGACCGCGAGCTGCCAATGGCACCCGGCGACTACAAGGTGACGCCCGGCGACCGCTGGACAGTCACCTCGCTGAAGACCAACGAGATCGTCTACAGCGGCATCGGCCCTGTCGAGATCCTGCGCGAGCGCGCAGCCACCTGAGTCGAAACGATGGCAAATCTTTACCTCTCGATGACCGATGCGCTCATCAAGCACTGGAAGGCAAACGGCAACGCTTACCCCAAAAAATTCATTATCACGTCGGCACAGCACAAGGCATACGTCGAGAGCCGCCTCATGGGCATTGGCGGCCACAACGTGGACGGCAGCGTCCACATGGACGTGCCGGTCGAGATCGCTGAGGGCACGCCTGGCGTGATGGTCAATGGCGACGGTTCAGAAGTTTCGCTGCAGTAAGAGCGCCCCGCTGCCGGCAGGCTCGCAGAGCCGACTGCGCACTCCGGTATCTATTGGAGAACGCATCAAATCCAGAAGGGCGAAAAAGCGCGAGCCGAATAGCGCTGAATCTTGACTCCAATCACGAGCCTGCAATCGTGCTGCGCGCCGTAGTCACGCTCTGGCGAAGGCGGCGCCAAGAGCCGGTCAGTTGTAATCGAGATGTTGCCGACCAGCCTATCGTCTTCCATGAGACAAAAGAATGGCCTCTCGTCTTGGTCCGGTTCCAAATAGCGCCCCAACTCTTGCCTCTGGGTAGGACGCCGCAAGGCGTCAAGCAGAGTTTTCAGTCGGTTGTCCAGATCAGCGTGTTGTACGACCTGGCCCGGGTCGCCGGCCCGTAGCATCAAAATATCCAAGGACAACACCACGGCGAACGACTCAGCGACTAGCGGGACAAATCTATAGTTGTCCAACGGAAACCTCTCCCCGAGCTGTTCTATCCTGGAGTGCGGTGGGGAAAGGTTCTGTCCCTCCAAATCCCAGCTACTTAGGTCCGGGGAAATCTGCCAAAGCCTCTTCAGTTGGGCGTGAAACACCTTCCGTATCTCATGCTTGTGGTTCGCATCACTGCGATGCTTCAGCTCACCCTCATACGTAAGTCGGAACTCCATCGAATCCTCCAGGTCCAGCGTTGGGCCGGGTGGGACACGGTGTCTTCGGCCGAGAGGGTCATAGCTTATCCTCGGCGGCGCTCAGGTGCGCCAAATGCAATCTGACTTTTCTCAGGGGCGCGCTTCGCCGCCTCTCGGTGCAGACGTCTGCACGAGCTCGGCGAAGGTCACTCCGGCGCCGAGGTCGATGGCGTCACAAACAATTGCTATGGAGTTTTCCTGCACTTCGGGCACGTAAAGGGACGTGCGGACGACCTACCAGCGCTCGAAAGTAAGCCTGCTCGAAAGCCACAGTGCCCACATTCGAAATTTGCAACAACCGTAGTTTCTACGCCCGTTTGCCCAAGATTGGGGACAAGTTGGCCCGAACACATTGGGCAGCGGTTGGACGCTCGAGTCGACGCATTCACACCCACCACTGTTTTGCAGCGGGGGCAAAAACTTCCAAAGGTCAATGACGCGGCCGTCGTCATCTCAACCAATCCGCATCCCAGTTACTGATCCAGATCCATGCGAAGTCGCGGAAACTTTGGTTCCGGGTTTGATCTGGATGTTCTTCGCGTCAGGACTGATGTCCAGGCCAGTAACGGAGCCCGAACCATGGCCGACTGCCTCGATCAAGCCATCCAGAGAGATCCCCTTTTCGCTTGACTCTCGGAGCGCACTAGAAATTGCCTCGTCGATCTTGCAGAGCAAATCCAAAGCGATGTCTTGCTTGATCCGGCCCTCCTCCGCTTCCAGCGCTTCACCACGTCCCAAGAACAACTTCCCCAGTGCGCCGACCGGGTCTGAGAATACGCCCGCGAAAGCAACCCAGGCATTGCGATTCAAGACCTTCTTGCTACGCGCTTCCAGCGTTGTTGAAATTGCCTCTTGCAGTTCCAGGTTCAGCATATCTTGACTCCTTGAGACCGAATTTCAGTGTGAACTTCGGGACCAAAGCATACGCTCTAAAGGGAATCTCAAAGCGCGGGCGACACGGGCGATGGGTGCGCCCACCGTTCATCTGAACAGTCAAATGTTCTGCGGTCAGGCGAAACATTCGTGCCTTCGCGGCACATGCCGTGCGCGGCCGTGAAAGTCTCGGGCCGAGACAGCGCTCTCGCGGACCGCACGTAGTTCGGCGGTGTGGGTCATAGGTTTCACATTGAAGTGACCCCCGGTGGCGCGACGTTTCAAAGAGATGACCGTGCCGCAGCGCAAATTAGATCGACTGCTTTCGCCGTACCTGAAGCTCAAGCACGACGCGCAAAAGAGCACACAAATCCGTAAAAGCTCGTAACAAAACACCCCCATGGCGCGCCGCCACGCCAGAGCTGGCGCGGGGCGACACTCGCCGACCAAGTCGTAAAAACAACTACCCGAAGCGCGCGGGCTCGGTGGGGGTTAGACCGCGCGCCGGCGGGCGCAGGCAGCGTCGGGCCGACGGGCCGACGGGCAGGGTGCCTCGGCCTTGCGGGGAGGCGGCAAGGGGCTTAGCCGGCCCGTGGAGACGCTTTGGACACGCCGGCAAGGGCGGGAGCACTGGACGACGATCCGGTCAGGAGAGGCTGAAAGTAGACAGCCGAGCCGAAGCGTTCAATACTCTCCCGTCTTCGGCACTGAGGAGAACGGGATGAGGAAAGCGCTGGTTCTTGCCACGTTGGTCATCGCGAGCGCTGCTCAGGCGCAAACCAGACCCAGCGTTCCTTCTACGTCTGGCACATACCCCGGGTTGGTAGTCGTGCCAAACAAGCAAGGCACTCGCTTTGGCTACTACGTGAATGGCAAGCTCGTAGGCGTAGGGGCGGAGAGCCCTTGGGCAAAAGACAAGGACCCCGAGCCGGACCCTCCGCCAAAGCCCTGGCCAGATCCGCCTATGCCCCCCCGCCGCCTCCGCCTCCGCCGCCGCCGTCGTGTACGCTGCCAATGTGCTGTCGGCCGTTTTGCGACTTCGATGCCAAGCTAATGAATCCTGACATGCCTGTCGTTCAGTTTCCATCGACTCTTGATAGTCTCGCGAAGAAACATGGGCCCAGCGGACCAGTCGGGCCTATAAGGCCCGCGCCGCCACCGACGCGATAGATGGAAGACCACCCAGGAAAGGCTGAGGTCGCGCCTAGAGTCAGGCTTCGGCCGCCGCCGGCGGATCGGTGAACCGCACCAGTTCGTCCCCTGCCCAGGCGTTCAACTCACGGAATCGCTGCATCAACGGTCGGATCTCGTTGTCGACGAACACGCGCAGCGCGTCGGGTGCGTTGCCGAAGCCGCCGGCGTTGGTGGGCACGATGCCCAGCAGTCCAGGCGGCACGCGATGAGCAGCAAGCACGTCGTCTTTGCTGACGTTCTTGATCGCCGCGAAGTCGTCCTTCGCCGCCACCTCGCTGACCGGAATCAGCTTCAACCCGTCGGACTTGCCACCGGGCATGTGCAGAAACAGATTGCGAAAATTACCCGGCCCTTTCGAGTCCTTCAGTGCCTTGCGCAACGCCTCGGCATCGTCGTTGTCGACCTGGCCCTCGGTCAGGTACAAGATGAATCCGGCATGCGAGCCGTTCGCGTAATACTTGCGCCGGAACATCGTCGCGGCCTCGTTCAACCAGGCGGACTGCAGCGCGCTCAGGTACTCGGGCAGGCCGTAGATCTCCTGATTGATGTCGTCCTCGCGCAGATGGAACACCGACCCCTGCCGGAATTCGTGCTCTTCCTGCCAGCTGCGCACAAAGAAATAGCGCCCATCCTCCTGCCCGCGCCGCGTGTACTTGGCCAGCGAGTGCTGCAACGCCATGGCCCGGCCGGTGAAGGCGCGCGGCTGTTCGAGGTAGCCATTCCCGAAAACAAGAAAGTCCAGCGCCCAGGCCCCAAACGTCGCGCTAGACAGCCGCGGGTGCGGCACGAACATCGACTTCAGAAGATTCCGCTTCAGGAAGATCGCCGAACCATGGTGCGGCGATGCCCGGAACGCGTTGGCCAACCCCTCCCAAGGCAGAGGCGGCTCGTACCAGCGGCCATTGAACATGCTCTCGACATAGTCGAGCAGCTGCAGCCGGCTCACGGGCTCGGGGTCGCCGAAGCTGAACGCCTCGACCGCGCCGCCATCGCCTTGCGTCATCAACGCGGTCGACGGCACCACGGGTGGCGTGCGAGTGAGGGCCACCGCGCGCCCTTGTGTGACCTTGCTGGCCTTGCGTTTGCTCATTCAAAAATCTCCATGCGGGAACTGCCGCCGACCACGTCGCCGGCCAGCGTTTCGTTATCCAGCGCGTGCATCGTTGCCCACGCCAGGTCTGCGTGGCCGGTCTCTTCAGATCGGCCAGAGTCATAGGTCACGTTCCGGCCGCTGGCGGTCATCACGCGCTTGATCGCCATGAAGGCCGCGGCAATGTCGGTCCATCCGGCATCGAACTCGAGTCGCCCCTTGTGGATCACCTGCTGTGCTTTCAGCACCAGGCGTTGCTTCACCTCGATGCTGTATTGGTAGCCCTTCACCTGCGGAAAGAACTTCTTCACGATCTGGTGCACACCTTCGCCAAGGCCTGTCTTGTCGATGCCGATGTGAACCACGTTGTATTGCTGCGTGATGCGGCGGATCGCCTCGGCCTGCGCCTCGAAGTCCGACCCCTTGAACTGCTCGCGGTGCAGGATGCGGAACTTGCCGCCAGGCACGCGAGGCGGGGCCACTACCACCAGCGCCGCCGCGTCGCCTTTGTCCGAAGGGTCATAGCCGACCCACACAGGGTTATGCGCGTAGGGCCGCAGCCACAGCGGCTTCACGTCGGCCCAGGTCTCCCAGCTGTCGACCATGCAGGCCTGCATCTGAGCCAGCGTGAACAGCGACAGGCTGTCGTCGATGAACTGGCACATGAACAGGTTCGCGAACTCGTCGAGGCTGTATTCCTCGCGCAGCTCGGCGATGTCGAACAGATCGAAGCCCATCGCGACCGCGTCTTCCACGGTGACGATGTCGCGCCACTTCCGATCCAGGCCAAGCACGCCGCCTCGCAGCGCCTTGTGGCTCGTGTTGATGCGCACATGGTCGCGCTTCGCACGGCCCTTGTTCCGGTCGTCACCGGTCCAAAAGCCATAGGCCTCGTGCGACATCGCCGATGGCGTGCTGAAGTACGTCTTTCGCCAATGCTTGTGCGAGGCCATCGCGCTGGCCAGCTTGTTGATGGTTCTGAAGCGAGGAACCCAAAAGAATTCATCGAAGTAGAAGTCGCCGTGATACGACTGGGCCGTCATCGCGTTGGTGCCCAGGAAGATCAGCTCGGCGCCGTTCCACAGCTTGAGGTTTTCGCCCTTCAGCTCAACATCGGCTTCCTTCGCAAAGTCGACGATGTAACTGCGGAACTGGTGAGCCTGCGCCTTCGAGGCCGAGAGAAAGAGCTTGTTGCGCCCCTCCCGCGCCGCCGACAACAGGGCCTCACGCGCGAAATAGAAGGTGGCTCCGATCTGCCGAGACTTGAGCACCAGGCGCGTGCGCTGCAGCTGCTGATCGAACCAGTTCTGATGAAACGGGAAGTTGGACTCGCGCAGTTTTTCTTCCAGCAACGCGACCTGCTCGTCGCTGAACTCGTTGCGCTTGGGTTTGCGCTTCGGGCCCGCATTGCGTGCCGCAATCGCTGGATTCAGGTCACCCTCTTTGCCGGTCTGCTGGTACTTCTCGACGCGTGCGGTGCGCTCCAACTGCCGGCCCAGCAGGTCGATTTCTTTGTAGTCGCCGCCGGTTTTTTCCGTCTTCAGGATCAGCTGAATCAGCCGCACCTCAAGCGCACCATTGACGCGGTCGAGCGGCTGCGCGTCATCCCACTTGTCCGCTTCCTTCCAGCCGTACACGGTCGACGCGGGTATGCCCAGGTGCTCGGCGATCTGCTTGACCTTCCAGCCTGTCCAAGCGAGGAAGCGCGCCGCGGTGCGGGGTTGCGCCGCGGGCGTCAACGTGGCAATCTGCCCCGACTCAGTCGCCGTCACGCTGCCTGACACGGCAGCAGGTTTCGCCACCACATGAGCGCCAGCAGCTCGCACACGCTTGCGCGGCGCGACTTTCTTGGCAGCAGAAACGGCCCGGCCAACACGACCGGGCGCAGCGGATTTGATGGGCATGCCGCCGAGGTTGCCCGCGCGCGCGAAGCGTCGCCATCACCCTCAACAGTCCCCGCCACTGCCACATTCGGCGCGGCTTGAGCGCGCACGGCACCGCGGACACCATTGGCTTGCACGTCGCAACACCCTGCGGCAACCCATCAACCAGCAGCGAGCCAAGCCAATGACCACCACCGCGAAAAAGCCGGTTTCCAAGTTCTTCCGTGTTGCCGTCGAAGGCGCCACCAGCGACGGGCGCGTCATCGACCGCGCAATGCTGGAACAGATCGCCGCCACCTACGACCCGAACGTCTACGGCGCTCGCATCAACATGGAGCACATCCGCGGATTCAGTCCAAGCAGCGAGTTCGGTGCCTACGGCGACGTGCTGGCGGTGAAGACCGAGCAAGTCGAAATCGGCGGCACGAAGAAGCTGGCGCTGTTCGCGCAGATCTCCCCCACCGACGAACTGATCGCCATCAACAAGAAGCGGCAGAAGGTCTATTCGTCGCTCGAAGTCCGGCCGAAATTCGCCGACACCGACAAGGCCTACCTGATCGGCTTGGCCGTCACCGACAACCCGGCGAGCCTGGGCACGGAAATGCTGGAGTTCGCGGCCAAGAACCCGAACGCCAACCCCTTCGCCGCGCGCAAGGACCAACCCGATGACCTCTTCACCGCGGCCGAAGAAGTCACCCTCGAATTCGAGGAAGCACAGGACGAAGGCGCCGTCGCCAAGTTCCGCGCCGTCATTGCTGGCGCCCTGGCCAAGTTCGGCGCCAAGACCGCGACCGACGACGCGCGCTTCGCGGCCGTGGGCGAGGGATTCACCCAGCTCGGCGACGCCTTCGCCGAGCACGTCACGGCCACCACGGCGAAGCTGTCCGCGAGCGACCAGGTCATCGCTGAGCTGCAAAAGCAGCTCAAGGACATGCATGACAAATATGCGGCGCTCGACACCACCGCCGCCGATCCGAAGCGTCCGCCGGCCACCGGCGGCAGCGCCACCGTCAAGACCGATTGCTGACCCGCACGGCCAGCGCCTTCAACCCTTCCAGCAACACCACAGGCAGCAACCATCATGCGTAAAGAAACCCGCCTCGCACTCACCAGCTACTTCGCTCAGCTGGCCACGATCAACGACGTTTCCAGCGTCACCGAGCGCTTCAACGTCGTCCCGCGCGTGCAGCAGACCCTCGAAACCAAGATGCAGGAGTCGAGCTCGTTCCTCCAGAGCATCAACCTGATCGGTGTGACCGAGCAAATCGGCGCCAAGGTCGGCGTCGGCGTCTCGGGGCCCATCGCCAGCCGCACCGACACCAGCGTCAACGGCACCCGCCAGCCGCGCAACGTCGTTGCGCTCGACAGCAACGAATACCGGTGCGTTCAGACCAACTTCGACACCTTCATTCGCTACGCCACGCTCGACGCATGGGCCGGCTTCCCCGACTTCCAGAACCGCGTGCGCGACGCCATCATCCGTCGCCAGGCGCTCGACCGCATCGCCATCGGCTTCAATGGCACCAGCGTCGCTGCAACCACCAATCTCGCCAACAACCCGCTGCTGCAGGACGTGAACAAGGGATGGCTGCAGCAGCTGCGTGAAAGCGCGCCGCAGAACGTCGTCGCTACCGGCGACACCACGCCCGGCAAGATCATCGTCGGCACAGGCGGCGACTACGCCAACCTCGACGCCGTCGTCTTCGATGCCATCACGCTGCTCGACGAATGGCACCAGCAAGACCCCGGCCTCGTCGCCGTGGTGGGCCGCAGCCTCATGCACGACAAGTATTTCCCGATGGTCAACGCCGAAAACGCGCCGACCGAAATGCTGGCGGCCGACATCGTCATCAGCCAGAAACGCGTGGGCGGCATCAAGGCCGTCACGGTGCCCTTCTTCCCGGCCAACAAGGTGCTCATCACCACGCTCGACAACCTGTCGATCTACTGGCAGCGCGACGCCCGCCGGCGCAACCTGAAAGACGTGCCCGAGAAAGACCGCATCGAAAACTACGAGTCGAGCAACGACGCGTATGTCGTCGAAGACCTCGGCCGCGCGGCGCTGGTGGAAAACATCGAGCTGCAAGCCTAAGACACGCCCACGCTGACGCCAAAAGGCAGACATCCGTCTGCCGCGAAGCCGCCGCGCGGGCCATCACCGGCCCGCGCCTTAGCAACATCAGATCAGGACACCGACCATGCGCCCACTCAGCCCCGCTCAGCGCCACCGCGCACGCATCCTGCAGGAGCAATCCCAGCAGGCCAGCCCCTACGGCACCGAACTCACAGGCGACGCCTATGGCCTCATGCGCGTCAAGCTCTCGCAAGACAAGAGTCGCATCGGGCAGGTTCAGTCGCACGAGCGTCGCGCGGAACTCAAGGCCAAGCTGCTGCCCGAATACTTCGACTGGATCGAAACGGCCATCACCAAGGGCACCGGCGCCCAGGATCAGGTGCTGACCACGATCATGGTCTGGGCCTTCGACGCCGGCGTCTACGAACTCGGCTTGCAGATAGCCGAATACGTCATCCGCCACCGCATGCCCATGGCCGACGACTACAAGCGCAGCCCGGCCGCCATCGTCATCGACGAACTGTCCAACGCCTACCTCAAAGGCCAATGGGCGCCGAGGGCATTGCAAGTCGACGCGGACGGTACACGGCAGCTTGCCACCGTCGACGCCGCGGCCGACCCAGCTGCTGCGCGTGCGCACGCGGCGGCCCTGCTCATCGAGGCCGACAAGCTCACCGAAAGCCAGGACGCACCCGACCAGGCGCGCGCCAAGCTGCAAAAGGCCATCGCCTATGCGGCCCTCGGCAAAGTGCAGACCGCAGAAGACCCTGACCTCACCGCCATCGAGCCCGCTGCTCTGCAGGTAGCGCTCGCGCGGTTGCAGCGCGCGCTGGAACTCGACAGTAATGCCGGCGTGAAAAAGGACATCGAGCGCATCGAACGTGCGATTGCCAAGGCCGACAAAGCGGTCGACACCGAACCGCCTGCCGAGCCGCCGGCAGCAGCCACCCAACAACCCGCTACGAAGACAGCCCGTTCCACCGCCGCAGGCAAGGCCAGCGCCAAGCCACGCAGGACGGCGGCCCGCAAGTAGCGCAACCGAGCACCCCACGTGCAGGGCGGCCCGTGGCGCAACGTGAAAGGCTGACGCCTCACCACTCGCGCCACGGCCACCGCCCACCTACACACACACCGAGCCACCATGTCCCTCATCGCCGCCGCCCCGCCGCTCGTGCGCACCACGCCCCCCAGCGACCCTGCGCCGCTGGGCACGGTATCGGCGGGCGATTGGTGGCCCACGGTCGACCTCGCCGCCCTTCGCGACGCCATGCGCCTCGACGGCACCATCACGCCGCAACGCCTGTTGCCTGCTGTGCAGGAGGCTGTCGCCACCACTGTCGGCCTGCTCGCTACCTGGGCGCAAAGCCGCCAGGACGAAGGGCGCGCCAGCTTGGCCGCGGTGCCCGCGTTGCAGGTCGATGGTGAGTCCGTCAACGTCCAGCGCTACCGCCGCGCCGTGTACTGCCACGCCAAGGCCAACCTCATCGAGCGCTACAGCGACTACGACACCACCGGCCGCGCACGAAAAGACGATCAGGAAGAGTCGCGCGAGACCCAGGCCGAGCAGTACCGCCGAGATGCCACATGGGCCGTGCGCGACATCCTCGGCCACACGCGCCTCACCGTTGAGCTGATCTAGCCATGCCACGCACCGTCATCGCCCAGCAGAACGACACGGTAGATCTGCTCTGCCTACGCCACCTGGGCGCGACGGCCGGCGTCACCGAGGCCGCCTATCGGATGAATCCCGGTCTTGCCGACCTCGGCCCGATCCTGCCGCTCGGCCGCGCGGTCATCCTGCCCGACCTCCCCACCAACACCGCGCGCATCGAAACGGTGCAGCTCTGGGATTGACTCACCCATGCCAGAAGCCACCACCGCCCTCGCCATCGCCGACGCCGCGGGCTCCAAGTTCGGCCCTATCGGCTACGTCGTTGTCCTGCTCATCCTGGGCCTGGGCACCGGCATCTACTGGCTTCTCGCCCGCAATCAGC
Source organism: Variovorax sp. S12S4 (assembly GCF_023195515.1). Lineage (NCBI taxonomy): Bacteria > Pseudomonadati > Pseudomonadota > Betaproteobacteria > Burkholderiales > Comamonadaceae > Variovorax > Variovorax sp. S12S4. The sequence goes on from NZ_JALPKR020000002.1 coordinate 57,753, forward strand.
AACGCCTATCCGGCGCCGATGCCGACGGCCAGATCGAAGCCTTGTCTGTCTACAAGGAAATGCTCAAGACCGAACGCGAAGCGCGGATTGCCGCAGAAACGCGGGCCGATCAATTCGCACGAGAACTACGGGATGCCGTGCAGACGCTCGGAAAACTCGAAGGGCAGCTGCAGGCCATGACAGCCGAACTAGGACGCGTGCGGCACGAGCTTGAACTCATGAAGGGGCAGATCAATGGCAACCATCACGGATAGCCAGCTCGCCAGCCTCGAAAAAGAGGCCCGCCGCGCGCGCTGGATCGACCGGAACAAGCACGTTCTGATGCTCGTCGTCGTCGCATGCTTCGGCCTGGCTGGCGCAGTTGCAGGGATGGGCGTCGGACACTGGCTCGGCGTGCAGCAGGAACGCGCCGAGCGCGTGACCGAGATCCAGCGCCTGCAGGGGCTGCTCGACAAAGCGATTGGCCGTCTCGGCCCGATTGCGAACCAAGTGGAAGAGGCGGTCGAGACCGCGCAGCAGGCCGCGAACACCGCGAGCCAGGCCGCGGGCAAGGTCGACGACGCCGCCGTGCGTGCCGGTAGGGCCGCGGACAAAGCCTCTACCGCCGCAGCGAAGGCAGGCGCAGCAGCCAGCACCGCGCACCAGGCGGCACGCCCAGCGCCGGCGCCGGCACCGGCCACTCTCGCCACCCGCGAGGTTCTGGAAACCAACCGCCGATTGAAGGAGAACCGGAAATGAAGCGCCTCGCCGTGGCCGCCCTGCTGGCCTTTCAGCTTGCAGGCTGTGCCACTCACTCGCCGCGTTGTCCCCTGCTGCCCGAACCACCGGCACGGCCGACCGCCCAGCAACTCGACGCATACACCGCGCAGCTCGTGCGCCTCTACGGCCAGTGCGCTGGCGGCACCCCATGACCATCACACTCGCTCAACTGATCGCCACCGGCATCACGCCGGCCGTCGCGCGCGCCTTCTTGCCGTACATGGCCACCGCCTTCGAGCGCTTCGACATCAGCACCCCGCGCCGCATGGCGGCTTTCATCGGCGAGTGCGGCCACGAGTCCAGCGCCTTCACTCGGCTCGAAGAAAACCTCTACTACACCGACCCCACCCGAATCGCGAAGATGTTTAGCGCCCTGCGCCAGGTTGAGCGCGCACGCGCCTACGTCCGCCAACCCAAGGCGTTGGCCAACCTCGTCTATGCCAACCGCAACGGCAACGGCAATGCGGATTCCGGCGACGGGTGGACCTACCGCGGCCGCGGCCTCATTCAGATCACCGGTCGCGGCAACTACCGCAGCGCCGCGGCGGGCACGGGCCTGCCATGCGAAGACCAGCCCGATATCGTGGCCGAGCACGCCGGCGCCACGCTCACCGCTGCGTGGTACTGGCATGCCAACGGCCTCAACGACCTGGCTGACCGCTGGAACCTCGACGCCATCACCCGCGGCATCAACGGCTCCGCCATGGCGGGGCATGCGGATCGCGTCGAGCGTTGCAACCGCGCCCTTGAAGCGCTGCTCTCCATGCCTTCGATCCCATGAACACGCTCACCATGGCCGCAGTGGCCGTCCTCATCGCCGCCGCTGCGGGCGCGGTTGGCTACGGCACAGGGCACAGCGCCGGTGCCGCCGGCGTCCAGCAGAAATGGGACAACGCAACCACCCAGCAGGCCCAGGCCGAGACGGCCCAGGTCACCACCAGCCGCACCGAGGAAACCGCCCATGCCAATCAGATCACCAATGCCGTCGACAACTACCAAACCTCGCGTGCGCCTGCCGTTGCTGATGCTGCTGAGCGCATCGCTCGTGCTGAGCGCTTGCAGCGCACCGCCGAAGGCCGCGCCCTTCAATACCGCGCTATGTCCAAGGCCGGCGAAGCTGAGCGTGATCGTCTCGCAAGCCATGCGGCCCGACTCGATGCCAGCCTTGCGGATGGCAGACGAGTGGTTGAACAGCTCCGCTCAACTGTTGTCGAGCGAGACCAGCAGCTCCAGCTACTCGCCGATGTCATCCGAGCCGACCGAGCGCTTGCCGACGGCGACGCCAAGACCGAGCCCTGAGCGATGAAGAAGCCGCAGCTGCTGCGCGACTACATCACCCGCGCCTGCCCAGACCTCGCCACCAACCCGGAAAGACTCACGGTCTTTATCGAGCGTGGCCAGATCGTCCACACCGGGACGCCGGCGCTGTCCTTCGAATACCGATACACGCTCAACATCGTGATCACCGATTGGACCGGCAGCACCGACGTGCTCGTGGTCCCCGTCGTCGCGTGGCTCAAGCGCTTTCAGCCCGACATCTTCGACAACCCTGCGCGGCGGGAAAGGGCGTTCCGATTCGAGTCCGAAATCATCGACCACAAGACCGCCGACATCGGTATCGAGATCGACCTGACCGAAACGGTCGCGGTGAAGGGCGAGACCGTCGGCGGCGTCAACAGGCTGACCACGCGCCATATCGGCGAGCCGCTGCTGGCCGTGCCAGGCGAGTCGGAGACCATCGCCGATCTCGCCGCTGAATGGCGCATCGAAACCATGGACGATTGAGCATGTCCGACGACCTCAACCGCTTGGCCACATGGGCGGCCCCGTTGCTCGCTGGGCTCGGGCCGGCTCGGCGCCGCGCTGCGATGGTGCAGGTCTCCACCTACCTGCGCCGCAGCCAGGCCGAGCGCATCGCCGCCCAGCGCAACCCGGACGGCACGCCCTACGAAGCGCGCAAGCCGCGGTTGCGCAACAAGAAGGGCGCCATCCGCCGCACCATGTTCGAAAAGCTGCGACAAGCCAAGCGCCTGCGCAAGACGGCCACCGCCGACAGCGCCACTGTCAGCATCGGCGGCCGCAGCGCACGCATCGCGCGCGTGCACCAGTACGGCCTGCGCGATAAAGTCGACTGGCGCCGGCCCGAAACCATCAGCGTCAAATACGCGCGCCGAGAACTGCTGGGCTTCACAGCGGCCGACGAAGACGCCATCATCGACCTCGTGCTGCACCACATCACCGCCGGCGGTTGACGCCAAGCCACACAAGCCGAAGGCGCAACAGTCCCCGCCACCCGCACCCACGCCGCCGCTCGCGCACACGCGGACCCTTCGGCACAGTGGCTGCATGCCCGGTCCCGTCGATCCCGTTCAACAATTTGCCGATCTGAAACGCCAGATCGAGAACGTCGTGCGCGTCGGCACCATCTCGGCCGTCGACCACGGCGCCACGCCTCCAATGGTGCGCGTCAAGCTGTCCGAAACGGCCACCTCCGACTGGCGCCCCTACATCGAGCAGCGCGCCGGCGACACCGGCACGTGGAACCCGCCCACCGTCGGCGAATGCGTCCTGCTCTTCTCGCCCGGCGGCCTCACCGAAGGCGGCTTCGTGCTGACCGGCGTGCCGACTGCGAACCGCCCGGCGCCGAGCGCGGACCCGAACAAGACCGTGACGAAATACCCCGACGGCGCCGTCATCGAATACGACCACGTCGCGCACGCGCTCAAGATCACGCTGCCCGGCAACGGCACTGCGGATATCACGGTCCCCGACGCAATCACCGTGAAGTGCAAGACGGCCGACGTGACCGCTGACGACAGCGCCACCGTGCACTCGCAGCAAGTCACCGTCGAAGCGCAACAGATCACGCTGGACGCACCGCAAACCACCGCCACCGGGATGCTCACGGTGCAGGGCCTGCTCACCTGGCAGCAGGGAATGGTTGGCTACGGCGTCGGCCCCGGTGGCAAGGGTGCGCAGATCAACTGCGACATGGATTTCATCAACGGCCATGGCATCGCCACGGACGGGGGCGACATCGTTGCAGGCGCGATCAGCCTGCAGAACCACCGGACATCCGAAGTCGTCAAGGGCGGCGATATCAGCGGGGGCCTGTCCCATGACCGGCATTTCCAGAACCACCGGGCGAATGCTCACGCGTCGTGAACACATTCGCCAATCAATCGACGACATCCTCACCACGCCCATCGGCTCGCGCCTGATGCGTCGCAACTACGGCAGCTTTCTGCCGCAGCTGGTCGACCATCCGGCCACCGGGGCCAATCGGCTGCGCCTGATCGCAGCGACCGCGCAGGCCATCATGAAATGGGAGCCGCGCACCCGCGTGAGCCGCATCGCGATTCGTTTCAACGCGCAAGGCCGGTGCGAGATCTCCATCGCGCGCCGCGACACCCACAGCACCGAATCGGTCACATCCAGCGTCATCGTGGGAGCACAGGCATGACGATGGACATGACGCTGTTGCCGCCGCCGGCAGTCATTGAACTGCTCGACTTCGAGGTCATCCTCCAGCAGCACAAGACCCAGTTTCAGGAGCTTTGCGCAGAGGCCGGCGTCGACTACCCGCTGCTGCTCGAATCCGATCCGGTCAGCAAGCTGTTGGAACTCGGCGCCTACCGCGAAATGCTGATGCGCCAACGCATCAACGACGCCGCGAAGGCCTGCATGCTGGCCTATGCCGTCGACACGGACCTCGACAACCTGGCCGCGAACTTCAAAGTGAAGCGTCTGCTGGTCACGCCGGCCGACCCGACCGCCATCCCGCCGGTGGCCGCCGTCTACGAAAAAGATGACCGCCTGCGCGAGCGCGCACAGCTTGCGATGGAAGGCATCACGACTGCTGGCCCGAAAGAGAGCTACCGGTATCACACCCTCACCGCCAGCGCCCAAGTGGCTGACGTTGGCGTCGACAGTCCCGCGCCCGGCACCGTCCGCGTCACGATCCTGTCTGAAGCGGCGAATGGTGTGCCCGATGAGCCCTTGCTGGCGACGGTACGCAACGCGCTCAGCGCCGAGGAAATCCGACCGCTTTGCGACACGGTCATTGTTCAGGCTGTCGAAATCATCGAATCGCCCATCGTTGCCACGATGTACCGCCAACCGGGCGCCGCCGGCGAAGTCGCCGCAGCGCAGGCTCGCAAGGAACTTGACACTTGGCTGCTAAAGGTGCGGCGCCTCGGCGCCGGCCTGCCCCGCTCGGGCATCGACGCGGCGCTGCACCAGCCAGGCATGGATCGCATCGACATCGACGTGCCGCCCGCCGACATCCTGTGCACGAAAACCCAATGGGTCCGCGTCACGGGCATCACCCTGACCGAGGTTGTCGTCGATGAATAACCTCACCCCATCGCAGCGCCTGCTACCGCCTAATCGCACACCACTCGAGGCGGTACTTGCCGGCGTCACGGATCTGGAACTGTCCACCGATGGCCTGCGCCATTTGTGGAGCGCGGCGCACTGCCTTGCCGAGGCGTTGCCCTGGCTGTCGTGGACCATGTCGGTCGAAGCCTGGCATGAAGCCAAGTCCGACGACGCGCGGCGGGCGTTGATCCTCAACAGCATCGAGATTCACCGTCGCAAGGGCACCCCTGGGCGATTCGCTTGCTCATTCGTTCGCTCGGCTTCGGCGAGGTCGACATCATCGAGCGCGTCGGCGGCAGGACGCACAACGGCACGATCTACCGCGACGGCGTCTATCCGCACGCCACGCTGGAAACCACTTGGGCGACCTACATGGTTGCCTTCCAACGCCCGATCACCAACGTGCAGGCCGAGCGCCTGCGCAAGTTACTGCCGTCCGTCGCACCCGCACGCTGCCATCTGGTCGCATTGCGGTACGCGACGGTTGCCAACAGCCACAACGGCGCCACGCGACGCGATGGCGCCTTCAACCACGGAAGCGCCTGACATGGCAAACCTCAACGAAACCGACCAATGGGAAGCTGGCATCTACCAGCTGGAGGAAGATGACCCCGTCCTCGGCGGCCCCACGGGCATCGACAACCTGGCCCCGCGACAGCTCGCGAACCGCGCCCGCTATCAGCGCCTGCGCAACGTCACGCCATGGGACGCCACGCTCACCTATCCGGCGAACGTCGCCTATGTGAGCTATGGGGGCACCACGTGGAAAAGCGTTGGAGAAAGCATCAACGTGGTGCCCGGCGAGGACGCTGCGAAGTGGGTGCGCTGGGGGTTCACCGCGGCGGAACTCGATGATGCCCTGGGCGACTCGGTTGCTGCTCATGAGGCAAAGGCAAATCCACATCCACAGTACGCCACCGATGCAGATCTCGCGGCACACGTCGCCGCCGCGAACCCCCATCCAGGCTACGCCACCGATGCCGACCTTGCGGCGCACGTGGCCGCGACCGATCCGCATCCACAGTACGCGTCGGATACCGACCTGGCGAATCACGCGGCCGCAGCAAACCCTCATCCGCAGTACGCCACGGACGCCGATCTCGCGGCGCACGTCAACGCAGGCGACCCGCATCCGCAGTACGCGTCGGATACCGACTTGGCCAATCACGCCGCCGCGGCGAACCCTCATCCGGTGTACGCGCGCTTGGCCCAACTGAACCCGCCGATTGTGGCGACCCATTTCATCGCCGGCGCCAACCAAACGGTTCATGCAGAGGTGGTCTTTACCGTGCCCGGCCCGGGCCGGCTGATCGCGTTCGGCATCCGCAACAACAGTCAGCAAGCAGCTGGGACCAATGCCTGCACTCTCTATATCAATGGCGTGGCGATGCAAACCGACAACACCATCACAACCATGGCGCACATGGCCACGATGGCGGTACAGGGCGGTGCGGTCTCCGCCGGTTACACGGTGGCCGCGCAGGTGGCGTTTTCGGCCTGCGTGATGCTGATGTTCATCCCCAACATTTGAAGAAAAAATGACCGCTCAAAAATTTCTTATCTTGGATGCCGACGGCAACGTCAAGGGCACCGGATCGACGCCGGACGGGACCATTCCGCAGAGTGCGGTTGCTTGCACCGAAGAACAAGCAGCGGCCTGGCACGAGCTTCGCGTTGTCGACGGTCAGATCGTCCAGCTGGACGGCGCCGTCATGTTGGATCGCCTCAAGAAGAAGCTGATCGCCGCCGCGACAGCGCGCCGCTGGGCGGTCGAGACCGGCGGCATCACCCTGCCCAACGGCGTCCGGGTCTCCACCGGAAAAGACGATCAAGACCGCATCACGTCAGTGCTCGTGAACGCACAAGCGGCAGGCGTGGAATCCATCGAATTCAAGGCCACGTCAGGCTGGGTGAGTCTCACGCTGCCTGAGCTGCAGGTCATCGCCAACGCCATCGCCCTGCATGTTCAGGCGTGCTTCTCCGCAGAGCGCGCGCACCACGAGGCCATCGCCGCGCTGTCGTCTTCCGCTGCCGTTCAAACCTACGACCTGTCGGCCGGCTGGCCGCAGGCGTCGCTCGCCGCCCTGCCCGAGGCCTGACCTTTCACACCCTCCTAGGAGTCATCCACCATGTCCACCGAATACCACCACGGCGTACGCGTTTTTGAAGTCAACGAAGGCGGCGCCACCATCCGCGTCGTCAGCACGGCCATCATCGGCCTCATTGCCACGGCGCCCCTGGCCGACGATGACGCGTTCCCGTTGAACACGCCGGTGCTGCTCACCAATCCCGGCGGCAGTATCGGCAAGGCCGGCGCGACCGGCACGCTGGCCACAGCACTCAAGGCCATCGCACAGCAGGCGCAGACGTTCACCATCGTCGTGCGCGTCGAGCCCGGCGCCGACGATGCAACGACCACCAGCAACGTCATCGGCACCACCACCGCCAGCGGCCAGAAGACCGGCCTGCAGGCGCTGCTCGCCGCCCAGGGTCAGCTCGGCTACAAGCCGCGCATCATCGGCGCGCCTGGCTTGGACACCGAGCCGGTGGCCATCGAAATCGGCACCGTCGCCGAAGCGCTGCGTGGCTTCGGCTACGTCGCGGCGCGCAAGCCCGACGGCATGGCCTACGCGACCACCAAGGAAGACGCCACGCTGTACCGCGCAAAGTTCGGCAAGCGCGAGCTGATGGTGATCTGGCCCAACTTCCTCGCGTGGAACACCATCACGAGCGCGGCCGAGGTCATTCCGGCCACGGCCTACGCGCTGGGACTGCGCGCCAAGCTCGACCAGCAAATCGGCTGGCACAAGACCCTCTCCAACATCGTCGTGAACGGCCCGCAGGGCATCACGTCGGACGTGTTCTTCGACCTGCAGAGCCCGAGCAGCGACACCAACTACCTGAACAGCCTCGAAGTCACCACCATCATCAACCGCAGCGGCTACCGCTTCTGGGGCAACCGCACCACCGAAGCACAGGGTGGGAAGTTCTTCTTCGAGAACTACACCCGCACCGCGCAGGTGCTGGCCGACACCATGGCCGAGGCGCACTTCACGTTCGTCGACAAGCCGATGCACCCGAGCTTGGTGAAAGACATGCTCGCGAGCATCAACGCCAAGGGCCGCGATCTCGTGACCGGCGGCTACCTGATCGGCTTCGAAGCGTTCCTCAATCCCGACCTCAACCCGAAGGAAGAGCTGGCGGTGGGCCGCCTGCGCATCAGCTACCGCTACACGCCGGTGCCGCCGCTCGAAGACCTGGGCTTCATGCAGACCATCACCGACGACTTCCTGGCCAACTTCGCCGCCGCCGTTCAGGCCGCGTGAAGCGCCCATCCGCAACGCACACCGCATAGGAGCACACCATGGGCCTCCCCAAGAAACTCAAGAACTTCGCACTCTTCGGCGACGGCGAAAGCTGGATCGGCGAGATCCCGAGCGTCACCCTGCCCACCATCACCAAGAAGATGGAGGAATACCGCGCCGGCGGCATGCATGGCTCGGTCGATATCGAGCTGGGCCATGACAAGCTCGAACTGGGCATCAAGGCCGGCGGACTCAAGACCCAGCTGATTGCGATGCTCGGCGCCCAGACGGTGGGTGCCAATGTCTGGCGCTTCGCCGGCGCCTATCAAGACGACGCTACCGGGCTGGTCAGTGCCGTGGAAGTCATCGCCCGCGGCCGGCTCAGCGAGTGGAACCCCAACGATGCCGAGGCCGGCGAGAACAACGAACACGAGTTCAAGGCGAGCCTGAGCTACTACAAGGTCACCGTCGACGGCGCCGAGCTGATCGAAATCGACGTGCCCGGCATGGTGTTCAAAGTCGGCGGCTCCGACATCTACAGCGCCATCCGCTTCGCCATCGGGCTCGGCGCCAGCTTCTAAACCGCTCCGCCACGTTCGCCCATCACGCCTTTTCACTCACCACAGAACGAGCCATCACCATGAACAACGCCCCAACGCCCGAGATCAACACCGAAGACACTGCACCCAGCGCCATCGTGCCGAACACCATCGTGCTCGATACGCCCATTCAACGGGGAAGCACCAGCATCACCGAGATCACCCTGCGCAAGCCCAACTCCGGCGAGCTGCGTGGCCTCTCGCTGCAGCGGCTGCATCAGGCGGACGCCGAAGAAATCATGAAGCTGCTGCCGCGCATCACATTGCCCTCGCTGACGCCGCCCGAATGCGCCCAGCTCGACCCGGCCGACCTGTCCGAGGCCGGGGGTCACATCATCAGTTTTTTGCTCAAGAAGTCAGTGAGGGACGCGGTCTTGCAGAACGCGTAGAGGACGCCATGGCGGATCTGGCGCTGGTCTTCCACTGGCGGCCGGCCGACATGGAGGGCATGGCCATCGGCGAACTCATGGACTGGCGCGAGGCCGCCCGCAAGCGCTACGCCCCCAACAAGCACGACGACTGACCGACACACCGAACCATGGCCAACCCGCTCACCCTCAAGCTGATCCTGGCAGGCGCCGACAAGGCCGTCGCCGCGCTCAAGCCGCTCGACGCGCAGAGCCGGGCGACGGCCGCGGGCCTGAAGCAATCCCGCGATGCCCTCAAGCTGCTCAACAGCCAGATGGCCCAGGTCGACGGCCTGCGGAAACAGCAGTCCGCGCTGGCTCAGCAAGGCAACGCCCTCAAGGTGTTGCGCGCGAACCTCGACAGCGTCACCCGCACCTACGGCGCCAACAGCGCCGAAGCCGGCAAAGCTGCGCGGCCAGGTGGACAAGGCGACCGCGGCATACGACAAGCAGCGGCAGGCGCTGGTTCAGCTGCGCACCGCTGCCACAGCGAGCGGCATCGGCAAGCTCTCGGTCGATCAATCGCGCCTGAAATCAGAGATCGAGTCGACGAACGGTGCTATTGCTCAGCAAAAGGCGCGGCTCGAATCGCTGGCCAAGGTGAGCGGCCGGCGCGCCTCGCTGCGGCAGGGACTGGACCACGGCCGTGCCACGGCGGGCCACATGGCCATGGCCGGCGTCGGTGCAGTGGGCACCGCGTACGGCATTCGCCGTGCTGTCACCGAGCCGCTGCACCAGGTGCGCGATTACGAGACCACCACCGCGCGCATCGAATCGCTCGGCCTGGGCAAAAAGGAAACCGACCAGGCCGTCGCCTACGCGAAAGGCATGAAGACCTTCGGCACCAGCATGAATGACAACCTGGGCCTGATGCTTGACGCCACCACAGCCTTCGCCGACGTGCACCATGCCGAAATGGTCATGCCCACGCTGGCCAAGATGAAGTTCGCCAACAAGGCCATGTTCGGAGCGGAAAAAGGCGAAGACAACGAACGCAAGTTCCTCGACATGCTCAGGGTCATCGAGTTGCGCGGTGGCTTGTCCAGCGAACAATCGTTCAAGGGCCAGGCGGACATGGTGCAGCGTGTCATCACCGCGACCGGCGGCCGCGTCGGGCCCGAGGAATGGCTCAACTTCATCAAGACCGGCGGCGTCGCGGCCAAAGGCCTCAACGACTCCGCCATGTACTACCAGCTCGAAGCGCTGGTCAGTGAAATGGGCGGCAATCGCGTGGGTACGGCGACCATGTCGGCCTACCAGAATCTCTACCAAGGGCGCACGACAAAGCGCGCCGCCAAGAACATCGAGGCGCTGGGCCTGATCGGCGACCCCTCGAAGGTCACGCACGACAAGGCGGGGCAGATGTCCTTCCTGAACCCCGGTGCGCTCAAGGGCAGCGAGCTTTTCCGCTCCAACCAGTTTGAATGGATGGAGCAAGTCCTGTTGCCGGCGCTCGCCGCCAAGGGCATCACGGACAAGGAACAGATTCTCGATTCCATCGGAAGCATCTTCAGCAACCGCACGGCCTCGAACCTGTTCTCGCAGATGTACCTGCAGCGCGATCAGATCCACAAGAATGCCAAGCTCAATGCGGGCGCCTTCGGAATCGAATCGCTCGACGCCAGGGCGCGCACGAGTCTCAGCGGACAGGAAGGGGCCGCGCTCTCCAAGTTTCACGACACCATGCGTGAAGCAGGCGAAGCACTGATGCCGGCCTACATCAGCCTGCTCAACACGGTCTCCAGCGCTCTGGAGGGCATCACGGCGTTCGCGCGCGAGAACCCGGTGCTGGCGTCGTACATCGGCAAGGCGGTGCTATGGGTCGGTCTGCTCGCCGCAGGCTTCGGCGCCCTGTCGCTTGGCGCGGCGGCGCTGCTGGGGCCATTCGCCATCGTGCGCTATGGCATCGGCCTGTTCGGCATCAAGGCGGCTGTGCTTTCTCCGGTGCTCACACTGGTCACGCGAACGCTCGGGTTCGCCGCCTCCGCGGTCATGTGGCTGGGTCGGGCGTTGCTGATGAACCCCATCGGTTTGGCTGTCACAGGCATCGCGACAGCCGCATTCCTCATCTACAGATACTGGGGGCCGATCAGCGGCTTCTTTTCGGGCCTGTGGGAGCGCACGAAGGCGACGTTCGCCGCGTTCTGGCAGTACCTCGGCGGGTCGGTGCCGGCGGCGCTGGGCACCATCAGCGCGGCCATCCTCAACTGGTCGCCCATGGGCCTCTTCTACCAGGCCTTCGCGGAAGTGATGCAGTGGTTTGGTTTTGATCTGCCCGCGAGGTTCACGACCTTCGGCGGGCAGATGATGCAGGGATTGGTCAACGGCATCACGAACGGGCTGGGCGCGGTACGGGACGCAATCAACGGCGCAGCAGACTCCACAGTAGCCTGGTTCAAGGAAAAGCTCGGCATCCACAGCCCGTCGCGCGTGTTCATCGAGGCCGGCGGCAACATCGCGCAAGGTGCGGCAATCGGGATCGATCGCACTCTGCCGATGCTGCGTGCTGCTGCGCTCAGCATGGTCGGCGCCACCACAGCGGCCCTGCCCGCCATGGCCGGCGCCGGTGGTGCGCCTGCGCTGCAGCCCATGGTTTTCGACACGCGCGCGCCACTGGCCGCAAGCAGCGCCCGCACGTCCGGCGCCGTCACCGTGCAGGGAGACACCATCACGATTCACATCAACGCCGCGGCCGGCACCGACGCCCACGCTCTGGCCAGCGCCGTGCGCGCCGAGCTTGATCGCCGCGACGCGGCCAAGAGCGCCCGCATGCGTGCGGCGTTCATCGACTACGACAACTGACCATCCGCCATGCTCTGCCTCGGCCTCTTCGTCTTTGAACTCGACACGCTCAGCTATCAGGAGCTGCAGCGGCGCAGCAGCTGGAAGCACGCCACGCAGGCGCTCGTGGGCGCGCGCAACGCCACGCAGTACCTGGGGCCGGGGATGACATCATCACCCTCACGGGCGTGGTGCTGCCCGAGTTCAAAGGAGAACCGGCCAGCCTGGACATGCTGCGTGCGATGGCCGACCAGGGCGCGGCCTGGGTGCTTGTCGAAGGCACGGGCATCATCTACGGCGCCTTCGTCATCACTGAGCTGCAGGAGACGCGCACCCTGTTCTACGTCACCGGTGAGGCCCGGCGCATCGAGTTCACGCTCACGCTGCAGCGCGTTGACCAGGACGTGCAGGACGTGACCGAACAGATGGGCGAGCTGGGCGCCATCCTCGAAGACACCGCCGGCAACCCCAATGCCGACCTGGGGCAATACCTCGGCGTCAGCGGCGGCGCGACCGGAAGTTGAGTACGCAGCGCATGTCCGACACCGACACCATCGCCGACTCGCTGCCCACCGTCACGGCTACGCCGGGCAACGGCCGTCGACCTGCCGCGCACCTCACGCCAATCTGGCGCGTCACAGTCAACGGCAACAACGTCAGCGACCGCATCCTGCCGCGCTTCGTGAGCCTCACCATCACCGATGATCGCGCCAATGACGCGGACGAAGTCGAGCTCGTCGTGAGCGACCACGATGGCCGCCTTGAGCTGCCCGAGACGGGCGATACCGTCGAAGTGGCCATAGGCTGGCAAGCCGAGCCGGTCGCGGCGCCATACCGCCAGTTCGATAGCGACGAAATGGGTTTCCCGGTGGGTCTGATCGACAAGGGCCGCTATACCGTGCAGGCGGTCGAGTACGCTGGCACACCCGACACCATCACCATCCGCGCGCGGGCCGCCAACCTGCTCGACAGCCTGCGCGGTCTGCGTGATGAGTCGTGGCACGACACCACCGTCGGCGCCATCGTCAACAGCGTGGCCGCGCGCAACGGCATCAAGGCCACCGTCGACAAGGAAATCGCCAGCCGGAAGGTCAAGCACGCCGACCAGCTGAGCGAGTCCGACGCATCCTTTCTGCGGCGGCTCGCGCAGACCTTCGATTGCATTTGCACCGTGAAGAACGGCACCCTGCTCTTCAGCCAGGCCCGCGCCGCGCGCACACCCAGCGGCAAGCCGCTGCCGCCCGTGCTCGTCACCCGCGGCGATGGCGACCAGCACCGCTGGAGCCGCGCCGACCGCGATGCCTACAGCGGCGTGCGGGCCATGTACAACAACGTGAAGACCGGCAACCGAAGCGCGGTCATTGCTGGCATCAGCGGAAGGGCAAAGGAACTGCGCGCAACCTTTGCCAGCGAAGCGGACGCCCTTGCCGCTGCGCGCGCCGAATGGCTGCGCATACAGCGCGGGATCTTCGACTTCGAGATAACACTCGCCTATGGCCGCGCCGACATCATTCCGCAGCGCCCTGCGCGCGTGGCTGGCTACAAGCGTCAGATCGACGAAACACCGTGGATCGTCACCCGCGTGCGGCACTCGCTCGATGGCGGCGGCTACACAAGCCAGCTCACGCTGGAAACCGAGCAAGCCGAGGGCGTGGAAGGGCAGGAAGGCGCGGGCGCAGAAGGCTGACAGCAGCCCGAGTATGCAAGGGCGAGCTCAGCGTAAATGAAGCAAAGAAGAGCGCGATGTTATGCACCGCGGTCGCAGGTCAGGCATGGAGCGCTAGTATGAGCCCCTTAAGACCTGTTCGGGAGGGTAAGGCAATGGCTGGAAACGTGGTGAACCTTGACGCGATGATTCCGCGCGAAGATATGGCCGAGGTGTTTGATACGCGTGTCGGCAACCAAGAGCGGATCGATATACATCATCTTGACGACAACTTCTTTGGCGAGGCGCTTCGCAAGCCTGACTTTCAACGCGAGACCGCGCATTGGTCTCCAGAGAAAGTCGTCGATCTAATCCGGTCATTTGTTGACGGCGACCTCATACCGGCCGTGATCTTGTGGAAGCGAGCAGGCAATGTGTTCGTCATCGACGGCGCGCATCGGCTGGGAGCCCTCATTGCGTGGGTGCGCGACGACTACGGCGATCAACGCAAGTCATCAGAGTATTTCGGCGGTCGAATCCCTGAAGAGCAGCGTCGAATAGCTGAGCAAGTTCGCAAGACGGTCAACGCGCTAATCGGTCCCTACGGGGAGTTCGCTAGCGCTCGGAAAAACCCGCAGAACGCCCGCCCCGAAATCCAAGCGCGTTTAGCCAATTTGGCTGTAAACACGATAGTCGCGCAGTGGGTCCCGGCCGTTGATGCAAAAGCGGCAGAGAGTTCCTTTTTCAAGATCAATCAAGCAGCTACGCCGATTGATCCGACCGAGAGGCGGATCCTGAAGTCTCGCGCGAGCCCGAACGCTGTGGCGGCCCGCGCGATCGTCAGGGGCGGAACTGGGCACAAGTACTGGACGAAGTACGCGAGCGACGTGCAAGCAGAAATTGAACAGATCGCGAAACACGTTCACTCGGCGCTTTATGAGCCGCCTATTGGTGACGGCCCAGTTAAGACGTTAGATCTTCCGCTCGCAGGCCGTGGATACAACGCCCTGCCGTTCGTATTTGATCTGGTGAATTGGGCAAATGCTGTTCCAGAGCCGAAGGGGCAAAAGGAGACCGATGGAATCGATCCAGACGTTGATGGTTCGCAAACCATCAAGTTCCTCAAGGCCGTTAAGCGCGCAATCGACCTTTTAACTGGCAATGCACCAATGTCGCTGGGCCTTCATCCAGCCGTCTATTGCTACACCCGTGGAGGCGAGTTCCAGCCGGCAGCGTTGCTTGCGGTTGCCGAGTTCATCAGCGCACTGGAGAAAAAGGGGCAACTCAAGACATTTGCTGCTGTGCGGCGCGCCCTGGAAGATTTCTTGATCCAGCACAAAGACTTCATCACTCTGACGATCAAGAAGACTGGCGCAGGGAAGCGGAGTCAGCCCCGGATTGTTCGTTACGTTCAGTTTGTCGCTGAGCGGCTTGCGGAAGGCTTGAGTGATGGGCAAATCGTCTCGGCTCTTGAGGGCGATGACGAGTTCTCATACCTACAAGGCGCGAGCGCACCTTCTATCCGCTTGAGTGAAGCGCCTACAGGCGCACACGGAAAGGCGATGGGCAAGAGTACGAAGTCGGCTTCGTTCCTGAACGCGGCTCTTCAGAGTCCCGTTCGATGCGCTTTGTGTGGCGGTTTGATTCACAAAAATTCGATTCAGATTGACCACGTTAAACGCAAGGAAGACGGCGGCGGCGGCGACATGAAAAACGCCCAAGTTGTTCATCCGTTTTGCAACTCAACGCTCAAGAACTAGAAGGTTTTTCTTCAGGAGCTTGCGTTGACGTACACGCCGTCTGTCGGCTCAATCCTTAGATTTGCCGCGGCTGGACTTGATGGAGTGGGCATGAGCGAGCAGCACAGGCTTCAATTCCGCTGATGCGATCTGTGTCAAGCGGAGTCGATTCCATCCCGTAAACCGATCCAGCACCAAAAGGCTCAACAACTCTTGGGCCGCGCGGGCGTGGTGGCCGATTTCCCTCATGCCGTCGGCCAGTCGTCCCGCATCGGCAGCATTGCGACCTTCCAATGGGAGCGGAAGCAAATCGTCGAGATCAGCGCCAACTCCACTGCGCAATCGGTTAGCCCATTCGGCCATGAGCCTGTACTTGGTTGCAAGCAAGTGAAGCTCTGCCGCGAGTACTACATGTAGCGGCATGAGGCGCGCCACATACGCATCAAAAAGAACCGACAGTGACGGGAAGTGACTAACCAGCTTCGAGGCTACGAAGTGCTTGGCAGTGAACTCGTTCATGCCCTGCGCCGAGATGGTCCTTTGAAGAGCGTTGTGGATCGCGATGAGGTTCACTAGATCACCAGTCAGGACCATTGCAGCCGATCGCTCTTCGCGCCGCCGAGCATCTCGGGCAACCCACATGGCAGCAACAAAGGCCCCTGCGGCGCCAACTAGGGCTCCGATCACTTCCTTGCTAGCGAGATCACCCCAATTCATGCCTTCCTCACAATTCAAATATTGCGAAAGTGGGGTTCATCACTTTGGAGGATTAACCTGCAGGCCGAGGACGCGAAGAAACGCCGGATCAACGACACTGCTCCCCCTCTGGCCCAAGGTTTTCTGCATCTGTTTTGACCAGCCCCAGCCCACAAGCTCTTTAACGACGAGGTCGTCGAGGTTCTGAACGCCGATCACTTCGCGCGCGATCTTCTCGGCCTGGGCGCGCGTCATGCGGACCTGAACCGACTTGTCCTTCAGCACCTTCTCTGTCGACCCTTTGTCACTGAAGGTTTGCAGCACGGGCAGCGCGGTGACGGTCACCTCGTTCGCCTTCGTGTGGATGAACATGCGGAAGAGACCGTAGGCCAGCACCTCGGCCGTTTGCTCCACCATCACCGTTGGTGAAAGCCGGACCGTGGCGGCCTCGGCCTCGGCCTTGATCTGAATGTGCAGCGGCGACTGCTTGAGAATCTTTACCTGCCCCAGCTCGACGCTGTAGTCGCCCAGTTCATCGAAGGCCTTCTCTGCGCTCGCGAAGATCGGCGGCCCAGCCGTTTTCCCCAGCGTCGAAACCTGGGCCGCGATTGGGCCGGCACTCAAAGACAAGCCGTAGGCGAACGCCAGGGCCAATAAGACATGTCGCATCGTTCCTCCTAGTCCCCGCCATGCGTTGCGGCATCCCCCGACGTCGTCAAAAGCAAGCGGATGAGCGCCGCAATCAGCAGTCCCAATTTACCCATTCGCCCTTTTAGGCTGCGGTTGCGCGAGCGCATCAAGAACGCTGCGCGCGGCGGCGCGACCTCGCTCATCGGCCGCGTTGTAGTTGTCCAGCAGTGCTTCTTGTTCTGGAGTTAGATAGCGCGGCACTTTCCCTTTGGCATCCACCACCACCCTGTCGCCCACGGGCAACAGATGCGAAGGGGTGCGTACGCCTGTGAGCACGTACACAGCATCGAGACCAACGGTCGTCAATGCCGTTGAAAGGAACTCCACGCTAACAGAAGCGACGGCTCGCTCCCAGTCTTGATACGTACGTGGCTTCGCGCCACAGCGCGCAGCAATTTCCGCCTGCGACAGACCCAAGCGATCACGCTCTTCTCGCAAGCGGGCTGCAAATACTGCACGGTTTTCCGTATCCATTTCTATCCACGCACGGAATTCCGTGCTACATTTTGCACCACACACCACATTAACCCGTTCGGATATTAAACGTATGGCCCACACCGCCCGCCGCCGAGGTCGTCCGGAGCTTCCGCCGGAGATCCGGCTCGTCAACGAAGTGCCCATCGCGATGCGCCTGCCTCCCGCCGAGCACCAGCGCACCCAGGCGCACGCGAGCCGCGAAGGCCGATCCGTCGCCAATTTCGCGCGTCGCGTCTACCTGCTGGGCCTCGCGCAGTACGAGGCCGAGCTGGCTGGCACCACTGCTCACGCCTGAACCCAATTCCCGCTACCACTCCTTTGCCCGAAGGAAATTCAACGATGTATCCCGACACCAAGCGCATCCGCGACAACCGCCTCACCGTGCGGTTCGACGACTACGAGGACAAGCTACTGCGTGCGCTCGCCGACTACCTGGGCGAGCAGCCCACCACGCTCATCCGCGAGCTGGCCCTGCGCCAGGCCGAGGACTTGTTGGGCGTGAGCCGCGAGCCATTGGCCGACGGCAGTCTGCCGCGCAGCGCAGCCTGAAGCCAGCCGCCCAACAGCGGTCAGCAGCAAGCCATACCCCCGCCGAATGTCTGACGAAAAGATGACGCGCCACCAGATCGACCTCACCGACGCCGAGCACGAAGTGCTCGACCGGGTGCGCCGCGTGCAGGGTCTGGCCAGCGTCGAAGACACCGTCGTCTGGCTGGCCAAGACGCGCATGCGAAGGGGCACGGAACACATCACAGGCCGCCGCGGCCCCCGCTTGGCCACATCGGGAGGGAAGGCGCGATGAACGCCACACACGACATGCACGAAGCCGATGCCGAAGCGAACAACCGCTACATGCGCATCACCATCGAGTGCCCGCACTGCAACACGCGTTGCGTGGCCTGCGACAGCCGCGCAATGAGCAAGACGATGCGCGAGATCACCTACCGGTGCCGCAATTGGCGTTGCGGGTTTACGGGCGTTGCAACGCTCGAATTCCAGCGCGTGCTGGTGCTGTCGAGCATCCCCGCGGCAGACGTTTCGCTGCCGCTTTCGCGTCACATCAAACGCGGCCAGTTGGCTCTGCAGTTGGCCGATGACGGCAACCTCGCCGACGAAGAGGCCGCCTACCTGGCCAGCCTGAGCACGCCAACCAATGACTGGGGCGCCGGCACCGGCGGCGCCACGCCAGCAGCTCCGCCTGGGTAGGCCGAGCCCACGCGCCGCACGGCGCGACTGATCCCCGTTCAACCCCTCGCTACATGCCTTCCTCAAGGCGTGCGGCCCTTCTCACGCCTTTTTTCCGTCACAGGAGCCGTAGACATGTCCCACACCGCCCGCCGCTTCGCCGACAAGCCTGCGCAACGCATCGACGTGCCCAAGCTGTCCAAGGTCACACGCGAAGAGGCCCAGCACCTGCCGCTGCTGGATCGCGTTCTGCTGCAGGAGCACGAACGCCACGCTTGCCGGCTCGCAGACATCCGACGCGTGGCCGACAAGCTGGCCGCGCTCGATGCCATCGTGCGCACCGCCCAGGCCGACGGCGCCTACATCGACATCACTGCGGTGCGCCTAAGTTATGCCAGCCACCGCATCAGTGGAAATGGACGGCGCGTGAACGCCGTCGTGCTCCAGGCCGCCGACACGTTTTCCAGCTGGCGCGACCCTAAGTCTCAGAACGCTGTCGCCAATGCACTGCTGGCAGCTGGCTGGCGCGTGGTCGACGCGGAGGCAACAGGTTCGGAGATCTCCCGCGACCGGGTCATCTTCATGCACGGCCAGCGCGCGGTGGAAACCAGCTGCATGCGGCAGTGGGTCATCGACGCAATCGAGGCCGGACATATCACAGCCGCAACGCAAGGTCGCCACCCCGCAACTGACACCGGCACGCCGCTGAACGCCGGCACCGCGGGGGAAGTAGCCGCCGTGTGCGCTCCTTGAATGCATGGACCGCGAAGAGCCACCTGAACACCACGAGTTTCACGGCCCACGCCAGCAAGCCACTCGCATTCCCGATGGAAAACCAAACCCGTTCTATGCCCGCCACGCGGCCAAGCTCGCGAAGCTGCGCGAAGAGTGTGCCGTCATCGCTTTCGGCCAGCGCCGGGCGCTGCTGGAAGAGGCCGAATGGCGGGGTCTGCCGATCATGCTTCGCTTCTTCGTGCTCACCGAGGCCGGCATGGCTGACCCGGATGACGCCTTGCGTCGAGGCTGGCGCGAGTACCCGGACGCCGAGCGGAGCGCGATCCGCGCCACGCTGCGTGCGTGGATTCGCGAACTTGACGCGCTCAGCGCTTTGACGCTGTAGGCACCCCATGCGTCTCGTCACCGCGCGCCCGGCCACCCCCGATCCAGTCTTCTGGATGCGGCTTCGCTCCAGCCTTCCGAACGACCAGCACATCGACAAGGTAGCGCGGCGGATGGACGCACGCTTGCGCAAGGAGCTGCCCGCGCAGTGGGTGCCGGCGTTCGACGTGATCATGCCGCTCAAGCCCACGGTCCGGGCCATCGGTGCGGACTGGGTCAGCTGGAACCTCGGGCGCGTGGATGCCATGCGCGCCTTCGAGCACGAACACCAAGACATCCTGCACTGGACCGTAGGTGACGGCGAGGTGTGCGCGCGTGCGCGCCGCTGCGCCAACGCGCTCGACGACATGCTCAACGGCCACTCATTGCCCATGAGCCGGCAAGACAAGCTCGACACGGTGCTCGACTACTGCGAGCGCATTGGAGTGGAAAAGCCGGTCGCAACGACACCCGAAGGATTGATCGCACGTGCGGTCAATGAGCAATGGTGGCGCCGCGCGTTGCGCAAAAAGGTGGCCCGCACGGTCGAGCACGCCGCCATCAAGCTGGCCGTGGTGCACCACAAGAACGGCGGCTACGCGAGCGACGAAGCATGCCGCCGGCGCCTCGACCAGAACAAGCGCAACGCCGACCTGCTGAAGCGCGTGAAGATGCGCAATGAAGCCGGCCAGGTCTACAGCCTGGCCGAGCTGGCCGCGCTCTCGCCAAGCAATCGAGATATCCGCCGCGGCGAGCTGATGACGCGCATTCGCGGCTGCGAAGAATTTGCCGACGCCAACGGGCATCAAGGGCTGTTCCTCACGCTCACGTGCCCAAGCCGGTTTCATGCCGTGCTGTCGGGCGGCAAATCGCGCTGGGCAAAGCCTTCGCGCAACAACAAGTACGAAGGCGCCACGCCACGCGACGCACAGCAATGGCTGTGCCGCATGTGGGCCAAGGCCCGCGCCAAGATGGCACGCAAGGGCGTTGCGGCCTACGGCTTTCGCGTTGCTGAGCCGCACCACGACGGATGCCCGCACTGGCATGCGCTGCTGTGGTTTGCGACGCCCGAGCAAGCCCAGCTCGCGAAAGACATCATCAGCGGCTACTGGCTCAGCGATGCCGGCGATGAGCCCGGCGCCGTGCGCAACCGGTGCAAGTTCATCGCCATGAACCGCGGCGGGGCGGCTGGCTATGTCGCCAAGTACGTGGCCAAGAACATCGGCGCGGAGGATGGCGGCGATGCCGGTGTCGGTCAGCACACCGACACCATCGACGGCTTCGAGCACGTCATGGACACGCGCGAATTCAAGGGCTGGCAGCGCGTCGACGCATGGGCCAGCACCTGGGGCATCCGGCAGTTCCAGGCCATTGGACAGCCGAGCGTGACGGTGTGGCGCGAGATGCGCCGTGTCACGAAAGACCAGATCGAGAGCGCACAGCTGCGCCTCGACTTTGGCGACGCTGCCGCCGTGAAGGCTTGGTGGGCTTGCCACAAGCACGGCGACATCCAGGCATCGTGGGAGCGCTACGTTGGTGCGCAGGGTGGCATGTGCCGCAAGCGCCGCGAATGGATGCTGCGCACCGCCGTGCGCGTCAACGAAGGCTGCAAGAACGTTTATGACGAAACCATCACGCGCAAGACCGTGGTGGGCGTCGAAACACGGGCCGGCAACTGGCTCGTGAGCCGTCGGCAATCGTGGGCTTCCTGCGCCGGCGAAGCCGCGCAGGACAAGGGCCAGCGCGAAGCGTTGGGCCGCCCTTGACTCGTTTCAATAACTGTACGGCGCGGCTGACCCGCGAGCCGCTGCGGCAGCTCACGCAGGGTGATCGGCCATGGGCCAAGCCCTTCGATTCGGAAGAAATCCTGCCGCTGGAGCCATTCCGGCCCGCCCGAGCCACCCGCCGGCCGCCCGCCGCACTACCGAAAGAGCAGATCCACGTCATCGACGGAGAGCGAACGACCTTCCGCATGCCCGATGCGGGCATCGCCGTCGCCGCCGCACTGATCCGCCAGGCCGAAGTGCGCCCGGCCGCGCCGGCCGCGCCGGCGCCCCGCGCCATCGAGGACGCCTCGTCCCCGAGTTCGCCGCCTTGATCGCTCGCGTCAAGGCATCCGCCCCCGCCTGCGCGCCCTCGCGGCAGCTGGCCACTGATTCACCACCAACCGGAGCCGCACCACCATGCCACGCACCACCACCGCCGCGGTCGTACAGATCGCCCAACACAAGCCCTATGCGCCGCCACTGGCGCACAAGGTGCACATCACCGCGCCTTACCTGCCAGCCTGCGCGACCGACGTGCGCGCCACCATCGAGCGCGTGCGCGGCCTGCTCGCGAGCCAGCCGGCCGGCCGGCGCAAGCCGCGGCGCGCAGATGCGCTGGCCGTCCAGCAGGCCGACATGTTCCCGTCCGCCGTCCTGCGCATCGTCGCTCAGCAGCAGCGGAGGGCGGCATGAGCGGAATTCGAACAAGCCAACCGGTTGCGTTGATCCGCGGCGGCAATGGTCTGGATATCGACACCTTCGCTGACGAACTGCATTGCGTTCTGCAGCTCGTCAACACCGGTAGCCTCGGGCGTGGTGTCGATCCCAAAGCCATTGGCTGGGGAAGCGCCGCCCATAAGCAAGCGCTCCAGCGCGTCGCAGAAAAAGTCAAGACCGTGATCGAGGACATCGCCGAACAGGATCGGCGCGACCTGCTGTCACAGCAAGGCGGTGCCGAATGAACGCGCACCGCCTCAACCACCACGACATTCAAACCATCAGGGCCTTCGAAGACCGGGCCAAGAAGAAGGCGTGCGACAACCTCCGCGTCGACTGCATCACGCTGCTCGGCTGCTTGCTGGCCTTGCTCGCGCTGCTGGTGCTGGGCCTCATCGCAGGACTTCCGCAATGAGCGCCGCGCAGCACACGCCGGGCCAGATTGCCCGCAGCAACCGGGTCGAGGTGCGCAATCCGATGCTGAAGCTGCCCGAGGTGCGCGAGGCATTCGAAGCCCTGTCGCCCGAAGCGCGCGCCGCGCTGGTGGCGATGTTGCGGACGATTAGCCGTGCCTGCCGCGAAAGCGCCGACCACGCCTATCGGAAGCGCAAGCCGCCGATGTACACGTACTGGCAAGGCCTCGCTGTCAACACCCGGCACCTTGCGCTCGCTGGCCGCGCCACCATCGCCAAGGCCACCGGGGGCGCATCGTGACCGGCTTGACGCACCGCCACCCCCATGGGCAGCGCCCACTCGTCACGCCCTTTCGCGCATGCGAGCTGTGCACGCACTCTACAAGCTGCGGCGAGCGTCTTCTGTGCGACAGCCCCGCAGCGCGCCAGGGCGGCCGGCCCGAATCGCTCGACGTGGCGCGCTCGTCGACCGGCAGCTGCGGACCGAACGCGCGGCACCTCGACATGCCTGGCTGGCACTGAGAGCCGCCGCGATGGTCGCCACGAGTGAGCCCACCGACCAGCAGCTGCGCGATGCGTGCGAACGCATGGCGCGCCGCTTCCGGTGGACCGACAGCTTCGAGACGGTGATGCAGGACGCGCGTCGCAGCCGCCTCGTGCGTCTTGCGGTCGCCCATCCGAGCGCTGCCGGATTTGCGGCAGCGCGCTCGCCTCGCCACTTCGTTCGCCCCCGCTTTCAGACACCGGCCACGGCCATGCCTCTCTTCGACAGAAAGCGCGCCGCCTCGGGCGAGCGCGACGACGACTGACACCAACCCTTTTAACGAGCCCTAACCATGACCGACCAACTCGCCCCTTCTTTCATCGGAGTCGACCTTGCAGGCGGCTGCGACGCCGCCTTCGTCCAGCCACGTTCCGCTGCTCAGCGCGTCTACATCGCAGGTCCGATGACGGGCTACGCCGAACTAAACTTTCCGGCGTTCCGCATGGAAGCCACCGCGCTGCGCGCCGTGGGCCTCGAAGTCGTCAATCCCGCTGAGATCAACGTCGACCCCAGCGCGGGCTGGAGTGCCTGCATGCGCGCCGACATCGCCCAGCTCGTGACGTGTGACCGCATCCACCTGCTGCCTGGGTGGTCGCGCAGCAAGGGTGCTTCGCTGGAGCATCAAGTTGGGCGTGCCCTTGGCCTGCTCGTCACCTTGGCCGAAGGCGCCGAGGCCATGCCCGAGCACTTCAGCTTCGTGGAAAGCGACCAATACGATTGGAGGAATCAGTTTCTCAACCATGCCGCGCAGGCAGTGGATGAGCGCGGAGCCCGGCCGCCGGCGGTGGTGACAAAAGTCAGCCATGAAGCTGCACTCGCCATCTGCGAGCGGGTCGCCAACGATCACCAGACCCAGCTTAAAGCCGCGCTCGACGCGCACGGCTATCACACCGCGGTCACGCAAGCCCTTGGGTATCAGTACCTCGGCGCACGTCAGTGCATCGAGGCGATCAGCGCCGCGTCTCGTGTGGGGAGCTGAGCAATGGCGAAGAAGCCTTTGAAGCTCTGCCCGCTCGCCCAGCACATCGTGAAGATGCTGGCCGAATCTGATCGACCTGGCCACGGACCAACGTACGCCGTCGGCAAGGCGCACGAGCTGCATGGCCAAACCACCAATGAAGTGCTTGTGTGGGCGAGTCGTTCCCTCGACGGCCGCAATCGCAGCGACCTCGCTGACCTGCTGAGGGGTGCTTCGTCCGAAGATGTCGACGCCGGTGACTTGGTCGCAGTGGCAAGGGTCGAAAAGGCGATCCGTGCACTGCCGGCACTTGACCTGAAGGAGCTGCTGTCGTGAGGCCGACGAAGACTCGAGGCGGGAGCTCTCGTGCAGGCCAACTTCGCCCACGAAACCCGATCTATGGGAGGGAAGCCGCGTGACCTCAACAGCCTATTTGAAAAGCGCGAACAGCGCGATCACGACACCGCCGATGGACACGCCCAACGCGATCCAGGCAATCAGCGTTGCCTCACGCGCAGACTTTGCCTGCAGTTCTCCCGCTAGCACTTCGCGCATGCGCAAATTGCGGTCTTCCTGTTCACGAGCGGCCAGATGCTCCGCTGCGATTCGCGCGTCGTCTTTTGCGATCCAAGCTTCCGCAAGGGCTCGGCTGTTACCGCCGAAGAAATTGCCCATCGCGAGTTGCATTCCGAGCATCGCCTTGCCGTTCCCTAGTGCGTCCTGGCGCACGTACGTCTCGACGTCTTCGAGCGAAGTGAACATGTCCGGCATTTCGGTCCTCCATCATTTGGAGGCGAGAGTATCGCGCTCCTCAGTCTTCGAGGTCGTACTGCATTTGCAGCGTCCGAACAATCTGCGCGATATCAGCGCGGTGGGCTCCGCGGTCGGTGACGACGCGAACGGTCCAGTTGGGGCCGCCTTCGTCGGCGGGGATTCCGACTATCCCCCGCGGTGCACATCAGTCTGCTGGCCTCGAAGGCCCGGCAAGGCCTCAATGCGCATGAGCAGCATCTCCCGCAGCTGCTTGGCGGTGCGGGTCGGCTTGGTGTGCATCTACTTCGGCAAAGTCCGCTCTGCAAGGTAGTTCGTCGCCAGCACCTGCGCGACTTTCAGCGCTGCATTTATCTGGTCAGCCGCTTTGACACCCGGAAGTTGAGTGGCCACCAGATCTTTCGCCAGGTCGAGTTGTTCCTTGGTTATGGCTTGTGCGCGCGCGAGGGCGCTCAGCTGACCACCGACCGGCTCTCTAAGTTCTATGGGCATTTGGGCTCCTACGTTTGCGGAACTGCAGTATGAACTTCTTCGACACCTCCCCCGAGCGCGTCCGCGCCACAGAGATCCAGGCGCCGCCGATGCACCCGCAGCAGGTTGTCGGCTACGCCACTCAGCACGGAATCATCATGACCATCGCACTCGACCAAGCGCGCGAGGACGCGCTATCTGAACTGGAGAAATAGATGGGCGCACGACACTTTTATCTCGATAAGGCCGCCGTGTGCGAGGCCGTTGCGCTGTCGGAGTCGACTGTTGAAAAGCTGGTGCGGGAAAACGAGTTTCCGAAGCCCCGCGTGTTGTCCGGCCGCCGCGTGGCGTGGCTGGTGCGAGAGATTGAAGAGTGGGCGGAAAACCGCCCAGTTTCCGAATTGCTCCCCCGAAGAACACGAGTGGACGGAAGCTCAACGCTGATTCGCAAGATGTTCCAGGCGCTCACTGAGCTTCTGCAGCCACTCGCGCCGCTCGCGGTCGTAGGCATACAGGTTGTAGATGCCTTCAACGCCCGGCAGCAGGTGCCCTGAGGATCGCTTCGCCGATCTCTGCCGGGCAGCCGAGTGACGCGAGGATCGTGCGCCCAGTTCGGCGCAAGTCGTGCGGCGCCCACTTCGTCACGGGGAGCCGCGCACGCTCGTGCTCCGGATAGGTGTTGCAGTAGGGCATCCGGTAATGCACCGCCACACCAATGGTCTTCTGCTCGACGTGGCCCATCCGACCCCTTGAGGGAAAAAGATACCCCGTCGGCGTGGCCTCCAGGCGCCGGCGAACCACCTCCGCGGCTCGCCCGCACAGCGGCACGCGCAGGTCCATTGCATTCTCGTGCCGCGCATTCTTGGTCTTCGCCTTCGGCACCGTCCACCAAAGGCCATCCTTCTCGTCGGTGACCTCTTCGGCCTCTATGGCCATGATCTCGGCGCCGCGGGTGCACGTCCAGAGATAGAGCGTCAGCGCGTCGTCGGCCAGGCGCGTGAAGTTGGGAAGCCAGCGAATCAGCGTGCCTACTTCGGCATCCTTCAGGACGCGCTTCACCGGCCCCGTCGATTCGCCCTGCAGTTTGCGTCCCTTGCTGCGCAACTTGCCCCGCATGATGAGCCGCCACCAGTTCGGCGTTTCCTCTGGAATGCGACCAGCGTCCAGCGCATAGTCCCAGGCCGCACCAAGTTCGCCGCGGATACTCGCCGCCTGCACTGGCGTTTTTGCCAACCCCTCCAGGAAGTTGAACGCTTGCGACCGCTTGAGCGTAGCGGCCGCAACCAGTCCCAGCGCGCCAAGGTTCTGATCCATCATGCGTCGCACCTCGGCTGCGCCCTTCTCCTTGCGGTGCACGTCGATGTGGCCGTTCAGGTAGTCGTCGACCAGGCGGCGCACGGTATAGACGCCGGCGCGGGCCTCCTTGACCGCCACCACCTTCTTGGCTTTCTCGGCCTTCTGGTCGAGCGCAGGATCCACGCCCGTCTCGCGCAGCGCGCGCAGCTCTTCCCATGCGGCTGCCGCCTTGGGCAGCGACATCGCTGGCCAGCGCCCGATCTTGCGCTGGCGCATGTTGCCGTCGACTGGAGACTTGAAGCGGTAGACCCAGGTGCGCGTCGTGGCCGTCGCCTCAAGGCGCAGCCCGGGATATCCGTCCACCATAATGTGCTGGCCGGGCAGCAGCGCTTTCGCAGCGTGCGCGTTGAAGTGCATGGAAAGTTCCGGCGGCGTAGGTTTCCTGATGACCCATCACGCCCCTTGGCGTAACTTTGAAGGTCAGCAGCTCAAAAAGCTACGCCAGCGCCGAAAGTGTAGCCACGTTTTCTAAAGCTTCCGCAAGTTGAACAAGTCAGTCACAGATCGCGAAATTCCCAATGAAATCAAAGGGATGAATGAAAAAGGCGTTGAAAATCAAGGCCTTGGCAAAGACGCATTTTTAGGGCACACGCCAATGATGGCGCAGTACCTGGGCCTCAAGGCCAACCATCCGGACACGCTGCTGTTCTACCGGATGGGCGATTTCTACGAGCTGTTCTGGGCCGACGCCGAAAAGGCCGCGCGCCTGCTCGACATCACGCTCACCCAGCGCGGCCAGTCGGCCGGCCAGCCGGTGGTGATGTGCGGCGTGCCCTTTCATGCAGTCGATACTTATCTTGCACGGCTCATCAAGCTGGGCGAATCGGTGGCCATTTGCGAGCAGGTGGGCGAAGTCGGTGCCAGCAAGGGGCCGGTCGAGCGCAAGGTGGTGCGGGTGGTTACGCCCGGCACGCTGACCGATTCGGAGCTGCTCAACGACAAGAGCGAATCGCTGCTGCTTGCCGTGCATGCGGGCACGCGCAATTTTTGCGGCCTGGCATGGCTCAGCGTCACGGGCGCCGAGCTGCGGCTGGCCGAATGCCCGGCCGACGCGCTCGAAACCTGGATTGCACGCATCGCCCCAAGCGAGCTGCTGTACAGCGCCGAGGTAACGCCGGCTTTCGAGCAGCGCCTGAAGGCCGCACGCGCAGCCACGCCTTTCACGCTGTCCATCCGCCCGGCCTGGCAGTTCGACGGCGGCCTGGGCGAACGCAAGCTCAGCGAGCAAATGGGCAGCAAGAGCCTGGCCGCGTGGAACGCCGAATCGCTCGCCAACGCGCATGCCGCCGCCGCCGCGCTGCTGGGCTATGCCGAGCACACGCAGGGCCGCGCGCTTTCGCACCTGCAGCGCCTTTCGGTGGAGCGCGACGGCGACCTGATCGAGCTGCCGCCCACCACGCGGCGCAACCTGGAGCTGGTGCAAACGCTGCGCGGCGAAGATTCGCCCACCATGTTCTCGCTGCTCGACACCTGCATGACGGGCATGGGCAGCCGCTTGCTGAAGCGCTGGCTGCTGTCGCCCCGGCGCGACCGCAGCGAGGCGCAGGCGCGGCTCGAAGCCATCGGTGCGCTGCAGTCGACGGTGCTGGGCGGCACGGCCGCGCCCTGGCGCACGCTGCGCGAACAACTCAAGAACACGAGCGACGTGGAGCGCATTGCGGCGCGCATTGCCCTGCGCCAGGTGCGCCCGCGCGAACTGCTGGCGCTGCGGCTTGCACTGGCCAAGGCAGAACAGTTGTCGCCGCTTCTGCCCGGCTCGGCCGCGCTGCTCGACCAGATCGCCGAGCGCCTTGCGCCGCCGCCCGGCTGCGCAGCCCTGCTGACAAGCGCCATCAAGCCCGACCCGTCGGCGCTGGTGCGCGACGGCGGCGTGATTGCCACCGGCCACGACGCCGAGCTCGACGAGCTGCGCGCCATCAGCGAGAACTGCGACGACTTCCTGCTGAAGCTCGAAGTGAGCGAACGCGAGCGCACCGGCATCAGCAACCTGCGGGTGCAGTTCAACCGCGTGCACGGCTTCTACATCGAGGTCACGCAAAGCGCGCTCTCGAAGGTGCCCGACAACTACCGCCGCCGCCAGACCCTGAAGAACGCCGAGCGCTTCATCACGCCCGAGCTGAAGGCTTTCGAAGACAAGGCGCTGAGCGCGCAAGACCGGGCCCTCGCCCGCGAAAAGTGGCTCTACGAGCAGCTGCTCGATGCGCTGCAGCCCTCGGTGCCGGCGCTCACGCAACTGGCCGGCGCCATTGCCACGCTCGACGCGCTCTGCGCGCTGGCCGAGCGCTCGCACACGCTGCACTGGCGCGCGCCGAGCTTCGTTTCGCACCCCTGCATCGAGATCCAGCAGGGTCGGCACCCGGTGGTGGAAGCGCGGCTGGCCGAAAAGTCTTCCGGCGGGTTCATCGCCAACGACACGGTGCTGGGGCCGCAGCAGCGCATGCAAGTCATCACCGGCCCCAACATGGGCGGTAAATCGACCTACATGCGGCAGGTGGCGATCATCGTGCTGCTGGCTTCCATTGGCTCGCACGTGCCCGCGGCGGCCTGCCGGCTGGGGCCCATCGACGCGATTCACACCCGCATTGGCGCGGCGGACGACCTGGCCAACGCGCAGTCGACCTTCATGCTCGAGATGACCGAGGCTGCGCAAATTTTGCACAGCGCCACCGCGCAGTCGCTGGTGCTCATGGACGAAATCGGCCGCGGCACCAGTACCTTCGACGGCCTGGCGCTGGCCGCCGGCATTGCGGCCCAACTGCACGACCGCAGCAAGGCCTTCACGCTCTTTGCCACCCACTACTTCGAGCTGACCGAGTTTCCGGCCACGCACCACTGCGCGGTGAACATGCACGTGAGCGCCACGGAGGCGGGCCGCGACATCGTGTTCTTGCACGAAATGCAGCCCGGCCCGGCCAGCAAGAGCTACGGCATTCAGGTGGCGCGGCTCGCAGGCATGCCGGCCGCGGTGGTCAACCATGCGCGGCAAGCGCTCGAGGCGCTGGAGTCGCAGCACGCCCAAACGCGTGCGCAAGTCGATCTGTTTGCCCCGCCCCCGGCGGCCGAAACGCCCATGGCCAGCGCCGTAGAATCCGCCCTGGCCGCGCTCGACCCCGACGCGATGACGCCACGGGAGGCGCTCGACGCGCTCTATGCCTTACAAAAACTGAACACGCGCGAACGCGGCGCCGCGTAGCGGGCATCCTTCGTGCGAGATGAAAAAATGACTTATTGCGTAGGCATCAAACTCAACGCCGGCCTGGTGTTTCTCTCCGACTCGCGCACCAACGCGGGCGTGGACCACATCAGCACCTTCCGCAAGATGATCGTCTACGAGCAGCCGGGCGACCGTGTCATGGTGCTGCTGTCTTCGGGCAACCTGAGCATCTCGCAGTCGGTGCGCGAAATCTTGCAGATAGAAGAGCTGCGCGAAACCCGTGAAGACGGCTCGCAGGGCGACCCCATCACCATCTGGAACGCCAAGAGCATGTTCGATGCCGCGCGCGTGCTCGGCTCGGCCGTGCGCCACGTGTACGACCGCGACGCCGAGGCGCTCAAGCATGCGGGGCTCGACTTCAACGTGTCGTTCATCTTCGGCGGGCAGGTCAAGGGCGAAGGCATGCGCCTCTTCCTGGTGTATTCGGCGGGCAACTTCATCGAGGCCACCACCGAGACGCCCTACTTCCAGGTGGGCGAATCGAAGTACGGCAAGCCGGTGCTCGACCGCGTGCTCACGCCCGAAACCCCGCTCGACGAAGCCGCCAAGTGCGCGCTGGTGTCGATGGACTCGACCATGAAGTCGAACCTCTCGGTGGGCCTGCCGCTCGACCTGGTGGTGTACGAGGCCAACAAGTTCGAAACCGACCGCGTGATCTGCATCGACGCCGACAACCCCTACTACCGCATGATGCACAACAGCTGGGGCCAGAAGCTGCGCGAGGTGTTCGACAGCATTGAAGACCCGGTGTGGGACGACTCCGCCACCCAGCATCCGCTGAAGATGCCGGCCACGCGGCACAGCCCGCTGCGCAAGATTTCCACGCCCGACGAAAAGCTCATCTGAGCCCGGCGCAGCAGCCATGGCGATGCCGCCCATCGTCTTCTCGCACGGCAACAGCTTTCCGGCGAGCACCTACCGCGTCGTTTTAGACAGCCTGCGCAACCGCGGCTTCGAGGTCGACGCCATAGAGAAGTTCGGGCACGACCCGAAGTACCCCGTCACCGACAACTGGCCGCACCTGGTGCAGCAGTTGGCCGACTTTGCCAAGCAGCACGCCGACAGTGCCGGCGGCCCGGTGTTTCTGGTCGGCCATTCGCTCGGCGGATTCTTGAGCCTGATGTGCGCGGCGCTGCATCCGGCGCTCGCCCGCGGCGTGGTGCTGCTCGACTCGCCGATTCTGGGCGGCTGGCGCGCAAACACGCTGAGCCTGGTCAAGCGCACCCCGCTCATGAAGACCGTGTCGCCCGGCGCCATCAGCCGCCGGCGCAAGAACAAGTGGGAGCACCGCGAAGCCGTGTTCGAGCACTTCCGCAGCAAGAAGGCCTTTGCCAAGTGGGACGAGCAGGTGCTGCACGACTACATCGACCACGGCACCTTCGACAGCGAAGACACGCGCGAACTGAGCTTCGACCGCAACGTGGAAACGGCCATCTACAACACCTTGCCCCACAACCTGGGCGCGCTGCTGCGCCGCCATCCGCTCAAGTGCAAGGTGGCCTTCATCGGCGGGCGCCAATCGGCCGAGATGAAGCAGGTGGGCATGGCCATGACCCAGAAGGTGACCAAGGGCCGTATTGCAATGCTCGACGGCACGCACCTGTTTCCCATGGAAAAGCCGCTGGCCACGGCGGCGGCAGTCGAGGCGGCGCTGCGCAACCTGCTGGACTGATCGGAGCCCCATGTCTTCCTCCCAACCGGCAGTGATTGAAGCGGTCTCCCTGAGCCCTTCGCTGGTTGTCGAAGACGACCCCGCAATGCGCGAGCGCCTGGGCCGCGTGTTGGCCATGCTCGGCTACGGTGGCCCGCAGATCGCCTGGGCGGAGAGCATTGCCTCGGCAAAGGAACTGCTTCGCACACAGAGCTTTGGGGTCGCGCTGGTCGACATCGGCCTGCCGGACGGCAGCGGGGTCGAACTCATCGGCTGGATGCAGGCGGCGCATCCCAAGGTGCCTGCCGTGGTGATTTCAGCCTGGCGCACCGAAGAAACCATTTTCGCGGCGCTGCGAGCCGGCGCCATCGGCTACCTGCTGAAGGAGCGCGACGACCTCGAGCTCAGCATTGCGCTGCGCAGCATCGAACAAGGGGGTGCGCCGATCGACCCAGCCATTGCACGCCACATCCTCGCTTGGCTGGCAACGCAGCTGGCTTTGCCGGCGGTGGCAGCCGATGCGCCTGCCCCGCTGCCCGTGGCGCTGACACCGCGAGAGTTGAGAATTCTCGAGCTCGTGTCGCAAGGGCTCAGCAACCGCGACATGGCAGAGCTGCTGTCGATCTCGAAGCTGACGGTGGAATGCCACACCAAGAACATCTACCGCAAGCTGGCCGTCACGTCTCGCACCGAGGCCGTCTACCAGGGCCGCAGGCACGGGCTGCTGCCCTGACCGGCACCTCGCTCTTTCTTTTCTTAGCGCCTCACCAGGCGTAGCCCGCCTGCACACGGGCTGCAATGCGGTTGCTGCTGCCGCTGCTGGTCGCGGTGGAAACACCCAGCCCCAGGTTGAAGTTGTCGCTGACCTGATAGCCGAAAGCGAAGCCGACGGCCGAAGCTCCGGCGTAGTTGCCCATGGCGGCCCCCATCCATTTCTTGCCCACGGCCAAGGTCGGCATCGAAGGCATGGCCAGTGCGGCCGCAACGCCCTGCGCTGCAAAGGCGTTGGCCTGGCTGGTCGCGTTGCTCACCGCCTGCTGCAGCTGGTTGACGTTGACGGCATCGGTGCCCAGCAGGCCGGGCGCGACGTTCGCAATGCTGCGCAACAGACCGGTGGCGGCGTTGCCCACCGACACGGTGCTGTCACGGTCGGCCACCGATCCCTGGCCCAGCGCGACCGCGTTGCTGCCCGATGCC
Organism: Variovorax sp. S12S4; assembly: GCF_023195515.1. NCBI lineage: Bacteria > Pseudomonadati > Pseudomonadota > Betaproteobacteria > Burkholderiales > Comamonadaceae > Variovorax > Variovorax sp. S12S4. The sequence continues at coordinate 90,572 of NZ_JALPKR020000002.1, forward strand.
AGCGTGTTGGCTCCCAGCGCCACGGCGTTGTTGCCCGTGGCCACCGCGTTGTTGCCGACGGCCGTGGTGGGGTCTGCCAGCGCCCTGGCGCCGGCACCAATGGCTACCGAACCCGCATGGCTGGCTTGTGCACCGTTGCCGACGGCCACGGTGTCCTGGCCATTGGCCTGTGCATTGGTGCCCATCGACGTGCTGCCGGCACCGCTAGCGCCCGCCCCAGGCCCGCAGGCCACGGCGCCGCCCGCTCCCACCGCGCAGACCCCGCTGGACAGTGCCTGGTTCATCAAGGCCTGCAATGCCGTGACCTGCTGAACGGTGAAGTTGTTTGCCGTGGTGATGGCGGTCTGCTGAGCCTGCTGCACCTGTCCCACATTGGCGGCATCGGTTGCCACCTGGCCCGCACCGACGTTGCTGATGGTGGTGCCGGCGCCGCCGTTGGCATTGAGTTGCAGCGAAGTGCCGCCCGCGCCGTACTGCGCCGAGTTCTGCGCCAGGCCGAGCGCGGAGTCGGCCGTGCCTTGTGCGGCCGAGGCTGCGGATACCGCCGTGTTGGCTGTCTGCTGCACGGTGTACAGCTGGCTGCCGTTGACTGCATCGGTGCTTGCGGCGGTCACCGCTCCGGCGCTCACGTTGACCAGGCCGCGCGTCTGGCCCGCGCTCCCGAAAGACACCGTGTTGGCCGCCGTAGCGACAGAATTCGCGCCGATGGCCACGCTGCCGTTCGCGCCGCTCGCGACCCGGCTGCCGGAACCCATCGCCACGCTACCCGTGGCCAATGCGGCCGCGCCCGAGGCTCCGCCGTTGGCGCCACCGATCGCAGTGCTGCCGCTGCCGGATGCCACGGCGCCTTGGCTGGTCCCTGAAGCGCTCCCGATGGCGATCGCGGCAGTGCCCGAGGCCTGGGCCCCGCTGCCACCTGTCGGGCCGGTGTCGAGGCAGCAAGCCTCGGGGCCCACGCTTCCCGCGCCGAGCGCAATCGCACCGCTCGCCGAGGCTTGGGCCCCGCGCCCCCTGTGCCCCCGTTCCCCCGCCCCGCCGAGCGCGCCGGTTCCTCCGCCTCCGATGGCCGTTGCCCCGTTCGCAGTTGCGCTGGCCCCCGCCCCGCCCGTACCGCCGGTGCCACCGGCCGTTCCTACGCCGCCATCGCCGCCCGCACCAAGTGCGGTGGCCCCGTCTCCCGAGACACTGGCCGCGGCGCCTCCCGTTCCCGCCGTTCCGTTGATGGTTCCGGGGCCGACATTGCCCGCGGAGCCCTCGACAAATCCGGCCGCGAAAGCGCTGCTCGCACACAGCAGCGAAAGGGCTGGCAGATGCCCAAGCGCTCCCCGCGTCAGCCCTTTTCTGTTCGGCTTTTTGCGCTGCACTTCGTGCGCAACGGCAGCGCGGGTCGGGAATGCCATGGCTTCTTCTTTCTTGAAAGCAAACAAAACAATAGAGACAAAGTGTGTGTTTTCGGTCTCTACTAGGCCATCCCCGAAAATTGGTAAATGAAATGCCTGATGAAGAAGCTGCGCTGCAGGCTGGCCTTCCGTTTGCACACCGAGGCCGCCGCTTGTCGGGACCGAAGGCATGGTTTTGCAAGCTGATCGGCGCATGCGTGCTTCTCTTGGCGGCCGGCTCCGCCGTAGCGCAGCCCTCGCCTGATATCCACGTAGAAGCGGTGCGCGGCACTGGATGGAACGAGGCCGCACCTCCGGCCGACGGCTGGGCACCCGTCACCCTGCCCGACAGCTGGGCCGCGCGCTGGCCCGGCTTCGACGGCGTGGTCTGGTACCGGTTGACCTGGAACCAGCCCACGCAAGTAGCCGAAACCGGCTTGCTGCTGCACTACCTCAACATGGCCGGTGCGGTGTCGCTCAACGGCACACCCATCTGGCGCGACGAGAGCCTGGTCGAGCCGCTTACCCGTGCCTGGAACAGCCCGCGCTACTGGCTGCTGGCCCCGCCGCTGCTGCAGACGGGCCGCAACACGCTGCTGATACGGGTTTCGGGACTTTCGGCCTATCAGGCAGGGCTCGGTCCGGTCAGCCTCGGCGTACCCGCGGCCATGCAGGCGGCATACGGGCATGAGCGTCTCTTGCGCCGCGATCTCCAGATGCTCGGCCTGGCGGTGAGCGCGGCGGTGTCGGCCTTCTTCGCTGCGCTTTGGCTATTGCGGCGGCGCGAAACGGCCTATGGCTGGTTTGCTTTGATGTCGGTGCTGTGGCTGCTGTTCGGCTACAACCAGATCGCGACCAGCCCCTGGCCTTTTGCGAGCAACCACAGCTGGCAGGCGTCGAACACCTCGCTGCTGCTTCTGTTCAGCGTGTCTTATGCCGTTTTTGCGCTGCGCTTCTGCGAGCGCCGCATGCCGCGCCTGGAAGGCTTTGCGCTGCTGGTCGCGGTGGCCGGCGTGCTCGACCTGTGGCTTGCCGGTTCCGCGAACCTGGTCACCCATCGCGCCCTTTGGACGCTGGTGGGCGGCCTCACGATCATTGCCGTGAACAGCGCCTCGCTGGTTCACGCCGCGCGGCACCGGGGCAGCCCCATGCGTTCGCTTGCGCCCTTCATGGCACTGTCGGCGGTAACCGGCGCTCACGACCTGCTGGTGTTCACCCAGGTGATCGACAGCAACATCTACTACACGACCATGTCCTCATATGGCTTGCTGCTGGGCATGGCGCTGACGCAGGCCGGCCGCTTCGTGAGCAGCCTGAAGCGCATCGAGAACTTCAACACCGAGCTGATCGAAGAAGTGAACGCCGCCAAGTCGGAACTGGCCGCCACGCTTGCGCAGCAGCACGCGCTGGAGCTCGCGCATGCGCGCATCGGCGAGCGCGTCAATCTTGCGAGCGACCTGCACGACGGCCTGGGCGGCATGCTGGTCGGCAGCATTGCAACGCTTGAGCGCAGGCCGGAGGAGCTTTCGGCACCGGCCCTTCTCGCCATGCTCAAGAGCCTGCGCGACGACTTGCGGCTCATCATCGACGCCACGGGCCGTCACGACGGCGCACGCGCGTTCGGCGAGCTGCTCGCGCCCCTGCGGCATCGCACTTCGCAGCTGCTCGACGCCAACGGCATCGACTGCCGGTGGCAGGTGTCAGGCATCGAGACGCTCGAGCTGCCGCCCTCGCAAAGCCTCGACCTGCTGCGTTTTTTGCAGGAGGCGCTGACGAACACCCTCAAGCACAGCGGCGGCCGACGTGTGGATGTGGCCGTAACCTGCGCCGGCGCCGACCTGCAACTCGACGTGCGCGACGACGGCCAAGGCTTTGTCGTGGCAGACGCTGCCAAGGGCGGCGGCTCGGGTCTGCGCAGCCTGCACGCACGCGCCCGCAGGCTGGGCGCCGAGCTCCATTTGGAGTCTCGCCCGGGTGCCACTCAGCTCGCGCTGCGCATGCCTGTCAAGACGGGAATAAACGGGGCGATACAAATTGCAATCATCGGTAACAATGGACGAAAATAAGTAAAAACGTCCCAGTTCATCGGTCGCCGCTTCAAAATGTCGAGCAAATGTCAACTTCCTACCCGGAAGCCGTTGAAGCCGTTTCTCTGAGTCCGACGCTCGTCGTCGAAAACGATCCGTCGATGCAGGAACGTTTTCGCTACATCCTGTCGACGCTCGGATGCGACGAGCCCCAGATCGTCTGGACCGAGAGCGGTGAGACGGCCATGCAACTGCTCGAGAGCCAGCGTTTTGGTGTGGCTCTTGTGGACATCGGCTTGCCCGATGGCAGCGGTATCGAACTCATCGACTGGCTGCAGGCCCACCAACCGAAAGTGCCCGCCGTCGCGGTTTCCGCGAAGCGCACCGACGAAACCATTTTTTCAGCGCTGCGCGCCGGCGCGATGGCCTACCTGCTGAAGGAGCGCGACGATCTCGAGCTCAGCATCGGCCTGCGCAGCATCGAGCAAGGCGGCGCGCCGATCGACGCAGCCATTGCGCGGCGCATCCTGGCGTGGGACTCGAGTCACGCGGCCGATTCACCGGCCGATTCGGACACGACGCTGTCGCTGCGCGAACGCAAGATGCTCGAGCTGGTGGTGCAGGGGCGCAGCTACAGCGACATTGCCGAAACGCTTTCGGCGCCCAAGCTGGCGTTGGAGCGCCGCACCAAGGGCATCTACAGGAAGTTGGCGCTCGGCTCGCGGGCCGAGACGGCGCACGCGGGCGGCGAAGATTCCTTTTCGCGCTGAGGCTTACTCCGCCCAGACCACCATGCCGGTCCACGCCGTGGCCAGCACCACGATGCCGAAGGCGATGCGGTACCACGCAAAGGGAATGAAGTTGTGCGTGCTGATGTACCGCAGCAGCCAGCGCACGCAGAGCCACGCGCTCAAAAACGAAAACACCAGCCCCACCGAGAACAGCGGAATGTCGGCCACCGACAGCAGCGCGCGCTCCTTGTAGAGGCTGTAGGCCCCGGCGCCGATGAGCGTCGGAATGGCCAGGAAGAACGAAAAATCGGTGGCCGCCTGGCGCGAGAGGCCCAGCAGCATGCCGCCGATGATGGTCGAACCGCTGCGGCTGGTGCCCGGAATCATTGCAAAGCACTGCACCAGGCCCACCTTGAGGGCGTCCCACGTCGTCATGTCGTCGACATGCTCGATGCGCACCGAACCGGGCGGCCGCTTCTCGGCCCATAGGATGATGAAGCCGCCGATGATGAAAGTACTTGCCACGACCACCGGGGTGAAGAGATGCGCCTTGATCATCTTGCCGAAAATCAGGCCCAGCACCACGGCGGGCAGAAAGCCGATGACCACGTTGATGGCCAGGCGCCTGGCCTTGGGCTGCCGCGGCAGCGCCACCACGGTGGAGTGGATCTTCTGCCAGTACACCAGGATCACCGCGAAGATCGCACCCGTCTGAATGGCAATGTCGAACACCTTGGCCTTGGCGTCGTCGAAGCCGAGCAGCGAGCCCGCAAGAATCAGATGCCCGGTCGACGAGATCGGCAGAAACTCTGTCAGCCCCTCGACAATGCCCATGACAGCGGCCTTCACCAGCAAAACGATGTCCACGCTTACTCCTTTAAAGAGCGCCAATTATGGCGAGGCATCGAGTCAGGCCGGGTTCAGGCGGCCCCGTGCGGCTGCGGGCTTTTATCGGGGGCCCTGCCCGGAGCGCGCTCGCAGCGCTCGCACGGCGCTGTCTACGGTGGTGAGCACCGGCAGGCCGCTGGCTTGCTCGCAGGCGGCACGGGCGCGCGCCATGCTGAACTGTGCGAGCGCAATGCGCGTGCAGCCGCGCTCGCGCAGGGCCAGTGCCTGCGCGGCAATCAGGGCGTCGTGCCGCGCCGTATCGCCGGCATTCAGCGCGTCGAGCGCGCCTTCGGCCAAGGCGGGATCCAAATCGAAGCCGGGCGGGAACTCGAGCGGCATCGACGCCAGCGTGGCTGCGAAGGTTGCAATGAGGCCGAGCCGGCCCTGCCCTTGGCCTTGCGCCTGCACGGCCTCGGCCACCATCGCCTCGTTGGGCTTGAGCACCGGAATGCCCGCGTGCCGCTTTGCTACCGCCTCGATGCACGGGCCGAAGGCCGAACAGGTGAAGAGAATGCCCTGCGCGCCGGTGTCGACCGCGTACTGCGCAAGCCGCTGAAAGCGCTCGTGCATCGCGGCGTCGAGCCCCCGGCCGCCGCGTGCCAGGTCGGCCGAGAGGCTGTCGTCCAGCAGGTTCATGCGCTCGGCCTCGGGCCAGTCGCGCTCGAAGGCGGCGTTGATGGGCGCAACCGAATGAGAAAGCGCGTGGATCAGGGCGATGCGGATCATGCGGCAGGAATCGTCAGATGCCCTTGGACGACGGGTTGGCAAAGGCCTCCTTCGTCTCGGCGTTGAGCGGGTAGTTGATGTTGATGCCCTTGGGCGGAATCGGCGACATGAACCACTTGCTGTAGAGCTTTTCCATTTCGCCCGACTTCATCATGCCCGACACCACGCGGTCGACCAGCGCCTTGAAGGCCGGGTCGTCCTTGCGGAACATGAGCGACTGGTTCTCGGTGCGCAGGCTCTCGCCGGTAATGACAAAGTCCTTCGGGTTGCGCGCGTTCGCAATCTGCCCGGCCAGCAGGATGTCGTCGAGCACAAAGGCCTGCGCCCTGCCGCTTTCCACCAGCAGGAACGAATCGCTGTGGTCCTTGCCGCCGAGGTTGTTCACCTCGAGGTTGCGGCCCTTGTCGGCCTCGCGCAGCAGGCGGAACGAGGTGGTGCCGGTGGTGGTGACCACGGTCTTGCCCTGCAGGTCGGCAATGCTCTTGATGCCCGAATCGGCCTTGACCAGCATGCGCACGTTGTAGCGGAAGATGTCCGGTGAAAACGCCACCTGCTTCTGGCGCTCGACCAAGTTGGTGGTGGAGCCGCACTCGATGTCGACCGTGCCGTTCTGCACCAGCGGAATGCGGTTGGCCGAGGTCACGGCCTGGTATTTGATCTCGATGGCCGGCAGCTTCAGCTCGCTCTTCACCGCTTCGACGATGCGGTTGCAGATCTCGATGCTGTAGCCCACGGGCTTCAGGGCGCCGTCGAGGTAGGAGAAGCCGAACGACGACTCGCGGTACCCGAAGGTGATGGCGCCGCTCGCCTTGATCTTGGCGAGCGTGTCGTTGTTGTCCTGGGCCCGCGCGGCCGTATGCGGCAACAACAGGGCGAAGGCCACCGCGAGAGCGGCAGCACCGAAGGGAATCGGCAGACGAAGCTTGGGCATGGAAGCGCTCCTCGGAACGGCGGTTGAAAAAAACAGCGAAAGAAATTCGAGAGCGGTCGTCAGCGCGCGGCGGCGCTCGTCACCGCATCGATGGAAGCCGCGAGGCGGGCGGCGATTTCCCGCAGGTCTTGCCGCGTGGCGATAAAAGGCGGCGCGAGCAGCACGTGGTCGCCCTGTCGGCCATCTACGGTGCCGCCGAAGGGGTAGCACAGCAGGCCGCGCGCCATGGCGTCTTTCTTGATGGCTGCGTTGACCTTCAAGGACGGATCGAACGGTGCCTTGCTCGCACGGTCGGCCACGAGCTCGATGCCCCAGAAAAAGCCGCGACCGCGGATGTCGCCGACATGCGGGTGGCCGCCGAGCGCCTCGGCCAGCATGGCGCCGAACGCCACGCCGTCGTCGCGCACCTTGGCAACGAGGCCGTCGCGCCGGATCACCTGCTGCACCGCGAGCGCCGCCGCGCAGGCCATCGGATGGCCGAGGTAGGTATGGCCGTGCTGGAAAAAGCCGCTGCCCTTCGACATGGCATCGACGATCTTTCGCTGCGCCAGCACCGCGCCAATCGGCTGGTAGCCACCGCCAAGGCCCTTGGCAATGGTCATGAGGTCGGGCACCACGCCCTCCTGCTCGCAGGCGTGCAGCGTGCCCGTTCGGCCCATGCCGCACATCACTTCATCGAGGATCAGCAGCACGCCATATTTGTCGCACACCGCGCGCACGGCCTTGAAGTAGCCCGGCACCGGCGTGAGCACACCGGCCGTGGCGCCGCCCACTGTTTCGGCCACGAAGGCGATTACACGATCGGCGCCCTGCGCGACGATGGCAGCCTCGAGCTCGGCCGCGAGGCGCAAGCCGTATTGCTCGGCGCTTTCATCGGCCCGCTGCTCGCGGTACGGGTAGCACGGCGCGACGTGCGTGGCCGGCACCAGAATGGGCGCGAACGGTTCGCGGCGCCACGCATTGCCGCCCACTGCAAGCGCGCCCAGCGTGTTGCCGTGATAGCTCTGGCGGCGCGCGATGAAGTGCGTGCGCTGCGGCTGGCCAATCTCTACGAAGTACTGCCGCGCCATCTTCAGCGCCGCCTCCACCGCCTCGGAGCCGCCACTCACCAGGTACACATGGCTCATGCCTTCGGGCGCCGAGGAAATCAGCTCGTCGGCCAACTGCTCGGCCACCTCGCTGGTGAAGAAGCTGGTGTGCGCGTACGCCAGCTTGTCGAGCTGCGCGTGCATGGCGGCCAGCACTTCGGGGTGCGCATGGCCGAGCGAAGACACGGCTGCGCCGCCCGAGGCGTCGAGGTATTCGCGCCCTTCGGCGTCGCGGATGAACATGCCATTGGAGCCCGCGGCAACCGGCGGGCTCTGGCAAAGGTGGCGGTGAAAGACGTGCGTCATGGTGGCGGGTGGCAGCAAGATGGCGGATTCGCGTTTGGAACTAACGTTTCGACGGATTATTGTTTGGAACATTTGTTCCGTCAACTGCTGTTGTTCCATGTCCGGTACATTCGTTCCAACAGCAGCTGCCAAAGAGACACCGCCATGGGCGCCAGAGACCAGATCCGCCAGCGTTTCAACGAACTGAGCCCCGCCTTGCAGCAGGTGGCGCGCTATGTGCTCGACCATCCGAACGAAGTGGTGACCACGTCGATGCGCAACGTGGGCACGCGCGCGCAAAGCACGCCCGCCACGCTGGTGCGATTTGCGCAGCACCTGGGCTATGCGGGCTGGCCGCAGCTGAAGGAAGCCTTTGCCGGCGACATGGGCCTGGGCACAGAAACCTACGGCGGGCGCGCCAAGCAGCTCATCGGCCGCGCGCAGGACAGGAGCCTCACGGGCGAGATGTTCGAAGTGCAGCGCCGCAACCTGGAGGCCACGCACCAGCAGAGCGAGCAGGCGCTGCAAAAGGCCTGCGCATTGATCGAGAAGGCGCCCGCGGTGCACGCGGCGGGGTTCAGGGCCTGCTTTCCGATCGCGTTCTCGTTCGTCTACGTGTACCGGCTCTTCCGCGCCAGCGTGCACCTGGTCGACGGCCAGGGCGGCTCGCTCGAAATGCAGCAGCGCGCCTTTGCCAAGGGCGATGCGCTGGTGGTGGCCAGCTTCATGCCCTACTCGCGCGAGGCGCTGCAGGTGACGGAGGCGGCCAAGGCGGCGGGCTGCCGCATCGTTGCCATTACCGACAGCGTGGCTTCGCCGCTGTCGCTGCTGGCGGACGAAACGCTGCTCTTCACGATCAACAGCCCCTCGTTCTTTCCCTCGGTGGCGGCCGGCGTGGCCGTGACAGAGGCGCTGGTCGAACTGCTCGCGAGCCGCGCGGGCAAGCCGGTGATCCGGCGCATCGACCAGGCGGAGGCGCAGCTGTTCGAATCAGGCGCGTACCTGGTGCCGCCGGTGGCGCGCGGTAGCTAGAAAAATAGGTGCGGCCAACCAATCGCATGCTGCGGTGCCGCATTGCGGAACCCGCGCAAAACCGCCCGGTCAAACAGCTGTCGCGGCTTTGTGCTGCGACAGGAGGTAATGACCATGAAGCAAGTGAAACACTGGCAAGACCCGGTCAACATCGTTCTGGGTGTGTGGCTGATCGTCTCGCCCTGGGTCCTGGGTTTCCAGGACGTGACCTTCGCGATGTGGAGCACGGTAGTGACCGGTATCGCACTGGGCGCCGTGGCGCTGGGGGCGACCCTGGTTCCGCGTGCTTGGGAAGAGTGGACCGAAGGCGCGCTCGCGATCTGGCTGGCCGTATCCCCCTGGGTACTCGGCTTTGCCACCGTCGAGAACGCAATGGTCAACGCGGTGCTCGTGTCCGCGGCCATCCTGGTGCTTGCGCTCTGGGTGCTTGTGACCGACAAGGACTACCTGGGCGGGTCGATGGACCGTCACGCGCACTGAAGGCACGTTGATTACGTTGCCCCAGCCTGCCAGCCGCCGCCGAGGGCTTGGATGAGCGCCACTGCGGCGGTCTGGCGATTTACAAGCAGCTGCACCAGCGTGCGGCGTGCGTTCAACGCGGCTGCCTGCGCAGTGACCACCTCGGTGTAGCTGACCTGGCCGGCGCGATAGCGGTTGAGCAACTGCTGCTCGGTCTTGTCGGCCGCGGCCGAGGCTTCGCGCCGCAGGCCTTCCTGCTGTGCCAGCGCGGCACCGGCGGTGAGCTGGTCTTCCACGGCCTGGAAAGCGGTGAGCACCGTCTGCCGGTAACGCGCCACGCTGGCTTCGTGGCCCGCCTTGGCCGAATCGACGCTCGCGCCGATGGCGCCCGCGTCGAACACCACCTGCGCCACCGAAAGGCCGAGCGCCCACAGCGTGTTGGATGCGTTGAACAGGTCTTTCACGCGGCTTGCGTTGCCGCCCACCGAGGCGCTGAGCCCGAAGTTGGGAAAGTACGCCGAGCGCGCAATGCCGATCTGCGCATTGGCGGCCGCCACCGCGCGCTCGGCCGCCGCGATGTCGGGCCGGCGCTGCAGCAGCGTCGATGGCACGCCAGTCGGAATCCCCGGTACCGTGGGCGTCCACTGCGCCGCGGGCAGGCTGAAGTCGGCCGGCGCCACGCCCACCAGCATGGCGATGGCGTGCTCCAGCGTGGCGCGGGTGCGCTGCAAGCCCACGCGCTCGGCCTGGGCGCTGACGAGCTGGGTCTGTGCCTGCAGCACGTCGGTCTGCGCGGCAATGCCGGCCTTGTATCGGTTGTTCGTGATCTCGAAGGCGCGCTGGTAGCCCTCGATGGTCTGGTCGAGCAGCACGATCTCGGCATCGGTTTCGCGCAGCGAGAAGTAGTTGGTGGCCAGGTCGCCAATGGCCGAGAGTCGCGCCGAAGCGAGATCGGCCTCGCTGGCCTCTGCATTGGCCTGCGCGCTGCTCACGGCCTGACGCAGCCGGCCCCACACATCGGGCGCCCAATCGACACCCAGCGTTGCGGCAAAAGTGCTGCTTGCGTTGCTGGTGCTGCCGGCGTTGCCGCTCCGCCTGCCGCTGCCGTCGAGCGACACCGTCGGGAACAGCGCGGCGCGCTCTCCGCGCACCAGTGCCTGGGCCTGCGCGTAGTTGGCCACGGCCGCGGCAATGTTCTGGTTCGACACCTGCACGCGGGCAGCCAGCTCGTCGAGCGTCGCATCGCCGAAAAGCTTCCACCATTCGCCGCGGTCGAGCGCGTCGGCCGGCGCGGCGGGCAGCCAGCCTTCGGCGGCCTTCTGCTCTTTCCATTCGACAGGAGCGGCCGAGCTTGGCACCTGGTATGTGGGACCTACGGCGCAGCCGGCCACCATGGCGGCCAACACGAGTGCGGACAGCCTGCCGGGCAGATGCGAGCGAATGCGTGGTCGTTGTTTCATGGCAGGTTCGTTCATTCTTCTGTTCATGTCGGCGAGCTTGCGGCGCGGCTCAGGTGGCGCTCGTTGCCGGAGCGGCGGCGCAGCTTGTCGAGCAGCACATAGACCACAGGCGTTGTCAGCAGCGTAAGCAGCTGGCTCGCCACCAGGCCGCCGATGATCGCGACGCCCAGCGGCTGGCGCAGCTCGGAGCCCTGGCCGAAGCCGATGGCCAGCGGCAACGCGCCCAGCGCGGCAGCGAGCGTGGTCATGAGAATCGGCCGGAAGCGCAGCAGGCAGGCCTCGCGCACCGCTTCCACGGCCGAAATGCCGCGCGCACGCTCGGCCTCGAGCGCAAAGTCGATGATCAGGATCGCGTTCTTCTTCACGATGCCGATCAGTAGGAAGAGCCCGATCAGCGCAATGATCGAAAACTCCATGCGGAACAGCAGCAGCGCCAGCACCGCGCCCACGCCCGCAGAAGGCAGCGTGGTGAGCACGGTGATCGGGTGGATCAGGCTTTCATAAAGCACGCCCAGCACGATGTAGATGACCACGATGGCGGCCACGATGAGCGCCAGCTGCTGCCCCTGCGATTGCTGCGCCGCCAGCGCCGTGCCCTGGAAGCTGCCGCGCACATTCACGGGCATGGCAATGTCCGCCTCGGCCTGCGCGACGATGCGCCGCGCATCCTGCAGCGTGACGCCCTCGCCCAGGTTGAACGAGACGGTGCTCGCGAGCTCGGTGTCCTGGTGGTCGATGGAGCTGGGCACCGCCCGCTCGCTCACCTTGGCAATGGCCGAGAGCGGCACCATGAGCGTGGTGTTGGCCGCCAGCGCCTGGCCCGTGGAAGCGGTACGCAGCCCCGGGTTGGCCGACGTGGTGGTCGATGTGCCGGTGCTCGCGTCGGTGGTGTTGGCCAGCGAGCTCACGGTGGTGGCGCCGCTCGCGGTGGTGCTGGTGGTGAGCGTCGAAGGCACGTACAGGTCCTTCAGCACCACGGGCGCGCGCTGGTAGCGCGGGGCCCATTCCATGATGACGGAATACTGGTTGAGCTCGTCGTAGATGGTGGCAACCGAGCGCTGGCCGTAGGCGTTGTAGAGCGCGTTGTCGACCGCGCTCGAGGTCACGCCCAGCCGCGCGGCGCTGTCGCGGTCCACGTCGACGAAGGTTTCCACCCCGTTGTCGGCTTGGTCGCTGTCCACGTCGGTGAGCGCGGTTTCCTGGCGCAGCCGGTCGGCCAGCTTCGCAGTCCAGGTGCGCAGGTCGGCAAGGTTGTCGCCTTTCAGCGTGTACTGGTAGGTCGAATTGCTCGAACGCCCGCCCATGCGCAGGTCTTGCACCGGGCTCAGGAACACGCGCAGGCCGGTCAGCTGGTTGAGCTGCGGCCGCAGCCGGTTGACGACCGCCGCGGTCTTTTCGGTGCGCTGCGACAGCGGCTTGAGATTGACGAACATGAAACCGCCACCCGAGCGGCTGCCGCCCGCAAAGCCCACCACGGAATCGACGGCCGGGTCCTTGTGAATGATGTCGACCGCCTGGCGCAGCTTTTCGCTCAGTGCCACCGATGAAATGCTCTGGTCCGCGCGCAGGCCCGCATTCAGCTGTCCATTGTCCTGCTCGGGGAAGTAGCCCTTGGGAATGGCGGCGAACAGGTAGAAGTTCAGGCCGACCACCGCCAGCAGCACCACCATGACCACGGCCTTGCTCGCGAGCGCCCAGTCGAGGCTGTGGGCATAGGTGCGCAGGCTCCACTGGTACACGCCTTCCGACATGCGCGCCAAGCGCCCCGGCGGCTTGGCATTGGGCTCCTCGGGCTTGAGCAGCATGGCGCAGAGCATCGGCGTGGTGGTGAGCGATATGACCAGCGAGATCAGCACTGACACCGACAGCGTGACCGCGAATTCGCGGAACAGCCGGCCGATCTGCCCATCCATGAACAGCAGCGGAATGAACACCGCCACCAGCGAGAGGCTGATCGACAGCACGGTAAAGCCCACCTCGCGCGCACCGCGCAGCGCAGCCTCCACGCGGCCCATGCCGGCCTCGATGTGGCGGCTGGTGTTTTCGAGCACCACGATGGCGTCGTCCACCACAAAGCCGGTCGCCACGGTGAGCGCCATCAGGCTCAGGTTGTTGAGGCTGTAGCCCAGCAGGTGCATCACGCCGAAGGTGCCGAGCAGCGACACCACCGTGGCAACCGCGGGAATGATGGTGGCGCGCGCCTTGCGCAAGAAGAGGCCGACTACCAGCACCACCAGCGCAATGGAGATCATGAGCGTGGCCTCGATCTCGCGCAGCGAGGCGCGGATGGAGTTGGTGCGGTCCGAAGCCACCTGCACCTCGATGTCCTGCGGCAGCTGCGCGCGGAGTTCGGGCAGCAGTTCGCGCACGCCATCCACGGTTTCGATGATGTTGGCGCCGGGCTCCTGCGTCACCAGCACGATCACCGCAGGCTGGCCGTTGAAGAGGCCCAGCGTGCGCGTGTTCTCCACGCTGTCGATCACCCGCGCCACATCTCCCAGCCGCACGGCCGCGCCGTTGCGCCAGGCAATGACCATGTCGCGGTACTCCACGGCGTGGCGGCCCGGCGAGGGCGTGTAGATCTGCAGCCGGCGGTCATCGTTCTCGATCGCGCCTTTGGGCCGGTTGGCGTTGTTGGCCTGGATGGCGGCGCGCACGTCTTCGCTGCTGATGCCGAACCGGTTGAGCGAGAAAGGCTCCAGTTCCACCCGCACGGCCGGCAGCGAGCCGCCGCCGATCTCGACCTCGCCCACGCCTTCCACCTGCGAGAGCTTCTGGCTCACGATGTTGGACACGGCCTCGTAGATCTGCCCCGGCGTGCGCGTCTTGGAGGTGAGCGCCAGGATCGCAATGGGCGCGGCCGTCGGGTTGCGCTTGCGGTAGGTCGGGTTGCTGCGCAGGGTGGCCGGCAGGTCGGCCCGCGCCGCGTTGATGGCCGCCTGCACCTCGCGCGCGGCGCTGTCGATGTTGCGCTTCAGGTCGAACTGCAGGCTGATGCGGGTCGAGCCGTTCGAGCTGGTCGAGGTGAGCTCGTTCACGCCAGCAATTACGCCCAGCCGCCGCTCCAGCGGCGTGGCAACGCTCGACGCCATGGTGCTCGGGCTCGCACCCGCGAGGCTGGCGGTCACCGAAATGGTCGGAAAGTCGACCTGCGGCAGCGGCGACACAGGCAGCACGAAGAACGCCGCAATCCCGGCCAGCGCGATGCCGACGGTCAACAAGACCGTGGCGATCGGGCGTTCGACGAAAGGCCTGGAGAGGTTCATTCGGCCACAGCCTCCCGCTTGCGCCCGAATCGGCGGCCCATGCGGTCAAAGGCCAGGTACACCACCGGCGTGGTGAACAGCGTGAGCACCTGGCTCACCACCAGGCCGCCGAAGATGGCCAGGCCCAGCGGCCGGCGCAGCTCTGCGCCCTCGCCCCAGCCGAACATCAGCGGCAGCGCCGCAAAAAGCGCCGCCAGCGTCGTCATCAGAATGGGCCGGAAGCGCAGGAGCGCCGCCTGGTGAATGGCCTCCTGCGGCGACTTGCCCTCGCGACGCTCGGCGTCAATGGCAAAGTCGATCATCATGATTGCGTTCTTCTTCACGATGCCGATCAGCAAGATGATGCCGATGATGCCGATCACGCCCAGGTCGTTGCCCGTGACCATGAGCGCAAGCAACGCGCCCACGCCGGCCGAAGGCAGCGTCGAGAGAATCGTGAGCGGATGGATGTAGCTCTCATACAGCACGCCCAGCACGATGTACACGCACACCACCGCCGCCAGAATGAGCCACAGCTGGTTGGAGAGCGACTTTTCGTAGGCCCCCGCCGCACCCAGGAAGCTCATCGTCATGCTCGCCGGCATGCCGATTTCCTTTGCCGCCGCGCGAATGGCCGCCACCGATTTGCCGAGCGCCACGTTCTCGGCCGTGTCGAAGCCCACCGTGGCCGCAGGGTACTGCGCCACGTGCGTCACTTGCAGCGGCGCGGACTGCTCGCGCACCGTGGCAATCGACGACAGCGTGGTCGGCGCGCCGCTGCCGGTGCGCAACTGCAGGTTGCCCAAGAGCTGCGGCGAGGCCAGGGCTTCGCGCTGCGCTTCCAGGATCACGCGGTACTGGTTGGTTTCGGTGAAGATGGTCGAGACGATGCGCTGGCCGAATGCGCTGTAGAGCGTGTCGTCCACCGAACTGGCCGTGACCGAGAGACGCGACGCCGTGTTGCGGTCGATGTCCACATAGGCAGCCAGGCCCTTCGCGCCTGCGTTGGTGGTGGCATTGCGCACCAGCGGTTCGGAGCGCAGGCGCTCCACCAGCTTTTGCGCCCAGGCATCGACGGTGTTGGTGTCCACCCCTTCGAGCGAAACGCGGAACTCGGTCGGACCGGTTTCGGCATCGATGGTCAGGTCTTGCGTGGGCTGCAAATACAGCGTCACGCCCGCCACGGCGCGCACCCGCTCGCGCAGGCGCTGCATCGTGTCTTCCTGGTTGCCGCGGTCGGCGCGCATGTTGATGAGCATGCTGCCGGTGTTCAGCGCCGTGTTGTTGGCCGCGTCCACGCCCACCACCGAGCTCACGCTCGCCACCTCGGGGTCGGCCAGGATGGCATTGGCGGCTTGCTGCTGCAGCTCGGCCATGCGCGTGTACGACACGTCCTGTGCCGCCTCGATGCGCGCCTGCAGCTGCCCGGTGTCCTGCGTCGGAAACAGGCCCTTGGGAATCACCACATAAAGCAGCACGGTAAGCGCCAGCGTGGCCACCGCCACGATGAGCGTCAGCGGCTGGTGGCGCAGCACCCATTGCAGCCACACGTCGTAGCGGGCAATCACGCGGTCGAAGAAGCGCTGCACGCTGGCACCGAAGCGCCCGCCCTCTTCGGCTTGCGGCTTGAGCCAGCGCGCCGACATCATCGGCACCAGCGTGAGCGACACCACGGCGGAAATCAAAATGGTGATGGCCAGCGTGACGGCGAACTCGCGGAACAGCCGGCCCACCACGTCGCCCATGAACAAGAGCGGAATCAGCACCGCGATGAGCGACACCGTGAGCGAGATGATGGTGAAGCCGATTTGCGTGGCCCCCTTGAGCGCGGCCTTGAACGGCGGGTCGCCCTCTTCCAGGTAGCGGGCGATGTTCTCGATCATGACGATCGCGTCGTCCACCACGAAGCCGGTGGCAATGGTCAGCGCCATCAGGCTCAGGTTGTTGAGGCTGTAGCCCAGCAGGTACATCAGCCCGCAGGTGCCGATGAGCGAGATCGGCACCGCAAGGCTGGCGATGATGGTCGCGCGCACGCTGTGCAAAAAGAAGAAGATCACCAGCACCACCATCACCACGGCCAGCCCGAGTTCGAGCTGCACGTGCGAGACCGAGGCGCGGATGCCGGTGGTGCGGTCGCTCAGCACTTCCACCTTGAGCGAGCCCGGCAACGAGGCCTGGAGTTCGGGCAGCTGCTTCTTGATGGCGTCCACCGTGCCGATCACGTTGGCGCCCGGCTGGCGCTGCACGTTCAGGATGATGGCCGGGTACAGCGCGGGTTGCTGCTCGCCGGTGCGCAGCGCGGCCCAGGCGCCCAGCTGCGTGTTCTCGGCACCGTCGACCACGCGCGCCACGTCGGTCATCTTCACCGGCGCGCCGTTCTTCCACGCGACGATGAGGTTCTTGTAGTCGTCCGCCGTCACGAGCTGGTCGTTGGCGTTGATGGTGTAGGCCCGCCGCGGGCCGTCGAAGCTGCCCTTGGCGCTGTTGGCGTTGGCCGCGGTGATGGCGCTGCGCAGCGTGTCCAGCCCAATGCCGACCGAAGCCAGCGCATTGGTGTCGGCCTGGATGCGCACGGCCGGACGCTGCCCGCCCGAAAGCGACACCAGCCCCACGCCGCTGACCTGGCTGATCTTCTGCGCGAGCCGCGTGTTCACGAGGTTCTGCACCTCGGTGAGCGGCATGGTCTCGGAGCTCACCGCCAGCGAGAGAATGGGCGCGTCGGCCGGGTTCACCTTGGCGTACACGGGCGGCGCCGGCAGGTCGGCCGGCAGCAGCGAGCCGCCGGCATTGATGGCGGCCTGCACCTGCTGTTCGGCCACGTCGAGGGTCTGGTCGAGCGCGAACTGCAGCGTGACGATCGACACGCCCGCTGAGCTCACCGAGCTCATGCGGTTGAGCCCGGCCATTTGCCCGAACTGACGCTCGAGCGGCGCGGTAACGGTGCGGCTCATCACCTCGGGGCTGGCGCCGGGGTAGAGGGTCTGCACCTGGATGGTCGGGTAGTCGACCTGCGGCAGTGCGGCCAGCGGCAGCAGCCGCAGGCCCACGAAGCCGGCCAGCACAATGGCCACCATCAGCAGCGCCGTGGCCACCGGCCGATCGATAAAAGGGCGTGAGGGGCTCATCGCGAACGCGCTCGCTTGTTCCGTGGGTTGATGCCGATGCTCTTCATTGCGGCGGGCGCTGGCGCCGCCGCTCTCCACCGCCTTCGCCGCGCTCTCCGCGCGGGCCCGATGCCGCACCGCGGGGCCCCGAGGCGCCGCCGCGCGGGCCCATGGCCGGGCGCTCGCCCTGCAGCTGAACAACGGCGCCGTCCTTGATGCGGTCGCCGCCTTCGGTCACCACGTTCTCGCCGGCCTGCAGGCCTGAAGTGATGGCGACCACATCGACATTCGCCTCGCCGCGCTTCACCTGGCGCATCGAGACGGTGCGGTCCTGGTTGATGACATACACATAGTCGCCATTGGGGCCGGTGCGCACCGCCGTGACCGGTACCACCACCGCGCGCACCTTGCGCAGCAGCATCTGCACGTTGACGAACTGGCTCGGGAACAGCGTGGTCTGCGCATTGCCGAAGCGGGCCTTGGCCTTGACGGTGCCGGTGGTGGTGTCGACCACGTTGTCGAGCGTGGAGAAGGTGCCCGTGTCGAGCGTTGCCGCGCGGGTGCGGTCGAACGCGGTAACCGGCAGCGGCTCGCCCTTGGCAAGCTGCGTCTGGATGTCTGGCACGCGATCTTGCGGCACCGAGAACTGCACATCGATGGGGTTCATCTGCGTGATGACCGCAATGCCCGTGGTCGCGTTGGCCGTGACGGTGTTGCCCGCGTCCACCGCGCGCAGGCCGATGCGGCCGGCCACTGGCGCTGTGATGCGGGTGTAGTCGAGGTTCAGCTTGGCGGCGGCTTCGGCGGCCAGGTCGGTGGTGACCGTGCCTTCGAGCTGCCGGACCAGCGCGGCCTGGGTGTCCACGTCTTGCCGGGCGATGGAGTCTTGCCCCAGCAGCGTGCGGTAGCGAGCGAGGGTGACGCGCGCGGCCTCGAGCTGCGCCTCGTCGCGCTGGCGCGTGCCGCGTGCCTGCATCAGCGCCTGCTCGTAGGGCCGGGGGTCGATGCGCGCGAGCAGCTGGTTCCTGGCGACGGTCTGCCCTTCGGTGAACAGCACCTCGGTGAGCACCCCGCCCACCTGCGCCCTGAGCGTGATGGTTGCGAGCGGCGTGACCGTGCCGAGCGCGTCGATGGTCACCGGCAGCTCGATCTCGCGCGCCATCGCATTGCCAACGGTAACGGTGGCGCCGCCGAAGCCCGGCCCGCCGGCGGTGCTGGCCTTGCGGTTGATGAGGTACCAGGCGCCGCCTCCCAGCAGCAGCAATAACAGCAGCGCAATCAGGCTGCCAAGCCAGAGCCGGCGGCGCGAAGGCGGCCGGGGCGGCGGGGACGAGGCGGGGTGTACCGGTTGAACAGCAGGCGAATCGCCGGAAGAAGGCTCGGAGTTCGGTGATTCCATGTGTGGTGTGGCAATGCGCAAGTACGGCCGCTAGTGGAGCGCTGGATCGTAGCGCTCCTGTCTTATGAACCGTAAAGCATCGGTAAAGCTTCGGAAAACGGTGCGTTTCGCGCCCGTTGGCTGCATTCCGCGCGCCCGGCCTGCATTTCGTCGCAGACCCATGGCCCGGGCTCGCATGCGCCGGCACAGTCCGGCCCATCGAATCATCTTTTCACCGGAGAAACGCCATGCTGCTGCAGATCATTCTTCATACCCCGAAGTGGGTCTTTGCCGTTTTTGCGCTGCTCCTGTGGCTTGGCTGCAGGCAGTTGCTGACCGGCCAAGTCAGCCTGGCCAAGGTGACGGTGATGCCCGTTGCCATGACCGGCCTTTCGCTGGCGGGCGTGATCTCGGCCTTCGGCGATTCGCCGGGTGCCCTGCTCGGCTGGGCCGTGGCCGCCGCCGCGCTGGTGCTGGTGGTGCTTCAGCAGCCCCTGCCCGCCACCACGCGCTATGACCGCGACGCTCGCAAGTTTCACGTGGCCGGCAGCGCCGTGCCGCTGGTGCTGATGATGGGCATCTTCTTCACCAAGTACGCGGTCGGCGTGTCCCTCGCCATGCACCCTGAACTGCGCCAGCAGGCCAGCTTCGCCGCTGCAATCCCGATGCTGTACGGCGCCTTCAGCGGCATCTTCGCGGCGCGCGCCGTGCGGCTCTGGAAGCTGGCCATCCGCACCGACGCCATGGCCGTGCAGGCCCGTGCGGCCTAAGATCGCCAGCCGGCCCCACCTTCCAGAACCACCACGCCCGTGAACCTTCAACCATCCCACCTGGCATTTGCGGCCGGCACCGCCGTCTACCTGGCGATTCGCGCCGTGTTCCAGCATCGCGCCGCGTCCAGCCGCAAGGCGGTCAGCCGTGCCGACACGCGCGACCGCCTGCTGATCGTTCTCGCGGGGGCGTGCCAGATCGGCCTGCCGTTGATCCTGATGCTGACGCCTTGGCTCGATGCAGCAAGCTACACGCAACCCGTCGCACTGACTTGGGCGGGCGCGCTGGTCATGGTGTGTGCGCTGTGGTTGTTCTGGCGCTCGCACGCAGACCTTGGCACCAACTGGTCCGTGACGTTGGAGCTCAGCCAGAATCATCGTCTGATCACGCAGGGCGTCTATCGCCGCATCCGGCATCCCATGTATGCGTCATTCTTTGCCATGGGACTCAGCCAAGCCTTGCTGCTGAACAACTGGATCGCCGGCTGGGCTGCACTGTTGGCGGTTGGCGTGCTCTATGGGATCAGGACGCCGCACGAGGAGCGAATGATGCTCGAGTCGTTCGGCGACGAATACCGCGCCTACATGCAGCGCACCGGCGGCATCTTGCCGCGCTTCGTGCCACGCGCTACTACCACCAATTCCTGATCCGATTTTGTCCTCCTGAGGAGCCTCGCCATGAACCTCCATACTTCTTCGAACCCGACCCTTTCCGACATCGAAAAGCGCGCCCGCCGCCGCGCCGGCGCCAAGATGGGCTGGTACATCCATGCCTTCGTCTATGTACTGGTCAACCTCGGGCTGGTGGCCATCTCCGCGTCGCGCGGCCACACCTGGGCGATGTATCCGCTCATGGGCTGGGGCCTGGGCCTGCTGATTCACGGCGCCGTCATCTGGTTCATTGCGCCCGGCGGCAGTTTTTATGACCGGCTGGTGGAGCGCGAACGGCGCGTGCTGCGAGCGGGGGAACGCGGATGAGCGTCGGCGCGCTCTCTCGCTTTCGCGCAGAGAACATCCGCGGCATGCTTCGGCATGGCCTGATCACCGTCGTCTTCTGCTGCTTCATTGCCGCGGCACTGGCCATCACCCAGCACGAGCCTTGGGGCGCGCAGATGGTGTATTCGCTGTCGATTGGGCTGATCAGCTGGCTCTTCATCGACGTGGGCCGGCTGCTGATCAGCGGCCACCGCGAAATCCTCTGGCCGTCCGGCCCCTGGGGCTATCTGCTGGTTGCGGGTGGCGTGACGGTCGGCTTTCTGGGGGGCAATGCCATCGGCGACGCGTGGACTCATCAGCCCCTGCTCAATTTCCGCAGCTTCGCCGAACGCAAGCTCGCGACCACGATCATCATCACGCTGACAGCCACCGTCTGCATGTGCTTCTTTTTATACAGCCTTGGCAGAAGCAAGCACATGCGGGGCCAGATCGAGCTGGCGCAGCGCAACGCCACGGAAGCGCGGCTCAAGCTGCTCGAAACGCAACTCGAGCCGCACATGCTCTTCAACACGCTGGCCAACCTGCGCGTGCTGATCACGGCCGACCCGCCGCGCGCCGTGGCCATGCTCGACCGCCTCAACAACTACCTGCGCATGACGCTCAGCGGCTCGCGCGCTCTTGCGCATCCGCTGTCGGCCGAGTTCGAACGGCTGGCCGATTACCTCGAGCTGATGTCGGTTCGAATGGGCGCCCGCCTGCGCTACACGCTCGATCTGCCCGAAGATTTGCGCGACACGCCGGTGCCGCCGCTGCTCTTGCAGCCGCTGGTTGAAAACAGCATTCGCCACGGGCTCGAGCCCAAGGTGGAGGGCGGCAAGATCGTTGTGCGCGCGCGGCAGGACGCCGGCCGCCTGGTCATCGAAGTGAGCGACACCGGTGTCGGCCTCGACGCGGCCCGGCCCTCGCCGATCGACGGTGACGAAGGCGAAGGCAGCGGCTTCGGGCTCGAACAGGTGCGCGAACGGCTTGCCACCATGTACGGCGACCAGGGCCGCATGAGCCTGGCCGCCGCGCCCGCGGGCGGAACCCGCACCACGCTCAGCTTTCCCTTGCCCACAGCCGCATGAAACCCACTGCCCTCATTGCCGAAGACGAGCCCCTGCTCGCCCACGCCCTCAAGGCCGAACTGGCCGCGGCGTGGCCTGAACTGCAGGTGCTTGCCACCGCGGGCGATGGCCGCAGCGCCGTGCGCGAGGCGCTGCGGCTGCTGCCCCAGGTGCTGTTCTTCGACATTCGCATGCCTGGGCTGGACGGCCTGGGTGCCGCGGCCGAACTGGCCGACCGCTGGCCCACCGACGAGGCGCCCATGCCGCAACTCGTCTTCGTGACCGCCTACGACGAATATGCCGCCCGCGCCTTCGAGACCCAGGCCATCGACTACGTGCTCAAGCCCGTGCAGCCCGAGCGCCTGCGCAAGACCGTGCTGCGGCTCCGGCAGGCGTTGGCGGCGCAGCAACAGGCCAACCTGGCTTCGGCCGTTGCCGACGAGGCCCTGGAGAGAACCCTTGCGCAGTGGCGCCAGGTGCTTGCCGCTGCGGGTAACGGCGGATCGCCGCCGCCCGCCTCCGCCGCCCCGCTGAAGATGATTGCCGCCAGCGAAGCCGGTGGAAGCACCGTGCGCATGGTTCCAATCGACGAAGTGCTGTACTTCGAGGCGGCCGACAAGTACATCCGCGTGCTGACCGCCAGGCATGAATACCTGATCCGCACGCCGCTGAAGCAGCTGCTGACCCAGCTCGACCCCGAGGTCTTCTGGCAGGTGCACCGCGCGGTGGTGGTGCGCAGTGCGGCCATCGAGGCCGTGCACCGCGACGAGGCCGGCAAGCTGCACCTGGACCTGAGGGGCCGGCCCGAAAAAATTCCGGTCAGCCGGCTTTACGGCCACCTCTTTCGCGCCATGTGAAATCGACAGTCGAACGCGCATAAAAAAGCCGGCTCCCCTTCAAGGGAGCCGGCTTTTTAGACTTTGCGAATCGCGCCTTGAAGGCGCTATGGCTTAACGCCAGTGGCGATGGCCGTGGCCGTGCCCATGACCGCGGTAGTAGCCACGCGGTGCGTAATACGCCGGGGGAGCGTAGTACACCGGTGCCGGGCGGTAATACACCGGCGGCGGCGGACGGTAGTACACCGGGGGCGGCGGCGCGTAATACACAGGCGCGGGGGCTGCATAAACCGGGGCCGGGTAGTAGGCCGGAGCGCCCACGCCCACGGACACGCCCGGAAGGCCCACGCCCACAGACCAGCTCACGTCGCCGCGGGCACTGGCCGAAGTGGCCGCAAACAAAGCGCCGGCTGCCACGACACCCGCGGCGGCCCATTTGAAGAAGGTTGAACGTGTGAGGCTCATGATCTTTGAACTCCTGGTTGGGGCGTTATCCGCCCATGTAGATATTGAACGCGCCAAATGCAAAGCGGTTGCCCGCCGTAATGTGAAGAACGTTGCCAAAAGTAACCGGGAGGGGGTGCCCTCTAGAATGCCGCAATGACCTCCCCGACCGACAAAGACAGCGCGAAAACGGCCGCTGCACCGAGTAATTTCTTGCGCCACGTGATCGAAAACGACCTTGCGCAGGGTGCCTATTCTGGCCGCAAGTGGGGTGGCTCGCCCGGCGACGCCGCCCATCACGCCCAAGGCATGCCCGACCCGGCCAAGGTTCGCATGCGCTTTCCGCCGGAGCCCAATGGCTACCTGCACATCGGCCATGCCAAGAGCATCTGGCTCAACTTCGAGCTGGCCAAGGAATACGGCGGCGTGTGCCACCTGCGCTTCGACGACACCAACCCGGAGAAGGAAGAGCAGGAATACGTCGATTCCATCCGCGACGCGGTCAAGTGGCTCGGCTACGAAACCTACCTGGCAGACCGCCCCAGCGCCCCTGGCACCCTACAGCCGCACGAGTATTTTGCGAGCGACTACTTCGACTTCATGTACCGCGCCGCCGAATACCTGATTGGCGCCGGCCTGGCCTATGTGGACGAGCAAAGCGCCGAAGAGATCCGCGCCAACCGCGGTGACTTCAACACGCCCGGCACCGACAGCCCCTTCCGCAGCCGCAGCGCGGAAGAAAACCTCGCCCGCTTCCGCGCCATGCGGGACGGCCAGTTGCCCGACGGCGCCGCCATCCTGCGCGCCAAGATCGACATGGCGAGCCCCAACATCAACATGCGCGACCCCGCGCTGTACCGCATACGGCGTGCAACGCACCACAACACCGGCGATAAATGGTGCATCTACCCGATGTACACCTTTGCGCACCCGATCGAAGACGCGCTGGAGCAGATCACCCACTCCATCTGCACGCTGGAGTTCGAAGACCAGCGCCCCTTCTACGACTGGCTGCTCGACCGCCTGGCCGAAGGCGGCCTCATCGCGAGCCCGCATCCGCGCCAGTATGAATTTGCTCGCCTGAACGTCACCCACGTGCTCACCAGCAAGCGCAAGCTGCGCCAGCTGGTCGAAGAAAAGCACGTCGACGGCTGGGACGACCCGCGCATGCCCACGCTGGCGGGCCTGCGCCGCCGCGGCTACACGCCCGAGGCGCTGCGGCTGTTCTGCGAACGCAGCGGCACCACCAAGTCCGGCGGCTGGATCGACTACGCCAGCCTGGAAGCCGCGCTGCGCGACACCCTGGACCCCATCGCGCCGCGCGCCATGGCCGTGCTCGACCCCGTGAAGCTGGTCATTACCAACTGGGGCGAACTCATGGGTGGCGACGAGGTACTCGACGACTGCTCGGCTCCCGTGCACCCGCATCACCCTGAAATGGGCAAGCGCGAGTTCAAGCTCGGCCGCGAGGTGTGGATCGAGCGCACCGACTACGAGGAAGTGCAGCCCAAGGGTTTCTTCCGCCTGTTCCCCCGCAACAAGGTGCGGCTCAAATACGGCCACGTCATCGAATGCACCGGCGGCACCAAGGACGCGAGCGGCAAACTCATCGAAGTGCAGGCCACGCTGGTGCCCGACACCAAGAGCGGCACGCCCGGCGCCGACGCCATCAAGGTGAAGGGCAACATCACCTGGGTGGCCGCGGCTGATGCGGTGCAGGCCGAGGTGCGCTTGTATGAGCGGCTGTTTGCGGCGGCCAACCCGGGCAGCGGGGAGCTGATGGATGAGCTCAACAAGGCCAGCCTTGAAGCTTGCACGGCCTATGTAGAACCGTCACTCGCAAAGGCCGAGCCCGGCGTCGGCATCCAGTTCGAGCGGCATGGGTACTTCGTGCGCGACACCAAGGCGAGTACCGACGGCAAGCCGGTGTTCAATCGCGCCGCTGGCATGCGGGACAGCTGGGGCAAGTAATCCCTCAAGGACTTAGGCGAATTAATCCACCACACTAAAAAATCATGGAACAACTGCTCGCCAAACTCACGAATCTCGGGTACGAGTTTTTTGGAATCATCTTGCCCGGCATTGTTGCGTTTGTTTTTCTAGTTATGTGGTGGGTCGCGCTGGGTCAACTCGCGCCCTATTTATCGTCCAATTTCTTCCCACACCTCACGTCCAACAACGCATCTTTAATTATAGAGTCAATCAGCGTAAGAACCGGAATTGGGATCGCACTCCCAACCTTAATAATTACATATTTTCTGGGACATATTTTGCAGTGGACCGCAAGATCGGGAAAGGCCAGCGAAAAGAATCTAAAAGATGCATTTCAAAGAACCATCCGATCTCTATTTTTCAAAATTCCCAAGCACGAAGATTCATTTGAGCCGAGTTTAAAACCTTTTTTTGAAGCAGTTCAAGGAAAATTTTCCCAAAATGGCACCCCTTTGACTTGGGTGCAATTCTATCCAATCGCAAAGTGCTATCTTGCGCGAAATTTCAACCAATCCCTAGTCTCCAATTATCAAAATAAATATACGCTACATCGATCAATCACGCTTGCTTCGGCCTGTTTATTTTGGTTGAGCCTCTTCGGGATCATGGCCGGAGCGGTGACAATTCATTACATTCAAATCCAACCTCGCTGGTGGCTTCTCAGTTTTCTTGCTGGATTTTCGCTAGTATCAGTCTGGGGATTTTCCGATAGCTACGCATACAACTGGCGTCTCTTTGGCAACTCCATTGTTACGGAAACCTATTCTTTGATTTTCGGCCCCAATGATCAATCTAAGCCATAAAAATCTAGTAGCCATTGATGTTGAAACCAGTGGGGCTAATCCATTCAAACATGAGGTCTTAGCAATTGGTTTTTCTCCAATCGATGAGAGCATTCCCTCGAAAACCGTTTACATCCGCCATAACGAGATCGAGTGGAGCCCTCATGCGCATGAAATTTTCCTGAACTACTCTGAAGAATGGGAAAAGCAATCAGTAAATCCAACATTGGCGCACAAAGAAATCGAGAATTATCTTTCTCAACACTTCAGAGATCATGCCATCACACCCGTCGGTCACAATATTGGATTTGACTTGGCTTTTCTTCGAAAATTAGCTTTTCAAAGCGGGCACGAGCATATATCCGGCATCTCTCACAGGGCTGTCGATACTCACACGTTACTTTACGTACTCGCGCTTAAAAATATAATACCAATCTCTGCCACGACGTCTGACGGTGCTTTTTCTTATTTTGGGATAGGAATAGAAGACAAGGATCGCCACACGGCAATTGGAGATGCAGAAGCGACAAGCGACCTCTTGAAGAAAATTCTCAAGAAATTCAGCGAAATTAGCAGCTAAAAAGCAGAAAGCATGTAGCATCCACAGCAACGAAGTGCCGCTGCGTGCAGTCGTCAGGCACATGGTGTCGTAGGGTTAAATGAATCCTCCCAACCCTCCCCGCCTCATCCGCTTCAACAAGCCCTATGGCGTGCTCAGCCAGTTCACGCCCGAGGGCCGCTGGCGCGGGCTGAAAGACTTCATCGATATTCCCGGCGTCTACGTCGCCGGGCGCCTCGATGCCGACAGCGAAGGCCTGCTGCTGCTCACCAATGACGGCCAGCTCCAGGCGCGCATTGCCGATCCGCGCTTCAAAATGGAGAAGACCTATTGGGTGCAGGTGGAAGGCGTTCCCACCGAGGAGGCGCTGGCCGCGCTGCGCGAAGGCGTGCAACTCAACGATGGCCTTACGCGGCCCGCCCGCGCGCGTCTGCTCCATCCACCGCCCGATGTGTGGGCGCGGCAGCCGCCCATCAGGGAACGCAAGAGCATTCCGACCGCGTGGCTGGAACTGGCGATCAGCGAAGGCCGCAACCGCCAGGTGCGGCGCATGACCGCCGCCGTGGGGCTTCCCACCCTGCGCCTGATTCGCGCTGCCATCGGGCCGCACACGCTGGACGGACTGGCGCCCGGCGCCTGGGCGGAGTAGCGCAGCGGCACACCTTTCATTCATTCGATCTCTTATGCGCAGCAACCGCTCCCATTTCTCCGATCTCCTCTCGCCCACTCTGCTGAAGCGCCGCCGCGCGTTGCTCGGCACGCTGAGCCTGCTGGCGCTGCCTGCTGCAACGCATGTCAGCGCCGCGCCCCTTGCGAAGCCGAAGCAACAGCGCTCCGAGGTCTGGCCGCATGCGTCCCAGGTGCCGGGCGGCATCGCACGCCTGTCGCTCGGTCCGAGCGCCAAGCGGCCGACCGCCTTTTCAGGCGATGTGCCGTTGCTTGTGCTGGGCGACGCCATCGAGTGGACGGCGCTGGTGGGCATTCCGCTTGCGGCGACGCCGGGCGACGCAAACATCGTCGTGCGCCCCGAGAGCGGCGCCGACAAACAGGTGGTCTACACCGTAGCTCCCAAGCAGTACCGCGAGCAACGCCTGACGGTGCCACCGCGCACCGTCGACCTCTCGCCCGAAGACGAGGCGCGCTACGAGCGCGAACGCGCGCACCTGGCCACCGTGATGGCCACGTTCACCGACCTGCGGCCCGACGCCTCGCTGCAGATGCGCGTCCCCGTGCCGGGCCGCCGCTCCAGCTCATTCGGCCTGCGCCGCGTGTTCAACGGCCAGTCGCGCAATCCGCACAGCGGCATGGACATCGCTGCCGGCACCGGCACGCCCGTGCTGGCACCGCTGCCGGGGCGCGTGATCGATACAGGCGACTATTTCTTCAACGGCGGCACGGTGTGGCTCGACCACGGCGGCGGCCTGCTGACGATGTATTGCCACCTGAGCCGCGTCGACGTGAAGGTGGGCGATGTGCTGAAGACCGGCGAGCAACTTGCCGCCGTGGGCGCTACCGGGCGCGTGACGGGGCCGCATCTGCACTGGTCGGTGATGTTGAACCGGGCAATGGTGGATCCGGCGCTGTTCATTGCGGCTTGAGTACTCACCCTGAGGCCCGAATTCCGCTCTCCTCATAAACTCGCGCCACTCAAAAGCAGGGGTGGGCAATGGCCAAGCAGACAAGAGCCGAGCGACGCCGGGAGCGCGCACGAAAAGAACTGGCGGGCAAGGGCTGGACGGTGATCATCGTCGGCGTTCTGCTGCTGGTAGGACCGACCTTCATGCAGGGCTCGATCGTTGGCACCATCGGCCCCGCACTTCGACCGGCCGGCTGGGCAGCGCTGGCGCTCGGGGCGGTCCTGCTCGGACTGCACTACTTCGCCGCCCGGAAGACGGCGCTCCCGGAGGTGAAGCGCGCTGCACAACAGCCGCCTATCGCCAAAGCGACGGCGCCCACACCACCACCTTCTGGCGCCGCGCGACGCGAGCCTGTATTTGCGTCAACGCCTTCCGAACCAAGCCACTCTCCCCAGAACTCGCGCCCCAGCATGCGCAGCAGTGGAGCCCAGCCGTACTCGCAGCCATCGAATGGCGCCGCTTCGAGGCCCTGTGCGAAGCGCTCTATGCGCAGGCCGGGTTCACCACACGCAGCCAATCGCACGGTGCGGACGGTGGCGTCGACATCTGGCTTTACTCCAAGCACAGCGACGTGCCACGCATCGTCCAGTGCAAGCACTGGCAAGGCAAAGTGGTGGGAGTGAAGGAGATGCGGGAGTTCTTCGGCGTGATGGCGTCGCATCAACTGAAGAGCGGCACTTACGTTACGAGCGGAGCGTTCTCCGCCGACGCCAAGGCGTTTGCGAAGGCCAATGGCATTCATGCACAGGATGGCGCCGCGTTGTTGGAACTGGTCGGCAAGCGCACGCCCGAGCAGCAAGCCGCATTGCTGGCCGTGGCCTACGAAGACGACTATTGGCGGCCCACCTGTGCAAGCTGCGGCACCAAAATGGTGGAGAGATCGTCGACCAAGAGCGAAGGCAGTTTCTGGGGCTGCGCCAACTTCCCAAGTGCCGCGGCAGGACGATTCCAAAGCTGAAAAAGTCCGCCGCGTAGCCGGTCTCAAATCGGCTTCGTCAGATACACCGCCTCGCGCCCCACGATCACGTGCTGCGCGGGCATGAAGATCGTGCACTCATCGCATGGCGCGCGAATCTCGTCAGGCCCGTTGGTGGCAATCAGCTCGCCCTTGGCAAAGGTTTCGAAGCCGATCAGCGGGCGCACGAACGCAAACTCTTCGGACTTGATGATGTGCGTCTGCAGCAGCTCGAAGCGGCGCTGCGGGCCGGGCGCGGGCACGGCCGGGTCTTTGTCGATGAGGCCGAAGTGCGCCAGAAAGTCGAGCGAAATGGCAATGGCCAGCTCTGACGCTGAGCGCAGGAAGTGCTGGCCGCATTCGGCGACCAGCGCCACGCCCTTGCCATCGGGCTGGCCGTGGCGGCCATGCTGGATCAGCGGCGTGCCGGAGCCCAGGCCGTCGGGCATGACCAGGTGCACCGGGGGCGGCCGAGGGCGAGTGCCGCTTCGGCATTGCGCTCATAGGCCGGGTACACCCAGAACGGAACCACAGGCTGGCTGGTGGAGTGAATGTCCAGGATGTGGTCGGCCGCGCTCACCACCGGGCGCAGCACGCGGGCGCGGCGCAGCTCGGGGCTGTCTTCGGGGCCGTCAAGCCATTCGGGCGACCAGATGCGGTTGAGGTTATGCACCAGCTGGCGGCTGTCGGAGGGCAGCGCCTCGTTGAACGACTCGTACGCCTCCACGTTGGCAAAGCTCACGGTGAGCGTGCCGATCTTGGGGCGCACGTTGGTGTCGAGCAGGTGCGTGGCGGCGGTCATGCCGCAGATTTCGTTGCCGTGCGTGAGCGCGTTGATCAGCACGTGCGGGCCGGGCTTGCCGGACTCGAAGCGGTGCACGTAGTCGATACCGATGTTGCCCTTGCGGTAGGCGGAGATGTCGCGGGGGAGGACTTCGAAGGCGGGGGCGTTTGGGTCATGGGGCGGTGGTGAACATTCAAGCGGAGGGGTCTGGCGAGTTTGCTACAGGGCGCACTTTCTTGCTCTTGTGCTGGCCGCAGCTACATCGGGCGAACAAGTGCGTACCGGGTTGCTTTGCCCTGCCCTGTTCTTTCGAGCAAACCCGATGTCACCAACTCGGTCAGCTCCCGATACGCGGTGGCGCGCGACACGCCTGCAATAGCGACGTATTTCTCTGTGCTCATGCCACCCAGAAATCCACCGGGACCCGCGTCATAAAGTTTTTTCAACACCTTGCGCTGGCTTGGCGTCAGTTGCGGATGCGCAGTGTCCAGAACCGCCCAGAAGCCAGCCTTGGCGCCCGCGGCCTGGATCTGGGCCAGCGTTGCGAGGCACGCCTTTTCAACACAGCCGACAAACCAGCGTACCCACGGTGTGACATCCATGCTTTCCTGGGCACTGGCGGCCTGCAATTGGTTGTAGTAACCCGCGCGGTCGAGCCATAGCTGCTGAGACATGCTGAAGAGACGCTGGCTACTGCGGAGATCCTGCGCCAGCGCCAAGTCGCTCAGAGCGCGGCCGATCCGGCCATTGCCATCTTCGAATGGATGGATGGTTTCGAACCACAAGTGCGCGATGGCGCTGCGCACGATGCCGTCCATTGCGGGCTGCTCCCGACTGTGCTCGAACCATTCGAGCAACGCTCTCATCTGAGCCGGCACATCACGTGAAGGCGGCGCTTCATAGTGCACCGTGTCCGGCTTGCCGATGCGCGGGGTAACGATCTGCATGGGGTCTGCGTGGACACGGTAGCCACCCGTCACGATGCGTGTGATGCCGCTTCGTCCGTTCGGGAAAAGCGCGGCGTGCCAATCGAGAAGTCGCTCTTCTGAAAGTGGCTCATCCCAACGCGCAACGGCTGCTTCAACAATGTCGAGCGTGGCTTCCGTACGCGCATCTCTTGGCATGCGATCGGCCGGCGTGAGCCCATGCCGCCGGGCCGCCGAAGCGCGCACCGAATTGATCTGGAGTGTTTCGCCCTCGATCTGGGCGGTAGAGATGGCTTCTTGCGTCCACTCGCCAAGTTGGAGTTCGCTCAGGTCGACGAGTTGAAGGTTGCCCGCCACGCCCAGCATGCGCCCCTGTGCAAGGCGCGCAGCCGACAGCGCCGGTTGCAGTGCCTGCGCGTCGACTTCAAAGCGCGGCCATTTTTTGGCTTGCCAGATCCACATGAAGCGCATTCTAGCCAAATACGCTTCATATTTGAAGCGTATTTGCCGAAAATACGCTTCAGCCCGGCTTCGCTTACCAGTTCACCTCGCGCTCCGGCGTAGCCGAAATATGGTGGATCGACAGATCCGCGCCGTCGTATTCCTCTTCCTGCGTGAGCCGCAGGCCCATCGCGGCCTTGAGCACGCCGTACACCGCCGCGCCCGCAAGGGCTGCCCACGCCACGCCCATCAAGGTGCCGATGAGCTGCGCCCACACGTTGACCCCGCCGATGCCGCCCAGCGCCTGCGTGCCGAAGACGCCGGCTGCGATGCCGCCCCAGGTGCCGCACAGGCCGTGCAGCGGCCACACGCCGAGCACGTCGTCGATCTTCCATTTGTTCTGCGTGAGGGTGAACATGAAGACGAAGATGCCGCCGGCCACGCCGCCCACCACCAGCGCGCCCAGCGGATGCATCAGGTCGGAGCCGGCGCACACGGCCACCAGCCCGGCCAGCGGGCCGTTGTACACAAAGCCGGGGTCGTTCTTGCCCATGGCCAGCGCCACCAGCGTGCCGCCCACCATGGCCATGAGCGAATTGACGGCCACGAGCCCGGAAATCTTGTCGATGGTCTGCGCGCTCATCACATTGAAGCCGAACCAGCCCGCGCACAGGATCCACGCGCCGAGCGCCAGAAAAGGAATGTTCGAAGGCGGATGCGCGCTCAGCGAGCCGTCGCCCCGGTAGCGGTTGCGGCGCGCTCCCAGCAGCAGCACGGCCGGCAACGCGAGCCAGCCGCCCACCGCGTGCACCACCACCGAACCCGCGAAGTCATGAAACTCGTGGCCGGTGGCCGAGGCAATCCACTCCTGGATGCCGAATGCCTTGTTCCACGCAATGCCCTCGTACAGCGGATAGACAAGGCCGACGATGACCGCCGTGGCAATGAGCTGGGGCCAGAACTTGGCGCGCTCGGCAATGCCGCCCGAAATGATGGCCGGAATGGCCGCGGCAAAGGTCAGCAGAAAGAAGAACTTCACAAGCTCGTAGCCGCTCTTGGCCGCCAGCTCGGTCGCGCCCACAAAGAAGTGGGTGCCATAGGCCACGCCGTAGCCGACCAGGAAGTACACGACGGTCGAGACCGAGAAATCGACCAGGATCTTGACCAGCGCATTGACCTGGTTCTTCTTGCGCACGGTGCCCAGTTCCAGAAAGGCAAAGCCGGCATGCATGGCAAAGACCATGATGGCGCCGAGAAGGATGAACAGCGCATCTGCGCCCTGTTTGAGTGCGTCCATGGGAGCTTCTTGCAGTTTTTGGTTTGAATTGGTGCGTCGCACCCGAATCGCTCGGGGCAGCGCCGCAAGGAAGCAAAAATGGTGCCTGAAGGCTCTTTCATGGTGCGTATCGCCGGAAAATGAGCGTTCTCAGTGCAGACGCCGCACCGGAACAGGACGCGCGAAGAGGCGGCCCGTCGTAGGCTTCGTCAGCTCAGGCCCGCGCGCAGCGCATCGCGATAGCGCCGGCTGCACGGCACGGTGGAACCATCGTGCATGTGCAGCCGGGCGTCGCCGCCGTCGAGCGGCTCTATCTCCTTGATGCGCCCCAGGTTGACCGCGTGGCTGCGGTGCACGCGCACGAACCGGGCGGGGTCGAGCTGGGTCAAAAAGTCGGTGAGCGTGGCGCGCAGCAGGTAGTCGTGGCCGTTGACGTGCAGGCCGACATAGTTGCCTTCGGCCTGGAGCCAGTCGATGTCGTCGGCGGCAATCAGGAATTCGCGCCGCAGCTTGCGCACCAGAAAGCGCTCAGGCCGCGAGGGCTGCGCGGGCGGCGCCGGTTGATGCACGTCAGGCTCGGCGGGCGCCGCCTCGGGCGGGTCGAGCACGCGCGCCTCGCCCTGCAGCCGCAGCATGAAGACGCCATAGACCCAGATGCCGAACACCATCGACAGGTAGGCGCGCACGTCCTTCAGGTATTCGTAGCCCCAGCGCCCGGTCCAGCCCGCGAAGTCGTAGCGCTCGCCCATGGCCGAATAGACCATGGCCCGCAGCGCGAACATCGCGGCCACGTGCACCAGGCTGAAGACGACGCTGGCAGCCAGGTGCCAGGCCAGGTAGCGCAGCAGGTGCGTGCGCGCGAGCGGCGACAGCCTGCGCTGGACGGCGACCACCGCCGGCACCAGCGCCAGCAGCACCAAGTGGCTGGACACCTCCCAGGTCACGATCTCCCAGGCGGCGCGGGGCACCGCGCGGTCACGCGCATCGATCAGCGCCACGGTGGTGTTGAAGACCGCCTGCAGCGCCATGAAGACGACCCAGAAGCCCACTTCCACCCAGCGGCGGATGGGCTCGTAGCGCTCGTACAGGTTCTTTCGGGAGTCTCCCATGCCCGGGATTCTCGCGATGATCCGCGCACCGGCGGGCGAATTTCGTCCCTGGTGGGCACCGCTCGTCACAAACAGGGGGCGATCCGTCCCTTTGGTGCGCGGCGGCGGCGGCCGGACAGGACCATCGCGGCTTCTCTCTTGTGTTGTTCGAGGAGTTTCGATGCCCGCACCCTCCGCCGATCGCCGGCACGACATCGATGCGCTGCGTGCGCTGGCCTTCCTGCTCGTCATCCTGTACCACGTGGCGATGTACTACGTGGCCGACTGGCCCTGGCACCTGAAGAGCCCGCATGCAGCCGAATGGCTGCAGTGGCCGATGCGCGTGCTCAACCTCTGGCGCATGGACCTGGTGTTCCTGATCTCGGGCGTATCGCTGGGTTTTTTGAGCCGCAACCAGGGCACCTGGCAGTTGCTGCGCAGCCGCGGCGCCCGGTTACTGCTGCCGCTGGTCTTCGGCATGGCGGTGATCGTGCCCTACCAGGCCTATGCCGAAGGCGTGGCCAGCGGACTGGTGGCGCCGGGCTTCGGCGCCTTCTTGCTGCGCTACCTGCCCATGAACGACCCATGGCCCAAGCAGGCGTTCGCCGGCGCGGAGTTCGGCATTACCTGGAACCATCTTTGGTACCTGCCCTATCTGTTCACGTACACGGCGCTCATCGCGCTGACGCTGCCGATATGGCGCTCGCGCGCGGGCCAGTGGATGCGCCGCAGCTTCAACGGGCTGCGCGGCTGGAAGCTGCTGTGGCTGCCGGCGCTTCCTTTATTGCTCTGGACGATGCTGCTGGCCCGGCACTTTCCGCCGACGCACAACCTGATTCGCGACTTCTACCTGCACAGCATCTTCTTCACCGTGTTTCTGTACGGCTACTGGATGGGCGCGGACACCGGCGTGTGGCGCGAGCTGGCGCGCGTGCGCCGCGTGTCGCTCGCGCTGGCCGCGGCGGCGATTGCGGCTTTCATCGTGCTGCGGCTCGGCGCGAAGGGCCCGCCTTCGGGCGTGCTGATGGACACGCTGCGCATGCTCTACCTGTGGCTGGCGGTCGCCACCATCCTTGGCCACGGCCACCGCTACCTGAACAGGCCCTGGCCGTGGCTGCGCTGGGCCAACGAGTCGGTGTACCCGTGGTACGTGCTGCACCAGACGCTGATCATCGCGGGCATTGCGCTGCTGGCACCGCTCGCGCTGGGGCCGGTGCTGGAGCCGATGTTGCTGGTTGTGCTCACCATCGCCGGCTGCTGGCTGCTCACCGACGGTCTGATTCGCCGCTTCAACTGGCTGCGGCCGCTGTTCGGGCTCAAGCCCCGGAGCATCGGTGGCAACACGGAAATCACTTCGCCGGCGGAGCCTCTTCCACCGGAACCAGGATGGCGCTCCCGGTCGCCACGAGCTTGAGACTGTCGCCCTCGCCTTGGCCGTAGAGCTCGGCGGTGGTGAACACCTGCTTGCGGCCTGCCTTCACGACCTTGCCCCTCGCAATGAAGGCGCGGCCCAGCGCGGGCGAGAGGCAGTTCACCGAAAAGTGCGATGCCAGCACCCGTCCCGCCACGGTCGACGCCGCAAAGCCGCAGGCCGTGTCGAGCATTGCGCCGATGAGCCCCGCGTGCAGAAACCCGGAGTACTGGCCCATGTCCTCCTCGCGCCATTCCATGCGCAGTTCGGCTTCGCCCCCGGCGGCGCGGGTCACTTCGAAACCCGCCCAGCGATTGAAGGCAGCGGTTTTGTTGATGGCCTGGATGGTGTCGAGCATGGCGGTCTTTCAAAAAGAAAGGATGGAGCGTCGAAGACGATGAAAGATACGGAGAGCCACTCTACGAAGCGGCTCCGCCGGGCGCCGTCGCGCGGGAGACCCGCACCGCTTCGACAGTTGCCTTGGCGACAGCGCACTTTTTTTGCCGAGACTTAACCCCGGTTTGGAAGCCCCGCCGTATGAGTGAAGGAACGATCCACTACCGAGGCTCCGATGAAAGCAATCTCTTCTTCCTCCTTCTTCTTCCGTGCCGACCTGCGCGCCACCGTCATTGCCGCAGCCTGCCTGGTGCTCGGCACCGGCGCGTATGCACAGGCCGTGGCCACCGCGGCCGGCGCGGATGCGTCGCGCATCACGCAAGTCAAGGTGTACCCCGGCAGCGCAACGGTGGAGCGCGTGGCGCGGGTCGCGGCCGGCAGCCGATCGGTCACCTTTGCCTGCCTGCCCGCCGGGCTTGACGTGCAGAGCCTGCAGGTGTCGGCTGGCGCTTCGGTGCGCCTGGGCGAAACCTCGGTGCTCAATGAGCCGCGCGAACTCTCGGCACGTTGCGCGACCAGCGCGCTCGACGGCCGCATTCGCGACCTGGAGGACCAGAAGGCTGCGCTGCAGGCCGAGAGCGATGCACTCGGCCTGGTCACCGGCTATCTCAAGGGCCTCTCGGGCGGCAGCGAACCGGCCCAGGGCGCCCGCGCTCCGGTGGACGCGCGCAACCTTGCCGCGATGACCGATGCGATGCGCCGCACCGGGCAGGATTCGCTGCTGAAGCAGCACCAGATCCAGCGCAAGCAGACCGACATCGACCGCCAGCTCAACCCGCTCCTGGCCGAGCGCACGCGCACACAGGGCAACGGCACGCAGGTCGTGGCCGTAACCGTCACGCTGGCGGCCAGCGCAGATACCGACGTGAAGCTCAGCTACCAGGTCAACGGCCCGGGCTGGACGCCCACCTACCGCGCGCTGCTCGACACCGCCACACGCAAGGTGCGCATCGAGCGCCAGGCGCTGGTGGCGCAGGCCACGGGCGAAGACTGGCGCGGCGTGAAGCTGGTGCTTTCCACCGGCCAGCCGCGCCGCGAAACCACGGGCCGCACGCCAAGCGCGTGGCGCATCGGCATCGAGCAACCGCAGCGTGCGCCCGCAAGCCCGGCCGTTGCCATGATGGCAGCGCCGGCACCCGCTGCATCGCTCGACCGCAAGCGCGCCATGGCTGAAGCTGCGGAGCCGCTTTTCGACGTGGCCGTGTTCGACAACAGCTTTTCCACCGAATTCGCGGTGCCGCAAAGCATCGACGTGCCGTCCAACGGCCAGCGCGTGACATTGGCGCTGGGCCAGCATGAAGACACGGCGAAGCTCGCGGCGCGCACCAGCCCGCGCGTGGACGCCAGCGCCTTCCTGGTCGCCGAACTCGCGCAACCCTCAGGTGTGTGGCCGGCTGGAGCACTGCAGCTGTACCGCGATGGCAACTTCGTCGGCAGCGGCCGATGGAATGCACCCAGCGATGCAAAGCTCACGCTCTCCTTCGGCCGCGACGAACTCGTGCGCGTGCAGGCCGAGCCCGAGCAAGACAGCCAGGGCACGGGCGGCTTTGTCGGTTCGCGCGCCGAGCGCAAGGTGCAGCGCGCCTATGTGGTGGAGAACCGCCACCGCACGCCCATTGCGGTGCAGGTGCTCGAGGCCGCGCCGGTTTCCGTCGACGAGCAGGTGCGCGTGGCCGCGCAGTTCTCGCCGCAGCCGGGTGAGCTGGCCTGGAACAAGCAGCCGGGCCTGGCCATGTGGAGCTTCGACTTGGACGCCGGCAAGACCGCGCGCGTCGCGGCCGACTACACCATCAGCTACCCGAAGGACGCGCGCCTGCAGATGCGCTGAGCGAGCGCGACGTGTTCAGCGCGGCTCGGGCGCCTGGCCTTCCGAAGGCTCGGCGCCCGGCTTGCGCTTCTTGCCGCGTGCGGCTTTCTTGGCCGCGCGCTCGGCATCGATACGCTGGCCCTCTGCCAGCCACTGCAAGAACTCTTCAGGCGTCTCGAGCGTGATGCGCCCGAGGTTGCCGGCGCGAAACTCGTGCATGACGATTTCCGCGGCCTTTTGCAGGTTGACGCGGCCCTTGCCCAGCAGCGCGCCGCGCTTGCGGCCGATGGCGTCGAGCAGCTCTTCGTCCTTCATGGCGGCAATGGCGGCGGCATCATGCTCCGCCAGCTTGAAGCGCGCGGTAATGCCCTCCGCATAGTTCGCCTTGAGGTAGTTGAGCAACTCCAGCGCCACTTCTTCCTCGTCGAAGGCATTGCGTCCCACGGCGCCGCTGGCCGCCAGGTTGTAGCCGCTCTTGGGCACCACGATGCGCGGCCACAGCATGCCGGGCGTGTCCCACAGGTAGAAGTCGTCGGCCAGCGTGATGCGCTGCTCCAGCTTGGTAATGCCGGCCTCGTCGCCGGTCTTGGCCTTGCGGCTGCCGGTCAGCGTGTTGATGAGGGTCGACTTGCCCACGTTGGGAATGCCGCAGATCAGCACGCGCATCGGCTTGGCCATGCCGCCGCGGTTGGGCGAAAGCTCGTGGCAGGCACGCACGATGGCCTGCGCCGGCGTCGTCTGGCTCGCGTCGAGTGCAATGGCGCGCGTGGCCGGCAGCGCGTTGTAGTGCGCGAGCCAGAGCGCGGTGCGCGCGGGGTCGGCCAGGTCCTGCTTGTTGAGCACCTTCAGCGAGGGACGCCCGGCCGTGAGTTCGGCCAGCATCGGGTTGGCGCTGGAGCCCGGCAGCCGCGCGTCGAGCAGCTCGATGACCACGTCGATGTCCTTCACCCGCTCGGTGATGGCCTTCTGGGTCGTGTACATGTGCCCGGGGAACCACTGGATCGCCATCGATGGATGCTCTTTCTTTCGCTCTGTCTGGGAGGGGCAGGCCTGAAGGCCGGGTGCGCATTGTCGACGGGGAACGTGCGGCAGATCACACCGCTACGTTTTCCATAGCTGCAGGCGGCCATTTTGCCTGCGCTGCGGCGCGGCGCGCCCCTAGAATCCGCGCGCTGCACCCGCAGCCGCTTTCAAATAATCATCCGAGGGAAATCCATGCTCAAGCGCCTTGCCGCTGCCGCCCTGCTGGCAGCCACCGTTGGTTCCGCGACAGTCGCAACAGTTGCCCATGCCCAGCGCCCCACGCCGCCGCAGGGCCCGATGATCGACGGCTACCTGTGCTGCAACATGCGCACCTATGGCAGCTCCATCAGCGACATCAACTATGACGAGCAAGGCACCAGCATCGTGGCCGTGGGCACGCCGGCCCGCATCACGGCCTACGACATGCGCTGGTTCAGCGCCGACCTGGCCGGCAAGCCGCAGCGCATCAAGAACGACTACAGCCGCAACATCACGCTGGTCGACTTTGCCAAGCGTTACGTGGTGACCGAAGACCCCAGGCAGAAGATGGCGGCCTTTCCGCCCGCGATCCGCAATGCCATTCTTGCCGTGAAGGTGATGCCCGGCATGACGCGCGAGCAGGTGCTGATGGCCATCGGCTACCCCGTTGCCGCCGAGAACCCCAGCCTCGACGCACCCATGTGGCGCTACTGGCGCGACAGCTGGTCCGAGTACCAGGTCAACTTCGACGAGAAGGGCCTGGTCAAGTCGGTGGTGGGCGACCCGGTGGCGCTCAGCCGCGTGTTGGCACCAACACCTTAGTTCGCGTTGGCGCGCGTCTCGGCGAGACACGTGCAATCCACTAGATGTTTTGCATTGCGGGGGGCGGTTCCGCCCCTATCATTTGACTGAACGCGGCGCATCGGCGCGTCGGTCGAATTGAAACTTTTGATGGAGTTACCGCGATGAAACCCGTCTCCGAACTGCTCAAGCGCCACGACTCCGCGGCCTGGCGCACCTCGCCGGACGCCAGCGTGTTCGATGCGCTGGCCACGCTGGCGCATTTCGAAGTGGGCGCGCTCATGGTGATGGACGGCGAGAAGCTGGTGGGCTTTCTCTCCGAGCGCGACTACACCCGCAAGGTGGCGCTGCAGGGCAAGAACTCCAAGGAGATGAAGGTCTCGGAGATCATGACGCCCGACGTGATGACCGTGACCCCGCAAACCCGCACGCGCGCCTGCATGGCGCTCATGAGCCAGCGCAAGTTCCGCCACCTGCCGGTGGTCGACGGCGACAAGGTGGTGGGAATGATCTCAATCCAGGACTTGATGGACGACATCATTGCCGACCACGAAGTGACCATCGCGCAGCTCACGACCTATATCCAGAGTTGATCCCATGCCTGCCCCAAGGTGGGGAACACGCCTACGCGCGCCCGGCCTGTTTAGGGCGCACAGTAGGGGCTCGTTCATCCATCAGCAGGAACACGGCATGCAGATTCAGGTCAACACGAGCAACGGTGTCAACAACAAGGACGCGCTGGAGCGCTGGGCCGATACGGAAATCAAGCAACAGCTGAACCGTTTTGTCGAAGATGTGACGCGCGTCGAAGTCCATCTGAGCGACGAGAACCACGACAAGGCCGGTGCGGGCAACAAGTGCTGCGTGATGGAAGCACGGCTTGCGCACCACCAGCCGCTGGCCGTGACGCAATACGCCACCACCCTGGACGAAGCCTTCAGGGGCGCGGCCGAAAAGCTCAAGCGCCTGCTCGACAACACGCTGGGCCGGTTGAACAACCACCGCGACCGCGACTCCATCCGCAAGGACGCGGGCTTTATCGCGGAATAGCTCCGGCAAGCGCCTGCGCTTACCGCCGGGCGCGGGGCTTCCGCGCGGGAGCCTTGGGGCCGGGTGTCTCGACCGGAATCAACGGCGGGCGGTGGCCGGTCTGCATCCACTCGTCGTAGAAGTCGATCTTGCGGTCGACCAGCGACAAGGCGCGCTTCCACTCGGCAATGGTTTCGGTCACGCGCGCGCGGTGCGCCGCGAGCAGGTCGCGCCGCTGCGGCAGCGTGGTCTTGCCCTGCAGCGCGAGCGCGGTGTACTCCCGCATCTCGGCAATGCTCATGCCGGTGCGGCGCAGCCGGTCCATCAGATCGAGCCAGCCCACGTGCAGTTCGCCGTAGAGGCGCCGGCCGCCCTCGTCGCGCGAAACGCCGGGCACGAGGCCTTGCGCCTCGTACCAGCGAATGGCGTGCACCGTGCGGCCGGTGCGCGTGGCAAGCTCGCCGATGTGGAACGGGGTGCCGCCGTCAGCCGGCATGGGCGGCGGCGGACGGCGCCTGCAGCGCCTCCTGCACCAGTGCGGTGTCGAAGTACTCGGTCAGCTCTTTCACCTTGCCTCCTTCGAGTCGATAGACGTAGCAATAGCGGTTGTTGTAGCGCTTGCCGGCCTTGGTGGGCACGTCGCCGCTGAACAGCACCACCACCCGGTCGCCTTCGGCAATGATGCGCTCGGTCTTGCTCCGGTAAGGGCCCGCGAACTGCGCGAACAGCGGCTTGATCAGCTCTTCGCGGATGGCCGCCTTGCCCGCATAGGTGCGCGACCATGGCGTGGTGCCTTCGAGCGTCCAGGCGGCGTCGTCGGCCAGGCTGTCGATGAAGAGCTGGCCGTTGCCCTCGTCCAGCGCGGCATGGATGCGCTGCACCAGCGCCTTGTTGTCTGTCGTCGTGTTCATGGCTGCATTTCCTCTTGGAATGAATGAACCGGATGTCCCGGTGAATTCATTGGAAATGCTCGAGTGCACTCTAGGTCAAGCGCCGTGAACAGGTTGCGTCAGCCCTTGCCCGCGTTGGCCATGGCCTTGCCCACTTCGTTGCTGCCCTGGGCCGAACCGCTCTGGGGCACGATCTCGCCCTCGCGCGAGGTCACCTCGGCAAGCCGCGCGGCCAGTTGCTCGGGCGTGTCCGCGCCGATGCCCAGCCAGGCGCCCTGCGTAAGGGTGATGTGCGCGGCCTCGAAGGTGCCTGCGCCAGCGCAAAGAATGGTGCGGTTCGGCGCGTCGGCGGAGGCCAGCACCAGCATGGCGGGCACCACCGCCTCGGGCTTGAGGGCTTCGAGCACTTCCTTCGGCATCAGGCCCTCGGTCATCCGCGTGGCCGCGGTGGGCGCCAGGCAATTGACGCGGATGTCGTTCTTGGCGCCTTCGATGCTCAGCGTTTGCATGAGCCCCACCAGCGCGAGCTTGGCGGCGCCGTAGTTGCTCTGGCCGAAGTTGCCGTAGAGCCCGGAAGACGAGGTGGTCATCACGATGCGGCCGTATTTCTGCTCGTTCATGAGCGCCCAGACGGCCTTGGTGCAGTTCACCGCGCCCATCAGGTGCACGTCGACCACCAGCTTGAAGTCGGCAAGGTCCATCTTGGCAAAGCTCTTGTCGCGCAGGATGCCGGCGTTGTTGACCAGGATGTCGACCCGGCCCCAGGCATCGACGGCCTGCTGCACCATCGCCTGCACCGCCTCGAAGTCGGTCACCGAGGCGCCGTTGGCCATGGCCTCGCCGCCCGCGGCCTTGATCTCGTCCACCACGGCTTGCGCGGCGCTCACCGAGCCGCCGGAACCGTCCGCCGCGCCGCCCAGGTCGTTGACCAGCACCTTGGCCCCGCGCGCCGCCAGGGCCAGCGCATGCTGCCGGCCGAGGCCGCCGCCCGCGCCGGTCACGATGGCCACTCGGCCCTTGAAGTCGATGGTGCTTTGGGTCATCTCTTGCTCTCTTGCTTTCTTTCCGTGGGGAATGGGGGTGTAGCCGATGGCCGCCGCTGGCGGCCGCGTGGCGTTTTACCCTAGAAAAGCACGCCGGCGCGAGCGGCCGCGTGCGCGCTCAGTCACGCGCGTGACGCAGCGTTTCGCAGTAGGCCACCAACTGGTCGAGCTCGGCCGATTTGTCGAAGAAGGCATCGGCGCCCAGTTGGGCGGAGCGCTGGCGCATGTCGGAGGTGGCGTAGTTGCTCAGCACCACGACTTTCTGGCCGGCCATGCGGTCGCGGCAGGCCCTCACCACGCCGAGGCCGTTGCCGCGCTCCAGGAAAAGATCGACGATGGTCAGGTCCCACTCGTTGCGATGCTGGCGCAGCCAGCGCACCGCCTCTTCCTCGCTGCTGGCGCAGGCCACCACGTCCGCATCGGCCACGTCGTGCAGAAAGCCGACGAGGTTTTCACGGATGAGGGCGCTGTCCTCGACAAGATAGGCCTTGAAGCTCATGCCGGGATCTCCGGCCGAGCCACGGGCCGGAATACGAATCTGTTGCTGCTTGCGGGGTGCATGCTGCCCATGGTCTCCGGCGCGGCGGCGCGCGCGGTGAGTCATGCAGGCCAATGCCTGTAGGCCATAGGCGCCCGCGCCTGTCGTCAGGCGGGCTGCACCCTGGTGAGACGCGTAGGACAGCCAGCCGGTCAGGCCGCGACGGCCATCCGCCCACGGCCGAGCCCCAGGCGAGCCGGCGACACGTACTGCTCGCGATAGATCTCGAAGGGCATGGTGTCGGCGGCCTCGATGCGCTTTTGCTCCTGGATCGATTCTTCGGTCATGCGCTCGAACTCAGCCTGCTGCTCGGGCGGGAACGGCAGGGCCAGAAGCGCCGCGCGAGTCTGCTCGGACTGCGCGCGAATGAAGCCGATGAACGAGTTGCCGTGGCGTTGCTCCACCGCCGCCAAGACGCGAGCCGAAGGCAGGCTGTCCGGGTTTTGCAGGGCGGCAAGCGCCGCTTGCACCGCGTCGGCATGGTGCGTGCCGCCGTTCGCGGCGTCGAGCGCGGCGGCAATGGGCAGGCACTGCTCCACCAGTTCGATGCCCCAGTCGGCCAGCGCCACTTCGCGCCCGCCCCGCAGCAGGTGCAGGCCCGGCTCGCGCCCGCGCGCGGCGGTGAGGTGCTGGTTGTGGGCCAGCTCGGCAATTTCCTGCGGGGTGTCGGCCGGGCTGTCGCTCAGCAGGCACTGCAGCAGGAACACATCGATGAAGCGCATCGTCTGCGCGTTGATGCCCACCGGCTCGAAGGGGTCGAGGTCCATCAGCCGCACCTCGACGTATTCGACGCCGCGCTCGCGCAGCGCATGCAGCGGGCGCTCGCCGGGGTTGATCACGCGCTTGGGGCGGATGGTGCCGTAGAACTCGTTCTCGATCTGCAGCAGGCTGGTGGCAAGCTGGTTGTAGTCGCCGCCCAGGTTGCGGATGCCAATGGCTTCGTAGGCCGGCCAGGGGCGCGTGAGTGCGTCCTGCAGCGAGGCGCCATAACCTTCGAGGCTGTTGTAGCTCACGGCCAGCGAGGCCTGCGCGTCGCTCTGATAGCCCAGGCGCCCCATGCGCAGCGAGGTGCCATGCGGCATGAACATGCTGCCGTCGCCCAGCGGCTGGAGCTCGTGCGGGCGGCCCGCGACAAAGCTCGAACACAGCGCCGGCGAAGCGCCGAACAGGTAGAGCAGCAGGAAGGCGTGGCGCCGGAAATTGCGGATGAGCGCGAAATACTGTTCGCTGGACACATCGGGCAGCGACCAGTTGTAGTGAATGCCCGAAATGGTCTGCATGCGCCGCCCGTAGCGGTGGCTCAGGCCCATGCGGTAGACGCTCTTGGCGCGCCCCACGTTGGAGGAGCCGTAGCGCCCGATGGGAATGGTCTCGTCCGTCGGCAGGCCGCAGGGCATGCTCGACACCCACAGGCGCTCGTCGCCGAGCGAGTCGAGCACGCGGTAGGTGAACTGGTGCACGCGGGTCAACTCATCGAGCGCCGACTCCACATTGGCATGCACGCCCGTGATGAGCTCGAGCTGCGATTCGCTGAAGTCGGTGGTGATGTGCGGATGGGTGAGCGCCGATCCGAGCGCAATCGGATGCGGTGTGAGCGCGAGTTTGCCGTCCGGCAGGGCGCGCAGGCTTTCTTTCTCGATGCCGCGCCGCATCCCCTTCAACCTCGCGGTTGAGAGCGCACCCAACCTCTCCTGCAATCTGCTGCTCATATTGTTATACCCGTCGATCTTCTGAGGGGCTGGAAGGTAGCACGCCCGCGCGGGCACTGCTCGTGCAGGGAATCCCTCCTTCCGCTATGCTGGCCACTGCTATCGTTTTGCT
Organism: Variovorax sp. S12S4; assembly: GCF_023195515.1. Lineage (NCBI taxonomy): Bacteria > Pseudomonadati > Pseudomonadota > Betaproteobacteria > Burkholderiales > Comamonadaceae > Variovorax > Variovorax sp. S12S4. The sequence continues at coordinate 134,575 of NZ_JALPKR020000002.1, forward strand.
AGCAGGGTTCATGGGGCTTGCGCTTTCGAAGTGGCCGGATGGGAGGCTGGAGCCAGTCGCAGGGCGCCGCGTTATGCCGCCAGCACGCGCAGCAAAAACCGGTTCAGGTCGGCAATTTCTTCCATGCAGACCGAATGCGCCATCGGGTATTCATGCCACTCCACGGTGTAGCCCAGCGCGGTGAGCGCGTCGCGCGACATCAGCGCCCTGTCGAACGGCACCACCGGGTCTTGCCGGCCATGGGCCAGGAAAACCGGGGTTTCGTGGTTGGCCGCATGGCGCTCCGCCGCGGTGGTGGCCGCAATGGGCAGGTAGCCCGAGAGGCCGACGATGCCCGCCAGCCGCTCCGTATGGCGCAGGCCGGTCATCAGCGCCATGGCGCAGCCTTGGGAGAAACCGGCCACCACGATGCGCTCGGCCTTGATGCCGCGGGCTTTCTCGTTGGCAATGAGCGTTTCGATGGTGGCCTGCGAGCGGCGAAGGCCCGCCTCGTCTTCGCGCGCGGCCAGGTCGGCCACCGCAATGTCGTACCACGCCGGCATCTGGTAGCCGCCGTTGATGGTGACCGGGATCACCGGCGCATTCGGGAACACGAAGCGCACGGGGCCCACGCTCGACAGGTCGAGTTCGTTGGCAATCGGCACGAAGTCGTTTCCATCGGCGCCAAGGCCGTGCATCACGATCACCGTGGCGGTGGGATGGGGAGCGGTTTCGATTTCGATCGGGGAGCGGGACATGGTCGGTAGAAGGTATTCAGAGACGCCAAAAACCAGACCTTAGCGCATTCGGGCCGGCCGGGGCGCGGTCTCACGGAATGCAACACAATGGCGGTTCACGCAAAACCCATGAGCCCACACCCCAAGCCCTCCCTCGCCGCCGCCGCCGTAGCCGCCGCGGCATCAGGCAGTGAAGCCCTGCTGCGCAGCAGCGGCCTGCGCGTGACGCGCGCCGCGCAAACCGTGCTGGACCTGCTGGAACGCGCCCCGCAGCCCCTGACGCACGACGACGTGGTTGCCGCCTACACCGGCGCCACCGGAGCCCCGCCCGACCGCGTGACGATCTACCGCGTGCTCGACCGCCTCGTCGAAGCCGGCCTGTGCGACCGCCGCGTGGGCGCGGACCGCATCAACCGCTTTGCACGCCATGTGGAAGCCGCTTCAGGCAACATATTCGAGTGCGACCAGTGCCACAAGGTGCTGGCGCTGCCTTCGGACCCGGAACTGCCCAAGGTGATGAGCCGGCTGGGCCGCGAACTGCGCAAGCAAGGCATCGACACGCGCCATACCGCGCTCACGCTGCACGGCACCTGCGGAGATTGCAGGGGCTGAGCTCTGCAGGGCGGCTACACGTTCCAGGACGGAAAAGGGTCCGGAAGGTTCGCCCACCACGAAGCGCCGTAGCGCATTTCGCTCTCGGTCAGAAGGCAGGCATCGAGTCGCGCGCGCAGGTCGGCTTCGTCCATTCCAATGCCGATCAGCACCAGCTCCTGCCGCGCATCGCCGGTGGCCGGATCCCAGTTCTTGCGGATGATCTCCAACGCTTCTTCATCGACGGGCCAGTGTTCGCGTGGCACCGCGGCCCACCACAGGCCGGCCACGCCATAGCGGCAGGCGCCGCCGGCTTGCGACCAGGAGCCCGCGCGCGTGGCCCGGCTTGCAAGCCAGAAGAACCCCTTGGAGCGCACCACGCCCTCCCACTCGCCTTGCACCAGGTCCCAGAAGCGCTGCGGATGAAACGGCAGCCGCGCGCGGTACACGAAGCTGCGAATGCCGTAGGTGTCGCTCTCGGGCGAATGCTCGCCGCGGAGTTCGGCCAGCCAGCCGGGTGCCTGCTCGGCCTGCTCGAAATTGAACAGGCCCGTGTCCAGCACGCGGTCGAGCGCAACGCGGCCGAACTCCGACGTCTCGATGCGCGCACGTGGGTTGAGGCTGCGCAGAATGGCCATCAGGCGGCCGCGCTCTTCAGCGGTGACGAGATCGGTCTTGTTGACCACCAGCACGTCGCAGAACTCGATCTGCTCGATCAGCAGGTCGACCACGGTGCGCGTGTCTTCATCGCCGAGCGACTGGCCGCGCTCGCCCAGGCTGTCGGGCGAGCCGTAGTCGCGCAGAAAGTTGAAGGCATCGACCACCGTCACCATGGTGTCCAGCCGCGCCACGTCGGCCAGGCTCTTGCCGTCTTCGCCGGCAAAGGTGAAGGTCTCGGCCACCGGCAGCGGCTCCGAGATGCCGGTCGATTCGATCACGAGCTGGTCGAAGCGCCCTTCCTTCGCGAGCCGGCTCACCTCGATGAGCAGGTCTTCGCGCAGCGTGCAGCAGATGCAGCCGTTGCTCATCTCGACCAGCTTCTCGTCGGTGCGCGAAAGCTGGGCGCCACCGCCCCGCACCAGCGCTGCGTCGATGTTGACCTCGCTCATGTCGTTGACGATGACCGCCACGCGCCGCCCCTCGCGGTTGTGCAGGATGTGGTTGAGCAGCGTGGTCTTGCCGGCGCCGAGAAAGCCGGACAGCACGGTAACGGGAAGGCGTTGGTTCATGGGCGTGGCTTTATATGCAACAGAATTGCATTATATGAAGCATTGCAACCATGTTGCGTTTAATCCGAGCAGCAATTCCCGGCCCCGCATAGACTCCTGTCTTCGATGCAACACCCGAGCCTCCCCGTTCTCTACAGCTTTCGCCGTTGCCCGTACGCAATGCGCGCCCGCCTGGCGCTGGCCGCCAGCGGCGAGCCGTGCGAACTGCGCGAAGTGGTCTTGAAGAACAAGCCCGCCGAGATGCTCGCCGCATCGCCCAAGGGCACGGTGCCCGTGCTGGTGCTGCCCGAGGCGGCGGTGCTGGAGCAAAGCCTCGACATCATGCTGTGGGCCCTGCGCCGCAACGACCCGCTGCGCTGGCTCGAACCCGAGGCGGGCACGCTCGACGACATGCTCGCGCTCATCGCCACCTGCGACAACGACTTCAAGCCGCAGCTCGACCGCTACAAATACCCGGGGCGGTTCAGCGAATTGCCGGAGAACGCATGCGAAAGCGGCTCCCGGTTTCTTTCGCAGCTCGAGGCAAGGCTTGCCGCCGGTTCCCAGCTTTTCGGCACGCGGGCCACGTTGGCCGATGCCGCCGTCATGCCCTTCGTGCGGCAGTTCGCGATGGTCGATCCCGCATGGTTCGAAAGCCAGCCCTGGCCGCAGCTGCGCAGCTGGCTCGCGGGTTGGACCGGGTCGCAACTGTTCGAGCGCGCGATGCGGAAGTACTCGCCGTGGGTATCGGGCGCGGCCGGCGTCGCCTACCCGCCCGCCTGATCAGCCGAAGTTCGGCGCCCGCCGTTCGCGCAGCGAGGCCACGCCCTCGCGCACGTCGGCACCGGCAAAGCCCATGAATTCGAGCGCCAGCGAGGCGTCGAACGTCGGCCCGGCCTGGCGCAGCCAGTTGTTGAGCGCGTACTTGGTGAGGCGAATCGCGCTCTGGCTGCCGGCCGCCAGCCGGTCAGCCACTTCATAGGCGCGCGGCAGCAGGTCGGCCTCGTCCACCGCGAGCGACACCAGGCCGATGCGCTCGGCCTCCTCGCCGCTCACCGGCTCGCACAGCAGCAGGTGGTACTTGGCCTTGGCCATGCCGCACAAGAGCGGCCAGACGATGGCCGCATGGTCGCCCGCCGCCACGCCCAGGCGCGTGTGGCCGTCGACGATCTTCGCGCCCTTGCTCGCAATGGAAATATCGGCCAGCAGCCCCGCCACCAGCCCGGCGCCCACGGCCGGGCCGTGCATGGCGCTGACGATCGGCTTGTCGCAGTTGATGATGTTGTAGACGAGGTCGCGCGCTTCTTTCCACACACGCTGGCGCACCGCGTCGTCGGTGGTCATGTCTTGCACCATGGCCAGGTCGCCGCCGCCGGAAAAGCCGAGCCCTTCGCCCCGCAGCACCGCGCAGCGCACCGTGTCGTCGACCGCCAGGTCGCGCCAGATTTCGGCAAGCTCGCGGTGGCCGTCATGGCCGGCCGTGGGCAGCTTGCCGTTGGCCGCACGCATCTGGATGTCGAGCACCGCATCGTGGATGCCGCGGCGCGTGATGGCAAGGGTCTGGTAGCGGGTGTAGTCCATGCGTGTCTCCGCCCCGCATGCGTGCGGGGATTTTCTTTTTCGTCGAAAGACGGGAACGCTATTTTCGCGCGGCAAGCTCGCGGCAGCGCTGCACGTTGGCTTCGAAGCGCGGTGCCAGCCCGGGCTCGCACACGTCGCCCGAGGGGTTGAGCTTGCACATGCCGACCACCGCGTAGTCCATCACGGCCTCGGTGCACATCGGGTATTTCGCCAGGTCGGGGTTGGCCTGGGCCTTGAAGCCCCAGCGCTCGGAGAACTGCACCACGCGGGCGGTGGCGCCGTGGAAAAAGCTGCGGTCGCGGGCCGCGATGGCGGCCTCCATGCGGGGCAGTTCCTCGTTGAGATAGCCCACGGCTTCCAGCGGGAAACCCGAAGGATCAGGCTGTGCGGCGGCAAGGGTTGCGGCCAGCGCAAGCGGCACGGCAGCGAAGCTGCGCAGCAGCGAAAACCTGGAGAAGATGGGCGCGCGGTTGTATTGCATGGGTTCCCATTTTGCAGTGGCGGCGTAACCATGTGTATGCTCATGGAAAGCCGCCCCCCTGCGGGCCACGCCCGCGTCGCCCCTGCACAACGCCCGCTGGCGCATTCGCTCGCTCCAGACGCCCCGGTCACTTGCCCTTTTTCTGCCGGTCGAACTTGCGCCAGTACTGGAACTCGTCTTCGTGCACTTCGAGGTCGACCTCCGAGATGCGAGCCTGCAGGCGCTCCTGCACGTCGGCCACCGCCTTGTTGTAGACGATGGGCCCGACTTCCTCGAGAAAGAAGCCGAGCAGCGCGCCGGCGGCGATGTTGCCGATCGGCTCTTCCATGTTCTCGCGGAAGTAGCGTTCGATCGACGCGATGGCCTGTTGCCGTGCTTCCTTGGCGATCTCGATGGTCATGCGGTTCCTTGGGGGTTTTGCCGTTCGATTCTGCAGCGCATTCGTCTTGCGACAATGGCGCACCTGCCGATCTTCACCAGCGACTCACGACACCATGGCTTCAAGACAACTCCGCACGCTCGAACGCGGCATTCTTTGCGTATTGATCGGCGCCGCCGTGCTGCTGGGGCCGCGCTTCCTGCAAGGCACGCGCTGGTTCGAGATGGTGGCGGGCGCGTCGGTGGTCGGCTGGTTCGCCCTTGCGCTGGGCGTGGCGCTGATCGTGGTCGACCTGGTGCAGCGCGCCAAGGCGCGGCGCTAGTAAAAAGCCGCGCCGCGCTCAGCGGCGGAGCTTCTTGATGAGCTCGACCACCGCAAGCACCACGGCGCCGGCAACAAGGCCGACACCCGCGTTCACGCCCATCGATCCGAGTGCGCCGAACACACCGCCGGTGGCTTCGGCCCAGTGTTCGACCGCATGGCCGAACGCGGGAACGCCGTGCACCAGGATGCCGCCGCCCACGAGGAACATGGCGGCGGTGCCCGCAATCGACAGCCCCTTCATGAGCCAGGGCGCCGCAACCAGGATGCCGCGGCCCAGGGCCTGCGCGGCCTTGCTGGCCTGCTGGCTAAGGTAAAGGCCCGCGTCGTCGAGCTTGACGATGCCCGCCACCAAGCCGTAGACGCCCACGGTCATGATGAGCGCAATGCCCGCGAGCACGGTGAACTGCGTGACGAAGGGCTGGCCCTGAACGGTGCCCAGCGTGATGGCGATGATCTCCGCCGAAAGAATGAAGTCGGTGCGCACCGCGCCCTTGATCTTGTCCTTTTCGACGGCAACCACGTCGATGGTCTCGTCGGCCACCGCCCGCTCGTGGCGCGCCGTGTCGGCTTCATGCTCTTTCTTGTGCAGGAACTTGTGGGCCAGCTTCTCGCAGCCTTCGAAGCACAGGAACGCGCCGCCGATCATCAGCAGCGGCGTGACCAGCCAGGGCAGCCAGGTGCCGATGGCCAGTGCCGCGGGCACCAGGATGAGCTTGTTGACGAACGAGCCCTTGCACACCGCCCAGACCACCGGCAGCTCGCGGTCGGCCTTGACGCCCGAAACCTGCTGCGCATTGAGCGCGAGGTCGTCGCCCAGAACGCCGGCCGTTTTCTTGGCGGCTACCTTGGTGAGGATCGAGACGTCGTCCAGAACGGTGGCGATGTCGTCGAGCAGCAGAAGCAGGCTGGTGGCCATGGCAATGGTCGGTGTAAAAAAAGAATCGGCGAGCTTAGCCGCAACCGCGGCCCGCGCCGGCAATACCCGTACGCGGCAGGCGCGTCAGACGACGTTGCGCTTGAGGCGGATTTCTTCGACGCGCACCGTGCCGAGCGCCGTGGTCTTGGCGGTCTTCATTTCGCGCTTGAAACCGGCAAGCTCGAAAAAGCGCATGGCGCGGTCGTTGCGAATCGGCACCCACGCGGTCACGGTGGTGCAGCCTTCTTCCTCAAGGCCCTCGCGGGCGGCGTCCCAAAGCGCCACGCCCAGGCCCTTGCCCCAATGCTCGGGCTTGACATAAAGGGCCCAGATCTCGCCCGCGGTGGAAGGCGTCTTGGGATCGCGCGAGCGGTCGAAGCCGACGAAGCCGACGATTTCGCCGCCCAGCACCGCCACCTGCACCTGCGGCTCGCTGAACTCGATGGCTTCGCGCCACTTGGCCTCGCGGGTGGCGGGGGCCAGCGTGCGCAGCTCTTCCTCGGGCAGGATGCCCTGGTAGGCAGCCTGGGCGGCCAGGGTGTGGACTTCGGCGACGGCCTTGGCGTCGCGCATCGTGGCGGGGCGAACTTCGTAATCTGACATGAATGCGGAAAATCAAATGGAACCGCGTATTGTCGCCGCACCGCTAAACTGCTTGTTGCACACGCACCAGACACACATCAACAGGAGGTAGATATGGCCAAGGGTCAACAACGCGCGAACAAGGAAGCCAAGAAACCGAAGAAGGACACTTCGCCGCCCAAGCCCGCGGGCACTGGCGGGATCGAGCCGGTCCGCACGATCACCACCGCGGTCATTCCGCGCGGCAAGCTCAAGAACAAGTGACCGACGAAAAGCCAGCGCCCGCCAAGCCGGCCCAGCCGCGGAACCCGTTGCACGGGCTCACGCTGGAAGCCATCGTCACGGCGCTGGCCGACTACTACGGCTGGGAACAGCTCGGCCATCTCGTTCCCATCCGCTGCTTCACCTTCGAGCCGAGCGTGGGCTCCAGCCTCAAGTTTCTGCGCAAGACGCCGTGGGCGCGCGAGAAGGTCGAAAGCCTTTATCTCTTCATGCTGCGCGAACAGCGCCGCGAGCAGCAGCAACAGCAACAATCCCCGCAGCGATGAGGGTTCGGCTCGAACCTTCGGGCCTTGGTTTCGAGGCCGAGACCGGCACCACGCTCCTGAAGGCGGCCGAGGCGGCCGGCATCGAAATGCCGAGCTCCTGCCGCAACGGCACCTGCCGCACCTGCATCTGCCAGCTGCTGTCGGGCTCGATACGCCACACCGTCGAATGGCCCGGCCTGAGCGCCGAGGAAAAGGCCGAGGGCTGGATACTGCCCTGCGTGGCCGAGGCGCAGAGCGATCTTTCGATCGATGCGCCCAAGGCGTTCTCGGTGTTCTGAGAGCCGACCTGTTCAGCCTTGCTTGACGGCCTGAGCCGGCGCCGCGACCACCAGACGGTCGCGCTGCGCGAGCGATGGGAACAGCTTGAACCAGCCCAGCGCCACCATCATCGTTCCCACGCCGCCCAGCACCACCGAGCCCACCGGCCCCAGCAGCGCAGCCGTGGCGCCGGATTCGAACTCGCCCAGCTGGTTGCTGGCGCCGATGAAGATCGAATTGACCGCGCTCACCCGGCCTCGCATGGCGTCGGGCGTTTCGAGCTGCACGAGCGTCTGCCGGATCACCACGTTGACCATGTCGGCCCCGCCGGACACCGCCAGCGCAATCAGCGAAACGACGAAGCTGCGCGAAATGCCGAACACCACCATGCACAGCCCGAAGAGCCCGACGGCGATCAGCAGGGTGCGGCCGATGTGGCGCTCGATGGGCCGGCGCGTGAGCGCAATCGACATCACGAGCGCACCCGCGGCGGGCGCGCTGCGCAGCAGCCCGAGGCCCCATGGCCCCGTGTGCAGGATGTCCTTGGCGTAGATGGGCAGCAGCGCCACGGCGCCACCCAGCAGCACCGCGAAAAGATCGAGCGACACGGCGCCGAGCACGGGCTTGCGCCTCCAGATGAAATTGACCCCCGCGAACACCGTGGCCAGCGTGACCGGCTCGCGCGCTGCCGGGGTATGGGCATAGCGCAGCCGCAGCACCAGCACGCAGGCAATGGCAAAGCACAGCACGCTTGCGCCGTACACCACCGCCATGCCCGCCACGAACAACAGGCCGCCGAGCGCCGGCCCGCCGATGATCGCGCCCTGCATGCCGGCCGAACTGAACGCCATGGCCCGCGGCAGCATGGTGGGCGGCACCAAGAGCGGCGTCAGCGCCTGCTGCGCCGGCATCTGGAAGGCACGCACCGCGCCGAGCACCAGCGACAAGCCCAGCAGCAGGCCGCGCGTATCGAAACCCTGCGCCACCGCGAGCAGGAGCACCAGCGCCACCACCCCCTGCACCGCAAAGCAGGCCGCCACGATGCGGCCGCGATGGCGGCGGTCGACCACGTGGCCGGCCAGCAGCGCCAGCAGCAATGCGGGAACGAATTGATAGAGGCCGACCAGGCCAAGGTCCCAGGCACTGCCGGTGAGCTCGTACATGTGCCAGCCGATGGCCACCAGCAGCATCTGCGACGCCGCGGTGCCGAAAAGCCGCGCCACCCACAACTGCATGAACGGACGCTCGCGCCTGAGTTGGGAAAAGCTCGGAGGCGCGGGAACGGCGGCGGAAATGGGAGAAGGAGAGGCAGGAGAAGCGGGGCCGGACATTCGTTCGAGGATAGCCGAGGCTTCATGAGCCTCGCATGAGGGCGGGCTCTCCGCCCTGCCCCCTGCTGCCGGCCTTCTCTCTACACTCTGCCGCATCCATGCCCGACACCGACCTTGCCATCGACCTCGTCCACGAAGACGCCCACCTGCTGGTGCTGAACAAGCCTGCGGGCCTGCTTTGTGTGCCCGGGCGCGGCGAAGACAAGCAGGACTGCCTGAGCGCGCGCGCCATGCGGCGGTGGCCCGACGCGCTGATCGTTCACCGGCTCGACATGGCGACCAGCGGGCTGGTGCTGATGGCTCGCGGGGCCGCCATGCAGCGCGCGCTCGGCGATGCGTTTGCCAACCGGGTGATGCACAAGCGCTACGAAGCCATCGTCGACGGTGCCATGCCGGTGCGCGATGAATGGTCGGTCATCGACGCACCGTTGATGGCCGACTGGCCGCGGCGCCCGCTGCAGAAGGTGGATCCCGCGGGCAAGCCCAGCCTCACGCGGTGGCGGGCGCTTTTCTCAACAATCAATGAAGAAACTGCGGCCACGCATGTGCTGCTGGAGCCGCTCACGGGCCGCTCGCATCAGCTGCGCGTGCACCTGCTGTCGGTCGGCCATCCGATCCTGGGCGATGCGCTCTATGGCAGTGCCGAAGTGCAGGCGCGCGCCCCTCGCCTGCTGCTGCATGCGAGCGAGCTGGGCTTTGTGCACCCAGCGACGCAGCAGATGCTTCGCTTTCAGAGCCGGCCGGACTTCGCTCTTCCTTCTTCTTCTCTTTTTTCTACAGCCCGCCCTTGACCACGAGCACCGGCATCGGTGCGTCCTGGAGCACACGCTGGGTCACGCTGCCGAGCAGCAGCTTCTCGATGCCGCTGCGGCCATGCGAGCCCATCACGATCAGGTCGGCCGCAATGGCAATCGCGGTGTCGACGATGCCTTCGTGCACCACATGGCCGTCGATCACACGCTGGTCGCTGTGCAGGCCTTCGGCCGCCAGCGCGGCCACGCCGCGCGCGAGTGCTGCATTGGCGCTTGCGGTGGCCGCGGCCAGGTATTCGTTCTGGCCGAGCGCGTAGTCCGCGCCCACGCCGATGAAGGGATAGTTGTCGATCACGTGGATCAATGTGATGCGGCTTCCGAACGCCAGCGCCAGGCCACTGGCCTTGCTGACCGCGAGCATGGAAGTTTCGGAGCCGTCGATCGGAACCAGGATGTGATTGAACATGGCGGACCTCACTTTCGTTCGTTCGCAGACAGGCGCGGCTCGCAACCGAACCGGGCCTCCAATTTAACCCCTAGGCCGGGGCGTGACTGTAGGACTCAAGCCAGCGGGGTCAATCCCCCTGGAAACCCTGAGCGCGGCAGGTAACCACGAGGGTGTCGCGCCAGCCGGCGGCCCCCTCTTCGGTCGGCTGGATGGGCGTGGACTCGTGGATCACGCGTGCGTCGTCGAGCAGCAGCAGCGTCCACGGCTCGGTCATGGTGAACCGCTCGCCGCGCCTTCCGTTGGCTTCGAACACGCGCGTTTCGCCGCCCTTGATTCCGCTGCGTCCCACCAGCGCCACCGCCACCAGGTCGACACCGTCGCGGTGCGCGCCTTCAGGCGTGGGCCGGCCGATGCCGCCTGCGGTGTCGATGCGGAACTGGTGCGCCTCGACAAACCACGGTTGCGCCGCGGTATTTCGCATGCCGCTTGCCGCTTCGCCCAGGCGCTGCAGCAGGCGCTGCCACACCGGCTGCGCCACCGTGGCCTCGTGCATGGGCGCAAACCAGCGCTGCATGCCGCCGTGCAGCGCGTTGTATTCGACCGGCTGCCAGTGCGCACGGTGCGGCACCTGCGCAATCGCCTCGCCCTCGACGGTGAAGCACGCATGGCGCCGCGTGCGGTAGCGGCCGCCGTCCTTCAGGTATTCGTCCGGTGGAAGATCGTTCCAGTCGGCGTGCAGCGCTTCGAGTTCGTCGAGCGGCACGCCGAGCCACTCGCTCACGCCTTGAGGGCTGAGCACGGCATAGCCCTGTTCGCGCAGCGCAGGCAGCAGCTCGGCCGGCTGGATGAACGGCGGTGCGAATGCAGCGTTGGTCACGACGCGGTGACCTTCACGTCCTTCCAGAACGCGACGCGATCACGGATTTCTTCGGCTTCGGGCTTGGGGTCTGCGTAGTACCAGGCGGCGTCCGTATGGAGCTCGCCGTTGACCAGCAGCGAGTAGTAGCTGGCCGTGCCCTTCCAGGGGCAAGTGGTCTTGTGGTTGCTGAAGGTGACGTGGTCGCGGTTGAGCGCGCTCATCGGGAAATAGTGGTTACCTTCGACGAGCACGGTGTCGTCGCTTTCGGCGATGGTGACGCCGTTCCAGGTTGCTTTCATGTGTTGCTCTCCACGGGGAAGGGATATTGTGCCCTTTGGCATTGTTTGTTTCCCGGGACCGGGCCTCGCCCAGCGGGCGCCCAACCATGTGGCGCGCAGCGCCGCAATGGCTTGGCCGAGCGAAGCAAAGGCCCGTTCGGTTTCCAAGCCCCTCTGTATGCGCCGAGGAGCGGAGGGTTTTGCGGATCAGGGCTCGCAGCTGTTTGAGCGAAGCGAGTTCTGCGAGACCCCGCGAAACCCGAGCACCGCAGGTTGCCCGCAGCGAAGCGGAGGGTCGCAGACAGTGGGGTCGCTCTTTCTTTTGCCTACGTTTCTTTGGCGAAGCAAAGAAAAGTAGGTCGCCCGCCGGGGCGACACCCGGCCTCGGAACTCAAAAAACAAAAAGAAGAATCACGCCCCCAACCAATGCACACTAAAAAGCCGCTCAGGATCCGTCCAAACCGCCAACGGCCGGAACCCCGCCTTCACAGCCAGCGCCCGCAGCCCATCCACAGTGAACTTATGCGAGTACTCGGTATGAATCGTCTCCCCTTCCTCGAACCCGAACCGCTCACCGTGCAGTGAAACAGCCTGAGCCCGACGGCTCACCAAGTGCATCTCGATCCGCTGTCTCGGCGCGTTGTAGAACGCCGAATGCGCAAAGCCATCCAGATCAAAATCGGCATCGAGCTCGGCATTGGCGCGCCGCAGCAAATTCAAGTTGAACGCAGCCGTCACCCCTTGCGCATCGTTGTAAGCAGCATGCAACCGAGCCGGGTCCTTCACCAGGTCGACGCCGATCAGCAGCCCGCCCCCTCGCAGCATCCGCGCCGCAAGCTGCAGAAACGCCAGCGCCTCTTCAGGCTCGAAATTCCCGATCGTCGAACCCGGAAAAAACCCGACGCGCTTGCCCGCACCGGGCATCGGCGCCGGCAGCACCAGCGGCATGGTGTAGTCCGCCGCAATCGGCTGCACCACAAGTTCGGGGTAGTCGGCCTTCAGCCGCGCGGCGGCGGCCTGCAGGTGTTCGCCCGAAATGTCGATGGGTAAATAGCGCTTGGGCGCCTCGAGCGCATCCAGCAGCAGCCGCACCTTGGTAAGGGAGCCGGCACCGAACTCCACGATCTCGGCACCGGGGCCGATCTGCTCGGCGATTTCCCCGGCGCATTCGCCGAGGATGCGCAACTCGGTTCGCGTGGGGTAGTAATCGGGCAATTCGCAGATGCGGTCGAACAGCTGCGAGCCGGCCGCGTCGTAAAAAAACTTGGGCGAAATGCTGCGCGGCTTGCGCGCAAGGCCCGCCAGCATCGCGCGGCCGAATTCGCAGAGCGGCTCACTCGTTGCCGCTGCGGCGGTGGCCGGCGCCGCAGGCTTGCGCTGCTGCTGTGCGGCGGCGAACGAGAAGGAGGACGAGGATGTTGGATTGCGCATGATTCAGACGTCTTTCGCGAGCCTTAGCCCCGAGAACTGCCAGCGCGCCGCCGGCGGAAAAAAGTTGCGGTAGCTGGGCCGCGTGTGCCCGGCCGGGGTGGCCACGCTGCCACCGCGCAACACCAGTTGACCCACCATGAACTTGCCGTTGTATTCGGCGGCAATGCCGGGCATGGGCCTGAAACCGGGATACGGGTCGTACGACGAACGCGTCCACTGCCAGACGTGGCCGGTCATCTGCGAGATGCCGGGCGCGTCGAAGGCGGCCTCCCATTCGAACTCGGTGGGCAGCCGCGCGCCGGCCCATTCGGCATACGCGGCGGCTTCATAAAAACTCAGCTGCGAGACGGGCGCATCGGCTTCCATGGACCGAACGCCGTGCGGGCCGAACACTTGCCAGCCGCTTTGGTGCTGCTGCGGGCCGAGCCGCGGATCGTCGGGCGCGAGCCAGTAGGCCGGATGCTGCCAGCCCTGCGCCTGCACCGCGGCCCAGCCGTCGGACAGCCAGAGCTCGGGCCGCTTGTAGCCGCCGTCGGCAATGAACTGGGCGTAGTCGCCGCAATTCACCAGCCGGTCGGCAATGGCATAGGGCTGCAGCAGAGCTGCGTGGCGCGGCGTTTCGTTGTCGAAGGCAAAACCCAGCTGCGGCCCCTCATGGCCGACCTGAACCACCCCGCCGGTCTGCGGCAGCCAGCGCATTGCTGGCGGCACCGCGGCCAGCCGCAACGCGGGGCCCGCCGCGGGCTTGTAGGCGGGCAGCAGCGGGTTGCATGACAGCGCATGAAGAATGTCGGTGAGCAGCAGCTCCTGGTGCTGCTGCTCGTGGTTGAGGCCCAGCGTGACGATGGGCTCGATGGCGGCCCAGTCCTGCTCGCCGATGTCGCGGTCGAGCAAGGCGAGCACCGCCTCGTCGACGTGGCTGCGATAGGCATGCACCTCGTCCACCGAGGGGCGCGTGAGCAGCCCCCGCTGCGGCCGCGGGTGGCGCGGGCCGAGCGCCTCGTAGTACGAGTTGAAAAGGTAGTGAAAGCGCACGTCGAAGGGCCGGTAGCCCGCAGCGTGAGGCTGGAGCAGCACGGTCTCGAAGAACCACGTGGTGTGCGCAAGATGCCACTTGGTGGGGCTTGCATCAGGCATCGACTGGATGCACTGGTCTTCGGCGGACAGCGGCGCGGCGAGCGCCAGGCTGGCAGCTCGCACTTCGCGGAACTTGTCGCGCAATGCGCTCGCCGCCTGGGTGATCGGCCGGGAAAGCGTCATGGAGTCTCCAGTCGGGTCAGCCGCTCGTTGTAGCCGATTCGTATTGCCGCAGCACGTAGGACAAGTTCTCGCCCTGGCTCTCTTGCGGGGGGGCGTCAAATCGGTGGGGGAGCCACTTTGGCACAAGACGCGCCGGCGTGCAGGGCGGCTGCGTATCATCCGTTCGATGCAAACGAACAACGCCTCCGCCCGCCCCCACGTCGTCATCGTCGGTTGCGGATTCGGCGGGCTCGAAGCGGCCCGCAGGCTCGACAGCGCCGACGTGGACGTGACGGTGATCGAAAAAACCAATCACCACCTGTTCCAGCCCCTGCTTTACCAGGTGGCGACCGCCGGGCTGGCCGCGCCGTCGATCGCGGCGCCGGTGCGCGCCCTGTTCCGCAAGCAGCCACGCATCACCACGCTGCTGGGCGAAGTGAGCGCCATCGACGCGGCGGGCCGCGCGGTTCAGCTGACCAACGGCAGCCGGGTGAGCTACGACCACCTGATCGTCGCGGCCGGCGCCACCCACAGCTATTTCGGCCACGACGAATGGGCACCCCTCGCGCCGGGCCTCAAGACGCTGGCCGATGCGTTCGAGATCCGCCGGCGCGTGCTGATGTCTTTCGAGGCGGCCGAGACCGCTACCGACCCGCAGCGCCGCCGCGCGCTGCTGACCTTCGTGGTGATCGGCGCCGGGCCGACCGGCGTCGAAATGGCCGGCACCCTGGCCGAAATTGCCAAGCACACCCTTTCCGGGGAGTTCCGCCACATCGATCCGGGCAGCGCGCAGGTGCTGCTGGTCGAAGGCGGCCCGCGCGTGCTGCAGGCCATGCCCGAAAGCCTGAGCCAGAAGGCGCTGGAGCAGCTCGAGAAACTCGGCGTGGAAGTGCGGCTCAATGCGCGCGTGACCGCCATCGACGCCAACGGACTCGAGGTGCAGTCAGGCGGCGGCGCAGACGGCGCGCCGGCCACCAGCTACCGCATCGAGAGCAGTTGCGTGGTGTGGGCGGCCGGCGTTGCGGCCTCGCCGCTCGGCCGCATGCTGGGCGAAGCGACCGGCGCTGAATGCGACCGCGCGGGCCGCATCAAGGTCGAGCCCGACCTGAGCCTGGCCGGGCACCCCGAAATCAGCGTGGTCGGCGACCTTGCGGCCGCCATGAGCTACGCGCCCGGCAAGCCGCCCAAGCCCGTGCCGGGCGTGTCGCCCGGCGCCAAGCAGATGGGCCGCGCCGCCGCCTCGAACATTCTTCGCCGCATCGCCGGCACGCCCACGGTGCCCTTTCGCTACCGCGACTACGGGAACCTGGCGACCATCGGCCGCAACTCGGCCGTGGTCGACCTGGGCACACCCTTCGGTCCGCTGCGCTTCAGCGGGCGGCTCGCATGGCTGTTCTGGCTGTTTGCGCACGCGTATTTCCTCATCGGCTTTCGCAACCGCATCGTGGTGATGATGGACTGGGCCAGCGCGTACTGGAGCTTCCAGCGCAATGCGCGCGTGGTGGCGGACGTGCAGGGCAAGAGCGAGTCTTAGCCGCAAAGCCCCGCGAGGGCCTGCCCGACATGTCATTGACCCTGTGGATTGCCGTGCATGCGCTCGATGCGGTGTTCTGGCTGTGGGTCTTGCGCTGGGGCGGCGCGGCATGGCTCGAAGGCACCTTTGCCTCGGGCTTTCTGATCAGCATCTTTGCACCTCGGTGGAGCGCCGAGGGCATTCGCATGTTTGCGCTACTGATGCTGGTGGTGTGCGCCATCAGTTTTCTCGCGGGTGTTTTCGTGCCCTCGCTGCGCTGCTTTTACGGCGGGGCCTGCTAGGCGCTTTTCCAGCGGCCGCGCTCGAACGGCTCAGAACAGCAAGTCGTTCGACGATGCGTTCTCGCGCTGGCGACGCCGCCACTCCCACGGCGCGGTCGGCTTGGCACCGGCCCACAGGCCCAGGCGCTGCTCACGCGCGCTTTCCTGCAGCTTGAACAAGCCGCCGCCGCGCCGCGTGGCGATGCCGTTGAAGTCGTACACCCAGGCCCAGCCCTCGGCCACCATCCGCGTTCCGGCGTCCTGCCCGTCGCAGTTCACGTCGGCCACCGTGCGGCCATAGCGGTCGGTGTCGCGTTCGGTGATCACGGCCTGCTCGAAGTAGCACAGGCGGCTCAACGCCTGCCGACTGCGCTGTCCGTAGGGCTGGGCCCGTTCCGGTGCGTCGATGGCGGCAATGCGTACCTTCACTTCCTCGTAGGAGCCGAAGCGCCCGCAGCGGGCGGTGAGCGTGTCGCCGTCGCTGATGCCCACGACGAGGCAGGTTCGCGGCGAAGCCGCGTGCGACAACTGGGGCGAAAGCAGCGGAAGGAGCGCGAGGCAGACGGCGGCGAGAGAACGCAAACGCATGGAGCAGAGAGAGAGAAGGAACGTGGCGGAGAAAGCCACGGATTCTCGTTGCGAACTGCCCCGGCCCTCGCCCACGAACCCGCTGTTACGCGGCGGCCTCGTTCTCGTCTTCCTGCAGCAGCCGCCACATCACCTTGCCGCTGCCGCTCTTGGGCAGTGCGTCGACGAACTGCACCTTGCGCGGAATCTTGTAGACGGCCATGTTCTCGCGGCACCAGTCGATGATTTCCTGCTCGGTGGTGTTCTTGTGCGTGGCGCGCAGCACCACCACGGCCTTGACCGATTCGCCGCGGTAGCTGTCCTTGGTCGAGATGACGCAGGCCTCCTGGATGGCGGGGTGGCGGAACATCAGCAGCTCGACTTCGGCGGGCCACACCTTGAAACCGCTCGCGTTGATCATGCGCTTGAGCCGGTCGGTGATGAAGAAATAACCGTCCTCGTCCATGCGGCCCATGTCGCCTGAGCGGAAGAAGCGCTTGCCCTCGAATTCGACAAAAGCGGCCTTCGTCGCGTCAGGCCGTTTCCAGTAGCCCTGGAACACCTCGGGGCCGTGGATGATGATCTCGCCCGATTCACCGACGGGCATTTCCTTCAACGTGTCGGGGTCGACCACGCGCGCGTCGGTGCTCATGAAGGGAATGCCCAGGCACTGCTGCTTGGGGTGGTCCGACGGATTGGTGTGCGACGGCGCCGCGGTCTCGGTGAGGCCGTAGCCCTCCTGGTACTTGAGGCCGTATTGCTCGAAGAGGCGCTGCGCCACGGCCTGCGGCATGGCGGCGCCACCTCCGCCGATGTGCGTGATGCTCGACAGGTCGTAGCTCGCGAAGTTGGGGCTGGCCATGAGGTCGATCACCATGGTGGGGATATTGGTCCAGCTCGTGACCTTCCAGCGCGAGATGAGCCGCCCGGCCACCTCGCGGTCCCAGCGCGGCATGATGACCAGCGTGCCCGCCGCGAGGATGGAGGTGTGCATCATGCTCACCACGCCGGTAATGTGGAACATCGGCACCACGGCCAGCACCACCGCTTCCGACGTGGCCTGGCCCCAGAGCTGGCCGGCCACCGCGTTGTGCATGAGGCTCGAATGGTGGTGAACGCACCCCTTGGGAAGGCCGGTGGTCCCGCTGGTGTAGGGCAGCAGTGCCATGTCGTTGGCGCCCACCACATGCTCGGGCGCCGCGTGGCCCGCCGCCAGCGCATCGGTCCAGGCCATGGCCTTGCCTTGCGCCAGTTCGGGCAGCGGATGGCGGGTGGTGAGCCATTCTTTCCATGCCGGCGCGGGCGCATCGTCGCCGGTTGCATCGGCGTCGAAGGCATCGGTGAACTGGGTCACTATGAGGTGGTCGAGCTGCTGCTCGGGCGGCAGCGCGTTGCTGGCCTTGGCCAGCTCGCCGGCAAGATCGCCGGTGGTGATGGCCACCTTCGCATCGGGGTCGACGATGTAGTGCTTGAGCTCTTCGGCCCGGTTCATCGGGTTGACCGGCACCACCACCGCATTGGCGCGCAGGATCGCGAAATGGGCGATCACCAGCTGCGGGCAGTTCTGCATATTGAGCACCACCCGGTCGCCGCGCTTCACGCCCAGGGCATGCAGCGTGCCTGCCAGGCGTTCGACCTGCTCGGCGAATTCGCGGTAGTTCATCACCCGGCCGAAGAACACGAGCGCGGCCTTGTCGGGGTAGCGCGCCGCCGAGGTCGCGAGGTTGTGCCACAACGAGGTGGCGGGAACGGTGATCGAATGCGGAAGGCGCTTGGGCCAGAACTTGTGATGCGGGCGTTGTTGCATGGTCAAGGCGGGCGGACGAAGAGAGAAAGAAAAAGGCAGCCCGCAGCCTAAGCCGCCCCGGCCGCGGCTCCCATCGGGGAAGCCCCGGAGCGTCACCTTGGTGACGCCCATTCTTCTCACTTTGGACATACCGCGCACGCGCCGTGCGACTACAGACACGGCGGGCTTTTCAGGCGATACCTGTCGGTCCCTCCATCCACCCACCGCAAAGAAGGAACTCTCATGGCAGCAGACAAGCACGCAAGCGTTCACTGGGAAGGCGCCGGCAAGACCGGCAAGGGCCAGATCAGCACCGAGACCGGCGCCCTCAAGGACTACCCCTACGGCTTCGCGAGCCGCTTCGAGGACGACAAGCGCGGCACCAACCCCGAGGAGATTGTCGGCGCGGCCCATGCGGCCTGCTTCACGATGGCTTTTGCCTTCGCGCTCGAGAAAGAAGGTTTCACCGCTACCAAGGTAGACACCAGGGCCGCGGTGCGGCTGGCGAAGGACGGCGAGGGCTTCAAGATCGACCGCATCGCGCTCGAGCTCGACGCCACCGTGCCGAACCTGGAAGAAGCCAAGTTCCAGCAGATCGCAGCCGCCGCCAAGGCCGGCTGCCCGCTGTCGAAGGCGCTGGCCAGCGTGCCGGAGATCACGCTGACGGCGACCCTGGCGGGCTAGCGCTGCTGCTTATGATCGTCTCCACTAAAAAGAGGAGACGATCCATGGCTCACCCCGTCCGCGCCGCCATCCTGGCGGCTTTTTCCATCGCGTCGTTCGGCGCGGCCGCCCCCGCCCTGGCCGCCTATCCAGACAAGCCGATCAAGGTGGTCATCGGCTTTCCGGCCGGCGGCCCTCTGGACCAGCATGCGCGCCTCTTGACCGACAAGCTGCAGGCCGTGCTCGGCCAGCCGCTGATCGTCGACTACAAGCCTGGCGCGGGCGGCTCGGTGGGCGCCGACGCTGTCGCCAAGAGCCCGGCCGACGGCTACACGCTGATGCTGGCCAACACCGGCGTGGCGGTGATCAACGGCGCGCTCTACAGCAAGCTGCCCTACAACACGCAGCGAGACTTCGTGCCCATTGCGCGCACCGCAATGCAGCCGCTGGCCCTGCTGGTCACGCCCAAGCTGCCGGTGCAGAACCTCAAGCAGTTCGTCGACTATGCCAAAACGCGGCCCGGCCAGGTCAACTACGGTTCGGCCGGCAATGGCGGCATCAGCCACCTGGTGCCGGAGATGTTCAAGACGGCGACAGGCATCTTCATGGTGCACATTCCGTACCGCGGCAGCGCCCCGGCGTTTACCGACCTGATGGGCGGGCAGGTGCAGTTCATGGCCGAGTCGATTCCGCAGGCCGCCAACTATCACAAGCAGGGCAAGGTCCGCGCCTTGGCTGTGACCAGCCGCGAGCGTAACCCTGCCCTGCCCGATGTACCGACGGTCATCGAATCGGGCATCAAGGGCTTCGAGGTGGTGGGCTTCTACGGCTTCTTCGCCCCAAAGGACACGCCCAAGGACGTGGTCGCCAGGCTCAGCGATGCGTTCAAGCAGGTGCTGACCAGCCCCGAGGTGCGCGACCGCATGGTGAGCCAGGGGGCAGACCCGGCCTATCTGGGCAGCGAGGACTTCGCGCGCTTTCTTGCCACGGAGACGCCGCGCTGGGACAAGGCGGTGAAGGCTTCGGGCGCTCGGATGGATTGATTGGCTGGCGGTTTTTGGTGCTGTCGTTCGGGGCGTGTGCAAAGGCCACCGGGTACTCCCCTCCGCGAATGTCCCCGGGCTTCGCCCTCCTCCTTTATTTCGCTGCGGGGAGTACCCGATGCCCTGTGCACTGGGGCACGCTCTGGGTGTACCGCTGATCAACGACTGCTCTGAATCACGCTCCCGCTGGCGGGGTGCCTTGCGCAGCGAAATAAAGGAGGAGGCCGCAGGCCGGGGGACATTCGCGGAGAAAGGTACCCCGTCGGCGGGAGCGCCGCCCTGAACAGCGGCGCCCCAAACAAGCGCCCCGAAACGAGTACCTTGAACCAAGCGCCACGCACCACCGGCATGCAGCGCAAACCCATTTCGGTGCACATATCTTGCATACCAGTTGGCACAAAAGCTGCTGATATGCAGACCAATGTCTACATCCGCATCCGAAATCAGTGCACGCATCGTCGAAGCGGTGATGGCGCAGAAGCTCGCCCCCGGTTCGCGCCTGGGCGAGCAGCAGCTGGCCATGCTCTTCGATTGCAGCCGCACCATCGTGCGCGAAGCCCTCACCCGGCTGGCGGCGCGCGGCATCGTGACGGTGAGCGCGCGGCGTGGCTGGTTCGTCATTGAACCTTCGCAGGAAGAAGCGCGCGAAGCCTTCGAGGCGCGCCGCGTCATCGAGCTTGGCCTGATTCGCAGTACGGGCAGCACCGGCAAGATCGACAAGACCGCGCTGCGCCAGTTGAAGGCGCACCTTCAGCGTGAAAAGGCGGCGCTGAAGGAAAGCGACGTCGGGAACCGAAGCTTTCTCTTGGGCGACTTTCATGTGTGCTTGGCCGAATGCCTGGGCAACACGCTGCTGGCAGACACGCTGCGCGACTTCACCGCGCGCACCACGTTGATCGCCATGCTCTATCAGAGCACGCACGACGCAGTGCAGTCTTGCGAAGACCACGTGCAGATCGTTGCCGCACTCGAACGAGGCGACCACGCCGGCGCCGAAGCCCTGATGGCTGCGCACATCGGCACCGTGCAGTCCGCATTGCGCGTGCAGGCGCCTACGGATCCGCTCGCGCAACTTCGCGACGCGCTGGCGCCACTGCAACAGAACACCGCGGCCAGGCCCAAGCGGCGCAAGGCGGCCGCGTCTTCTCCCAACGACACCGATTCTTCGACTTACCTAGGAGCCCTGCTATGACTTTCTCTTCGTCCAAACGCCACCTCACGCTCGCGCTTGCTTCCGTTGCCATGCTGGCCGCAGCCGGCACCGCCCAAGCCCAGAACGCGCTCGACAACGTGCTGAAGGCCAAGACCATCAAGATCGCCGTGCCGACCGACTACCCGCCGTACGGCTCGGTCGACAAGAACATGAAGCCGCAGGGCCTCGACGTTGAAATGGCCGAACTCATCGCCGCCAAGCTGGGCGTGAAGGTCGAGCTGGTGCCCGTGACCAGCGCCAACCGCATTCCCTACCTGCAGACCCGCAAGGCCGACCTGGTGATCTCCACGCTGGGCAAGAATGCCGAGCGCGAGAAGGTTATCGAGTTCTCTTCCGCCTACGCCCCCTTCTTCCAGGCCGTGTATGCGGCCAAGAGCATGAAGCTCACCAGCTTTGCCGACATGGCCGGCAAGACCGTGGCCGTGACGCGCGGTGCGATGGAAGACCAGGAACTGAACAAGGTGGCGCCGCCCAACGTCGACTACCGCCGCTTCGAAGACAACAACGCGACCATCGCCGCCTTCGTGGCCGGCCAGACGCAAACCCTTGCAACCAGCGCCGCGGTGGCGGGCGACATGCTCGCCAAGAACCCGAAGGTGAGCGCCGAATTCAAGCTGCTGCTGAAAGACAGCCCCTGCTTCATCGGCATTGCCAAGGGCGAAACCGCATTGAAGGCCAAGGTCAACGAGATCATTGCCGCGGCCAAGAAGGACGGCACGCTGGACACCATGTCGAAGAAGTGGCTGGGCAAGGCCGCCGGCGACCTGCCGGTCTGACCGACCACCGCTGAACCCCGACAAGCAAAGAAGAAGGCGCGGCCATGGAATTCGACTTCGGTGCAGTTCTTGTCGACTGGCGGCTGCTTGCCAAAGGGGTGGCCTGGACGGTGGGCCTCACGGCCATTGCCACCCTCATCGGCATGGCCGTGGGCGTGGCCTGCGCCTGGGCGCGCGCCAGCGGGCCCGCGTGGCTTCGCTGGCTGGTCGGCAGCTATGTGGAGCTGATCCGCAACACGCCCTTCATCGTGCAGCTGTTCTTCATCTTCTTCGGGCTGCCCGCGGCAGGCGTCAAGCTCACGCCGGAGACGGCGTCGATCATTGCGATGGTGCTGAATCTCGGCGCCTACGCCACCGAAATCATTCGCGCCGGCATCGAGGCGACGCCCAAGGGACAGATCGAAGCGGCCGTGAGCCTGGCGCTCAACAAGGTGCAGGTGTTCACCCGCGTCATCTTGCCGCCGGCACTCAAGAAGGTATGGCCCGCCATGGTGAGCCAGATCATCATCGTGATGCTGGGCTCCGCGGTGTGCGGACAGATTTCCACCGAAGAGCTGAGCTACGCCGCCAACCTCATCCAGAGCCGCAACTTCCGCGCGTTCGAGGCGTTCATTGTCGCCACGCTGGTGTACCTGGCGCTCGCCGTTGGGCTGCGCAGGCTGCTCAATTGGGCCGGGCCCAGATTCTTCTTCGGCCGCTGAAAGAAGAGGGAAAACACATGGTCGATTTTTCTCTCTGGGACATCCTGCGCAACCTGCTCATGGCACTGCGCTGGACCGTGGTGTTGTCGCTCATCGCCTTCATCGGCGGCGGGCTGATGGGCGGCCTGTTGCTGTTCCTGCGCTTGCGCGGGGGCAGCGTCATGAACCGGGCCGTCGGCTTGTACGTGCAGCTTTTCCAGGGCACGCCGCTGCTGATGCAGCTGTTTCTCGCCTACTTCGGCATTGCGTTGTTCGGCGTCGATGTGTCGGCATGGACCGCGGCCAGCGTGGCGCTCACGCTCTACACCAGCGCCTTTCTTACTGAAATATGGCGTGGCTGCGTGGCCTCCATTCCCAAGGGCCAATGGGAGGCTTCAGGCAGCCTGGCGCTGAGCTTTGCCGAGCAGATGCGCCACGTGATCCTGCCGCAGGCGGTGAAGATCGCCATTGCGCCGACAGTCGGCTTTCTGGTGCAGGTCATCAAGGGCACGGCGCTCGCCTCGGTGATCGGCTTTGTCGAACTCACCAAGGCCGGCAGCATGATTTCGAACGCCACCTTCCAACCCTTCGTGGTGTTCAGTTGCGTGGCGCTGCTTTATTTCGTGCTGTGCTTCCCGGTAAGCCTGTACGCCAAGAACCTCGAGAGGAAATCCCATGGCCGCCGTGCTTGACCCCCAGACTTCCGCCGCGCCGATCGTGCGCGTGACCGCGCTGCGCAAATCGTACGGTGCCAACGAGGTGCTCAAGGGCATCGACCTTGAAGTGAAGCGCGGCGAGGTGATCGCCATCATCGGCAAGAGCGGCTCAGGCAAGAGCACCCTGCTGCGCTGCATCAACGGCCTCGAGGTGTTCCAGGAAGGCTCGCTCACCGTCGATGGCAAGCCGCTGCTGCACGAGAGCGCCATGGCCATGCGCGAGCTGCGCCAGCGCGTGGGCATGATCTTCCAGAGCTTCAACCTTTTTCCGCACCTCACCGTCGGCAAGAACGTGATGCTCGCGCCCACGCTGGTGAAGAAGCGCAGCAGCCTGGAAGCTGCCTCGCAAGCGCGCAAGCTGCTCGATCGCGTGGGCCTGGCCGAAAAATTCGACGCCATGCCCGACCAGCTTTCCGGCGGCCAGCAGCAGCGCGTGGCCATTGCACGCGCGCTGGCGATGGAGCCGGCGGTGTTGCTGTGCGACGAGATCACCTCCGCGCTCGACCCCGAACTGGTCGGCGACGTGCTGCGCGTAGTGGAGTCGCTGGCCGACGAGGGCATGACGCTCCTGATGGTCACGCACGAGATGAGCTTTGCACGCAAGGTGAGCGACCGCTTGATCTTCATGCACCAGGGCCGCGTGCATGAGATGGGGCCGCCGGCGGAACTGTTCGGCAATCCGCAGACGGCCGAGCTGAAGCAGTTTCTCTCGTCGTTGCACGACTAAGGCGACTAAGGCGACTGAGGCGGAAGCTGTCGCTACTTGCGAGCCCGCGCCCTCGTACGCTTGCCCACAACCATTCCGGGCGGCGGATCGAAGTTGTCGTCGGGCCCGATGCCGGTCTCCACGCCGAGCCGGGCCGCCAGGTGCGCGGCATCGTATGGTGCATGCACCTTCACGTCGTTGTCGAAGTAGCAGTACACATCGCGCCCCTTCTTGCGTGACAGCAGGCGCGAGGGTTCGGCCAGCCTTGCGTCCTTGACCTGCCGCCCGTTGCGCCAGGCATCGATGCGCTCGGCCCAGCGATCGAGCGCCTCGTCGCTGTAGCCACTCGCGTAGAGCTCCTTGTCGCCATGCAGCCGCATGTAGACGAAATCGGCGCAAAGGTCTTCGAGCAGGGGCCAGCGCCCCGCGGTGTCGGCAACCACCAGCGCAACGCCGTGGCGGCGCAGCATTGCAATGAAGGCCGGGTTCTCGAAGCTCGCATGCCGCACCTCCATCGCATGACGGATCTGCAGCTTCGCAGGCACCTTCAGAAACGCGCGGTCGTCGTCCAGCTTTTCGTTGTGCTGCCGTGCCAGCGCAAGGGCGGATCGGCCGTCCCGCGGCAAGAGCGCCAGAAACTCCTCGAGCCGATCGGCGTTGTAGACGAAGGACGGCGGCAACTGCCACAGAATCGGTCCCAGCTTGGCGCGCAGCGCGAACACGCCCGAGGCAAAGAAGTTGGCCAGCGCGGTACGCGGCTCCTTGAGGCGAAGGTTGTGCGTGATGTAGCGCGGCCCCTTCACTGCAAAAACAAAATCGTCGGGCGTCGCGTCGTGCCACGCCTGGTACGACACGGGGCGCTGCAGCGAATAGAACGAGCCGTTGATCTCGATGGTAGGGAGCATGCGCGAGGCAAAGTCGAGCTCGAGGCGCTGCGCCAGCCCCTTCGGGTAGAAACGACCCCGCCATGGCGCATAGCGCCAGCCTGAAATTCCGATTCGCGTTGCGCCCTGCATCGTTTGCTCGTGCTCTTCTGCCGAAGCCTCGAAACTCGCTTGCCGGGCAGCATCGTGGCGTAGGAGATTTTCCTTTTCGCATAGCAGCATGCGCAACGTGCAACGCCTTTCGTGCGAATCGGCAGGCGGGCCATGCTTAAGATCCCTCCCGATGCACATCGACCCAATCCACCCCTTGGGCTGCTAGCAGCCTCGCACCGCCATGCAGTTCAAATGGATGGAAGACTTCATCGCATTGGCGCAGATGCGCAGCTTCACGCGCGCCGCGGAGCTTCGCCATGTCACACATCCGGCCTTCGGGCGCCGGATTCGCGCACTTGAATCATGGGCCGGCACGGTGCTGATCGAGCGCGGCAGTTCGCCGGTGGTGCTGACGGCCGCGGGCGAGAGTTTTCTGGACCACGCGAGCCAGGTGGTGCGCAGTGTCGAAGGCTCGCGCGAGGAAATGCGCAACGTGGCGGGCCGGCAGGCGCGCACGGTCACGCTGGTGACCGGCCGCACGCTCGCGCGCACGGTGATGGCCGACTGGCTGGTGCGCCTTCGGCCCATATTGCGGCAGGGCGAGGTGCGGGTGCTGACCGGCGCGCTGGCTGAAACGGTGCGTATGCTGGAGCACAACGAGGTGGATTTCTCGCTGATCTTTCACCACGCCGCGCTCACCGTCCGGCTCGACGGGCGGCAGTTTTCCCATGTGACGGTGGCTTCCGACAAGCTCGTTCCCGTGTCGCTCGCAGACGCGCAGGGCCGCGCGATGCACAGCTTCGAGGGTGCCGGCGAAGTGCCGTTTCTCTCGTACGTCCGCACGCTTGCGATGGGCCGCATGGTGGAAGACCTGCTGGCCAACAATCCCCAGGCGCCGCGCCTCAAGCGTTGCATCGAATCCGATTCGGCCGATGCGCTCTATGAATATGTGCTGAGAGGCCTTGGCGTGGCGTGGCTGCCGTGGTCCATGGTGCAGGGCGATTGCAAGGCCGGCCGGTTGGTGCCGGCCGGCGGGCGACGCATGGAAGTGCGATTCGAAGTGCGGCTCTACCGACCCAAGCGCCGCCTGGGCACACTGGCCGAAAACGTTTGGCAAGCCATGGCGCCACGTTGACGCAAGGCTCCATCGGCACGGGTTCGTGCCAATACGGCACACGCCAGAGCGAAGGGCCGCACAGAATTCTCGGGATTACTACACCCCCGAGGCAACGATGCGTCTTCCCCGTGCTTTCTCTTCGAGCCTCGCCCTGGCTCTGTGCGGCCTCGCCTGCGTGGCATCTGCCCCGGCCAATGCCCAGGCGTACCCGAGCAAACCGATCACGCTGGTGGTGGCCTACCCGCCCGGCGGCTCCACCGACCTCACCGGGCGTGCGCTCGGCGTCGAGTTGTCGAGCCGGCTGGGCGTGCCAGTGATCATCGAGAACGTGGGCGGAGCCGGGGAGCCATCGGCGCGCAAAAGGTTGCCAATGCCGCGCCCGATGGGTACACGCTGCTGGTCGGCGCCAGCAACGAAGTGGCGATCAACAAGCTGGTCAACGGCAACGTGAAGTACGAACTGAAGGACTTCACCGCCATCGGCCTGATCGCCTCCCAGCCGTTGGTGCTGGTGGCGGCCCCGTCGGCCGGGGTGAAGAGCTCCGGCGAATTTCTTGCGCTGCTGAAGAAGAACCCCGGCAAGTACAGCTACGGCAGCTCCGGCGTCGGCACCTCCCTGCACCTGGCGGGCGAGATGCTCAAGCAGCAGGGTGGCATCTTCATGACGCATGTGCCCTATCGCGGCGTGGCGCCGCTGACCAACGACCTGCTGGGCGGCAACATCGACTTCGGCGTGTTCGTTCTTTCTAGCGCATTGCCCTACATCCGCAGCGGCAAGATGGTGGCGCTGGGCACCACCGAGGCCAAGCGGTCGGCCGTCACGCCAGACCTGCCCGCCCTCAACGAGAACCCCAACCTGAAGGCCCTGGACATCGGCGTCTGGTTTGCGCTGATAGGGCCCGCAAAGCTGCCGGAGCCGGTGGCGGCAAGACTGAAGAAGGCATTGGGCGAAACGCTGCAGTCGCCCGACTTCCGCAAGAAGATGGAAGCCGCCAGTTCGGTTGTCCCGACTTCGGATGTGGAGATCGACAAGTTTCTTGTCAGCGAAACCGCCAAGTACAAGACCATCGTCAAATTCGCCAGCATCAAGGAATGAGCTTGTCCGCGTCTCTTGTTTTTGAACTCCCCGCCCCCGACATTGCCGCATGGCGCGCCGGCAACACCGGCACCGAAGGCGTCTGGCAATTCGAATCCGCGGTGCCCGGCCGGCACGTGATGATCAGTGCGCTCGTGCATGGCAACGAAGTGTGCGGCGCCTGGGCGCTCAAGGGCCTGCTGGAAGCGGGTGTTCGCCCCCAGAGCGGCCGACTCACGCTGGCGTTTTGCAACCTGGAGGCCTTCGAGCGCTTCGATCCCGCGGACCACGATGCCTCCCGCTTCGTCGACGAAGACCTCAACCGCCAATGGTCGCCGGAACGCCTGGAGGCCGCCACCACGCGGGAGCGGCGGCGCGCCGCGGCGCTGCAGCCCTTTGTAGCCCAGGCCGACTGGCTGCTGGACCTGCATTCGATGCACGAGCCCTCCGCGCCGCTGACCCTTACCGGCACGCAGCCGCGCAACCTGCGGCTGGCGCAGGCGATGCGCAGCCCGGAGCATGTGGTCATCGACGCCGGCCACAAGGACGGCGTACGCATGCGCGATGTCGGCCGGTTCGGCATGCCCGACGCGCAAAGCGACGCCCAAGCGCTGCTGGTGGAGTGCGGCTTCCACGGCGACCCCGCCAGCCGCACCGTGGCCCAAGACCAGTGCGCGCGCTTCCTGCGAGCGGCCGGCACCCTGGACGATGCCGCCATCGCGCAGCAACTGCCCGGTTGGCTGCAGCCGGACGCACCGCGCCAATGGGCGCTGGACGTGACCGGACCGGTGGTGGCGCGCGGCAAGGATTTTCGCTTTGCACAGCCCTTTACCGGCCTGGAAGTGATCGAGCACGCGGGCACCGTCATCGGCTGGAACGAGGGCGAACCCGTGACCACGCCCTATGACGATTGCGTGCTCGTCATGCCCTCGACGCGCCAGGCCAAGCCAGGCGTGACGGTGGTGCGCTACGCCCGTCGCCGGCTGCTCTGAACCTGAACCTGGGCCTGAACCGGGGCCGGGTGGCGGGAGCTTTCGGGCTGTGGCAAGCTCCGAGGAGTATGCAAACCCGCCCCCTGCCCCACTCCCGCCGCTGGATGCTGCGTGCTCTCCTGGGCGCCGCGGCCCTGCAGTCGCCGCTCTCGGCACTGGCCGGCTTCAACTTCTTTACCAGCGAATACACCGCAACCCGCGATGAGCTGCAAACGCAGATCGCCAAGCGCTTTCCGGTGGCCGAGCGCTATGCCGAGATTTTCATGGTCGGCCTGCGCGACCCGCAGCTGGGCCTTGACGCACGCGGCAACCGCGCGGCCATCACAGCCACGCTGACCATCGCGAGCCCGCTGCTGGCCACATCGCCCGTGCAGGGCGTGGTCTCGGTCAGCAGCGCGCTGCGCTACGACGCCGCCACGCGCGCGCTGCGGCTCGATCAGCCCAAGGCCGAGCGGCTCGAGCTGCAGGGCGTGGAGGGGCGCGATGCCGAGCGGCTGCAGAAGATGGGCGCGGTGGTGGCGCAAGAGCTGTTGCAGGGCCAGGTGCTGCGCAGCTTTACCGCGGACGAGCTCACGGTCGGACGCAAGACCTACGAGATCGGCGACATCACCGTGCAGGACGACGGCATCAAGGTGCAGCTGAAATGAAATACCCACTGCTTGCCGCCGCATTGCTCGTTGCGGGCTGCGCGGCGATTCTCCCCACGGCCAAGCAGCACTTCGACCTGCAGGCCCACCGGGGCGGGCGCGGCCTTGCGCCCGAGAACACCCTCGCGGCGTTCTCCAAGGCCATCGACCTGGGCGTGACCACGCTCGAACTCGACATCGGGCTCACGGCCGACGGCGTGGTCGTCATCTCGCACGACACCGCGCTCAATGCCGACCACACGCGCGACGCGAACGGCGCATGGCTTGCATCGAAGACGGGCCCGGCTGTTCGTTCGCTCACGCTGGCGCAGCTTCAGAGCTACGACGTGGGCCGGCTGAACCCCGCGAGCAACTATGGCAAGCAGTTCGCGCTGCAGCAGCCGCGCGACGGCGAGCGCATTCCCACGCTGGCGGCCCTGTTCGAACATGTGCGCGCACGCGGCGCGAGTGCGGCCACGGTCCGCTTCAACATCGAAACCAAGATCGACCCGACCAAGCCCGACGACACCGCCGCGCCCGAGCCGATGGTGCGCGCCCTGCTCGCAGAAATCGACAAGGCGCAGATGGGCGGCCGGGTGACGGTGCAGAGCTTCGACTGGCGCACGCTGGCGCTGGTCGGCCAGCTTGCGCCTCAATTGCCGCGGGCTTACCTGAGCTCTCCGCGCACGCTCAAGGACAGCCGCTGGACAGCGGGCTTCAACGCGGCCGACTTCGCTTCGACACCGCAACTGGTCAAGGCCGCCGCCGGTACCTCCGGCGCGCCCGTGGCCTGGTCCCCGGCCTATGCCGATCTGACGCCGGCCGCCATCAAGGAAGCGCAGAAGCTCGGCTTCAAGGTGCTGCCCTGGACCGTGAACCAGCGCGCCGACATGCTGCGGCTCATGGACTGGGGCGTGGACGGCATCATTACCGACTACCCTGACGTGCTGCGCGACCTGATGCGCGAGCGCGGCCTCTCGCTGCCGCCGCCCGGAAAGGCCGGCACATGAGCGCCGCAGTGCAACTCGACGCCATTGGCGCGCGCATCGACGCGCTGCGCAGCGGCCGCGGCGAATCGATCACCGCACTGTCGAACGAAGCGCGCGCAAGCAGCGAACTGCTGGCAGCCCTGCCGCCGCGCTATGGCGAACTGCTGCTGAACCTGCTCGACCGGCTGGAATCGAGCGCGCTGTTCAGCGAAGAGAGCTGTTCCTTCAGCCAGAAGGACCTGCTCGACAACCTGCAGGTATGGGTCGACAAGGCCCGTGCGCAACTGACGTCTTGAGGAGAACCCACATGCAAAGACGAACTCTTCTTCTGCGTGCCGCGCCGGTGCTGGCGCTCGCATCGACGACGGCATGGCCCCTGGCCGCATTGGCCGCCGCTCCGATGGTCGAAATCTGGAAAGACCCGAACTGCGGTTGCTGCCAGGACTGGGTGAAGCACCTCAACGCGAACGGCTTCGCCACCCGCGTGCACGACAACGGCAACGATGCCGCACGCACGCGGCTCGGCATTCCGGCCAAGCTGGGCTCGTGCCACACCGGCTTCGTCGGCGGCTATGCGCTCGAAGGCCACGTCCCGGCGCGTGAGGTGCACAGGCTGTTGAAGGAAAAACCCAAGGCCGTCGGCCTTGCCGTACCGGGCATGCCGGTCGGCTCGCCCGGCATGGACGGCGCCGCCTACGGGGACCGGCGCGATCCGTACGACGTGCTGCTGGTGCTCGCCGATGGTGGCAGCCGCGTCTACCAGAGCTACCGCTGAGGCGGAACTGCGCCGCCGGAACCCGACGGTCAGCTGAAGCGGCCAGGGTCGAATGGAGCGAGCGGCGTCTCGGGCGCAGTGCCCGCAAGCAATTGCGCCGCGAGCTTTCCGGTGCGCGCGGACCCGCACAGGCCGACGTGCCCATGCCCGAAAGCCAGCACCACATCCGCACTGGCCTTTGAGGCGCCGATGCATGGCAGGCCATCGGGCAGGCTGGGCCTGTGGCCGAGCCAGTGCTTCACAGAAACCGATTCCGCTGCCCGGTCGCCGAGCGCGGGGAACATCGATTGCAGGTGCCGGTGCAGGATCTCGGCGCGGCGCCAGTCGGGCGAGGCTTCGAGCCCGCCGATCTCGACCTGCCCTGCGGCGCGCAGCCCGCCATCCATCCAGTGCGCGATGAGTTTGCCGTCGGCCACCATCGTCGGCGTGCGCGGCCCCACTGCGGCGCCTTCGATGACGACGTGATAGCCGCGCTCCGATTCCAGCGGCACCGGGGAACCGGCGGCAGCGGCCAGCGGACCCGATCGCGCTCCGGCGCAGATGGCGGCGGCATCGCAGGTGATTTCACCGGCCTCGGTCAGCACCGCGCGCAGCCTGCCTCCTTCGATACGAAAACCCGTCGCGCGCGTTGCCATGCGTTGCGCACCGGCCTTGAGCGCATGCTGCGCGACCGCGGCTACGTAGGCGCCCGGATTGCGGCAATGCCCGGCCTCGGGCACGAAGATGCCGAGCGTGTAGCGGGCGTCCAGGTCGGGCTCGCGCTCTCTCAGCGTGGGCTCCAGCCATTCTTCCCATTGCACGCCGGTGCGCCCGCGCACGCGCCAGCCGAGCGCATCGCCCTCGAACTCTTCGCGCGAACGGTACGCATGCAACAGCCCGCGCTGTTCGATGAGCTGCGGTACGCCGGCCTCGGCGGCAAGCCGGGCATGCAGTGCCGGTGCATCGGCGAGCAGCGTGCGCAGCGCGTCGGCGGTGCGCTGCACGCGTGCCTTGGTCCAACCGGAAGCCAAGTAGCGCAGCAGCCACGGCAACGCGCGCGGCAGGTAGCGCCAACGCAGCGCCAGCGGGCCGAGCGGATCGGCCAGCCAGCCCGGCACCTTGCGCCATGCACCCGGCAGCGCGGGCGGCACCACCGAATGCGAGGACAACCAGCCCGCATTGCCATAGCTCGTGGCATGCGGGCCGCCGGGTTCGCCGGGCTCCACCACCGTCACGCGCAGGCCCGCGCGCAGTGCCTCGATGGCGGTTGCGCTGCCCACGGCGCCCGCACCAATCACGACTGCGTGGCGCACAGCACCGTCTGCGGAGAAACTTCTTGCAACTGTCATGGCGCCTATCGTAGAGGGCGCGGTCCCATAATCGGCCGCCATGCCTGCTTCGTCATCCGCACCCGCTTCTCTTTCTTCGTCTTCAGGTGCCATCACCGATGTTGTCGGCATCGAAGTGGGCCACTTCTCCGACACGCGCCGGCCCACGGGCTGCACCGTGATCCTCGCGCGCGAGGGCGCGGTGGCCGGTGTCGACGTGCGCGGCGCCGCACCGGGCACGCGCGAGACCGACCTGCTCTCGCCCGGCAACCTGGTGCAGCAGGTGCACGGCATCATGCTGGCAGGCGGCAGCGCCTGGGGCCTGGCTGCCGCCGACGGCGCAATGCGCTGGCTCGAGGAGCGCAACATCGGCATGGACGTGCGCTTTGGCACCCTGCCCATCGTGCCGGCCGCCGTGCTGTTCGACCTGCCCATGGGCGATGCGCGCATTCGCCCCGATGCCGCGGCCGGCTATGCCGCCTGCGACGCGGCGAGCAACAGCGCCCCTGCAGAAGGCAACGTGGGCGCCGGCAGCGGCGCGCTCGTGGGCAAGCTCTTTGGCGTGCACCGCGCGATGAAGGGCGGCATCGGCACGGCCTCGATCACCGTGGGCGGCGTGACGGTGGGCGCGCTCGTCGCGGTCAATGCGCTGGGCGACGTGATCGACCCCGACACCGCGCAACCGGTGGCCGGCGCGCGCACCGAAGACGGCCTTGCCCTGCTCGACACACGCCGCGCCCTCTTGCGCGGCGACCTGCCCAAGCCGCTGCTCGCCGGCACCAACACCACGGTCGGCGTGATCGCGACCGATGCGGTGCTGACCAAGGTGCAGGCCAACCGCCTTGCCAGCGTGGCGCACGACGGCCTCGCGCGCGCCATCAACCCGGTGCACACCATGAGCGACGGCGACACGCTGTTCGCGCTGGCCACCGGCCGTGTTCCGCTCGAAGGCCCCGGCGCCGAATCCAGGCCCGGCATGACCGTGCTCGGCACCATGGCGGCCGAGGCGGTGGCGCGCGCCACCTTGCGCGCGGTGCTGGCGGCACGCGCCGTCACCGTCGGCGAATTGCATGTTCCCTGCGCGGGCGACCTCGCAGCTACGAAAGGTTGAACTCCTCATGGCCATGCCCAAGACGCTGAAGCTGATCCTGCTGTCGATACGCGACCTGATCGCCTCTGCCGGTCCTGTCGTGTTCCTTGTGATCGGCGTGCTGATTGCCGCCTACTGGTGGCTGCAGCCGCAGCCGCCCAAGCACGTGACGCTGGCCACCGGCCCCACCGGCAGCGCGTACGCGCAGTTCGGCAAACGCTATGCCGAGGTGCTCAAGAGCAGCGGCATCGAGGTGGAGCTCAAGGCCACCACGGGATCGACCGAGAACCTGCAGCTGCTGCGAACCGGCGGCGCCGACGTGGGCTTTGTGCGCGGCGGCAGCGCCGACCCGGTGGCCGACGAGGAAGCCGGGCTCACATCCCTCGGCAGCCTGTTCTTCGAACCGATATGGCTCTTCTATCGCGCCGACACCGCGCAGAAGATCGACCGCAAGACAGCCACGCTGACCTCGCTCACGCAGCTGCGCGGCTTGCGCGTGAACGTCGACATGCCCGGCAGCGGCCTGCCGGAGATCATGGACAGGCTCTTCAAGGCCAACCACCTGGAGGCCGACGCGCTGCAGCTGTCGAACCTCGAGCAGGCGGCCGCGGCCGAAGCGCTGCAGGCCGGCCTGCTCGACGTTATCGTGCTGGCTTCGGCGCCGCAGTCGCCGCAGGTGCAGCGCCTGCTGCGCGCACCCGACATCAAGCTGATGGACTTCGGCCAGGCCGACGCCTACTCGCGGCGCTTTCCCTTTCTTTCAGCGGTGACGCTGCCGCGCGGCGTGGTCGACCTGTCGAAAGACCTTCCGCCCTCGGATGTCACGCTGCTCGCGGCCACCACGTCGATGCTTTCGCGCGACGAAACGCACTCGGCGCTGCGGCAGCTTTTTGCGCAGGCCGCCCAGGGCTTGCACAGCGATGCGGGCTGGTTCAACCGCGCGCGCGACTTTCCGAACACCCGCACCAGCGAACTGCCGGTGAGCCCCGAGGGCGACCGCGCCATCAACGGCACGCCGCCGTTCTGGCAGCGCTACCTGCCGTTCTGGGCCAGCAACCTGATCGAGCGCATGTGGCTGGTGCTTGGCGGCCTCTTGGTGCTGATGCTTCCGCTGAGCCGCGTGGTGCCGCCGCTCTATCAGTTCCGCGTGCGGCGGCGCGTGTTCCGCTGGTATGCGCGGCTGCGCGACATCGAAGCCAAGATCGATGCGCAGCAAGGCGGGCGCGAGGAATTGCTGAGCGAGCTCGAAGAGCTCGACCGCGTGGTGAACAAGGTGGCCGTGCCGCTTTCCTACGCCGACGAACTCTATGCGCTGCGCAACAATATCCACACGGTGCAGCGGCGCGTGCAGTTGCGCTGGCCGCAGCCGGGCGACTTCGCGCCCCGGACACCGCCGCCAAAGGAATCCATAGAAAGCGCTTGACTTGGAGCGCGCTCCAGGTTGCGACCCGCGTCGCGGGCACAGCTTGATCTGTCTGAAAAGCGCCGGCCGCGCCGTCAGCGCTGAAGGCGCAGCAGCTTGCCGTTATCGGTCAGCACATAGAGCCAGCCGTCCGGGCCCTGGCGAACATCGCGCACGCGCTCGCCGCGGTCTGCGAGCAGGCGCTCGCGGCCGATGACAGTGTCGCCGCTCAGCGTGAGCCGCCAGAGCGCGGTACCGGCCAATGCCCCGACGAACAGGTTGCCCTGCCACTCCGGGATGTTCGTCGCGGTGTAGAAGGCCATTCCGCTCGGCGCGATCGACGACTTCTGCGTGCCTGGGGTCCAGACCGAGCCGTCGATCTTTTCCCACCAGGTCGCAGGCTGCTCCATGCCCGCCTTGCTGGTGCCCTCGCCCACCTGGGTGAGGGTGCCGTACTCCTGGCCATAGCTGATCACCGGCCAACCATAGTTGCGGCCGGCCTGTGTGAGGTTGATCTCGTCGCCGCCCTGCGGTCCGTGCTCGCTGGTCCAGAGCTGATCCGTGCCCGGCCGCATCGCGGCGCCCTGCGGGTTGCGGTGGCCGTAACTCCACAGCTCTGGCTGCGCGCCAGCGACGCCGAAGTTCGGATTGCCGGGCGCCGGGGCGCCTCCGTCGTAAGGCGTGCCACCTTGCCGTTGCCGCGCGACAGGTCTTGCGCGAATCCGCGCTGTGTGTCGATCTGGCGATCGCCCATGGTCACGAACAGATAGCCCAGGCGGTCGAATGCCAGGCGTGAGCCGTAGTGCCCACTGCTGCCGCTCACCTTGGGAGCCTGCCGGTAGATCACCGCGACGTTGCTCAGCGTGCGATTGGCGGTATCGAGTTGGGCGCGTGCCACGGCCGTGCCGTTGAGCGCGGCGTTCGCACTGTCGCGCTCGGCGAAGCTCAGATAGATGCGGCCGTTGCTGGCAAAGGCCGGATCGAGCGCCACATCGAGCAGGCCGCCTTGGCCGTCGGTATCGACCACCGGTACACAACACACTGTGTCGGCCCCACCATTGGCAGGCGTGCCATCGGCGTTGCGTAGCCGCAGTTGACCGCCGCGCTGAGTGACGAGCATTCGGCCATCCGGCAGAAAAGCCACGCTCCAGGGGTTCGACAAGTCGGTGGCCAGTTCCGTCACGCGGAGCGGGCCGGAAGGCGGTGCAGGCGCGGCGCCGGAAACGGGTTGGGGCGCCGGTGCCGGGGATGGGGTCGTGACCGCGGCCGGCGGACCCAACGCGGCAAGCGAAAAGTTGCCGCCCCCGCCGCCCCCTCCGCCGCAACCGGCCAGCCATATCGGTGCGGTGAACCAGAGGATGCGTGTCGACATCGTCATGACCGGCCTCTTTCGACAGAATGGACCGCACCATGGTGACACCGCGACCGACCGGGCGCAAAGAAAAACCGCCCGAAGGCGGTTTCATTTGGTAAGCACCGCGGCAGCGTTACTTGAGCGCCTTGTAGCGCATGCGCTTGGGCTTGGCGCCTTCTTCGCCAAGGCGCTTCTTCTTGTCGGCTTCGTACTCCTGGTAGTTGCCGTTGAAGAAGGTCCATTGGCTGTCGCCTTCTGCCGCGAGGATGTGCGTGGCGATGCGGTCGAGGAACCAGCGATCGTGGCTGATGACCATCACGGTGCCGGCGAACTCGAGCAGTGCATCTTCCAGGGCGCGCAGGGTTTCCACGTCCAGGTCGTTCGACGGTTCGTCAAGCAGCAGCACGTTGCCGCCCGCGATCAGCGTCTTGGCCAGGTGCAGGCGGCCGCGTTCACCGCCCGACAGCGTGCCGACCTTCTTCTGCTGGTCGGCGCCGTTGAAGTTGAAGCGGCCCGCATACGCGCGGCTCGCCATCTGGAACTTGCCGACATTGATGATGTCCAGGCCG
Source organism: Variovorax sp. S12S4 (assembly GCF_023195515.1). Lineage (NCBI taxonomy): Bacteria > Pseudomonadati > Pseudomonadota > Betaproteobacteria > Burkholderiales > Comamonadaceae > Variovorax > Variovorax sp. S12S4. The sequence goes on from NZ_JALPKR020000002.1 coordinate 170,713, forward strand.
TTCGAGATGTCTTCCCACACGGTCTTCTCGGACGCCAGCTCGTCGCGGTGCTGGTCGACGAAGGCCATCTTCACGGTCTGGCCGATGATGACCTCGCCCGAATCCGGCTTCTCCTTGCCCGCGAGCAGCTTGAACAGCGTCGACTTGCCGGCGCCGTTCGGGCCGATGATGCCGACGATGGCGCCCGGCGGCACGGTGAAGCTCAGGTTGTCGATCAGCATGCGGTCGCCGAAGGACTTGCTGACGTTGTGGAACTCGAACACCTGCTGGCCCAGCCGCTCAGCCACAGGAATGAAGATTTCCTGCGTCTCGTTGCGCTTCTGGTATTCCATGTCGCTCAGCTCTTCGAAGCGGGCCAGGCGGGATTTGCTCTTGGCCTGGCGTGCCTTCGGGTTCTGGCGCGACCACTCGAGTTCCTTCTTCAGGGCCTTGGCGTGGGCCTCTTCGCTCTTTTGCTCCTGCGCCAGGCGTTCGCCCTTCTGCTCGAGCCAGGTGCTGTAGTTGCCCTTCCAGGGAATGCCGCGGCCGCGGTCCATTTCCAGGATCCACTCGGCCGCGTTGTCGAGGAAGTAGCGATCGTGGGTAATGGCCACCACGGTGCCCGTGAAGCGCTGCAAGAACACTTCGAGCCACTCCACCGATTCGGCGTCCAAGTGGTTGGTCGGCTCGTCGAGCAGCAGCATGTCGGGCTTGGACAGCAAGAGGCGGCACAGCGCCACGCGCCGCTTTTCGCCGCCTGACAGCAGGCCGATCTTTGCGTCCCACGGCGGAAGGCGGAGGGCATCGGCGGCAATTTCCAGCTGATGCTCGGAATCGGTGCCGGCGGTGGCAATGATGGCTTCGAGCTGGGCCTGCTCGGCCGCCAGCGCGTCGAAGTCGGCGTCTTCGGCACCATAGGCGATGTACACCTCTTCGAGGCGCGCCTTGGCGGCAAACACCGCGCCCATGGACTCCTCGACCGATTCGCGCACGGTGTGCTCGGGGTTGAGCTTGGGTTCCTGCTCCAGATAGCCGATCGTCATGCCCGGCATGGGCAGCGCCTCGCCCTCGAACTCCTTGTCCACGCCCGCCATGATCTTGAGCAGCGTGGACTTGCCCGAGCCGTTCAGGCCGAGCACGCCGATCTTGGCGCCGGGGAAGAAGGAGAGCGAAATGTCTTTCAAGAGCTGCCGCTTGGGCGGCACGGTCTTGCTGACACGGTTCATCGAATAGACGTATTGGGCCATCTGTGGATAGTTACCTTGGGTAGCGGAAATTGGGGGAAAAGTGCGGGCGCCAGAAGAAGCTTTCGGACGCGGCAAACCATGGATTATCGACTCATGCGACAATAAGCACCGTTGCCGGGTCCAGTTGCCCGCAACACCGGCTCTCTGCCGGGGACGAAGAAAGACCTTTCCAACCCTTTTGCGAGGGCGGACTTTCCGGCTCCCACCCCTGACCTTCATCTGCCTTGACTGGCTCGGCGTTACCAAAAGACGCCTAGCGGGCCGATGCCACTGCGCCGTGTATGGCGCTTATTGTTTCCAATGAATTTTGATGAACTGAAGCTGGCCCCCGCCATCTTGAAGGCTGTGCACGAGCACGGTTACGACACCCCCACCCCCATCCAGGCGCAAGCCATTCCCGCGGTTCTCGAAGGCCACGACCTTCTGGGCGGCGCCCAGACCGGCACCGGCAAGACGGCCGCCTTTACCCTACCGATGCTGCACAAGCTCAGCATGGGCGCCAGCGCCACCAACAAGTTCGGCGGCATCGGCATTCGTGCCCTGGTGCTCACCCCCACGCGTGAACTCGCGGCCCAGGTCGAAGAGTCGGTCCGCACCTACGGCAAGTACCTGGAGCTCGACTCCACCGTGATCTTCGGCGGCGTGGGCATGAACCCGCAGATCAGCAAGCTCAAGAAGGGCGTCGACATCCTCGTGGCCACCCCCGGCCGCCTGCTCGACCTGCAGCAGCAAGGCATGCTCGACCTGAGCCAGGTGCAGATGCTGATCCTCGACGAAGCCGACCGCATGCTCGACATGGGCTTCATCCACGATGTGAAGAAAATTCTCGCCCTGGTGCCCCGGGAAAAGCAGAGCCTGCTGTTCTCGGCCACCTTCAGCGACGAAATCCGCGACTTGGCCGCCACGCTGCTCAAGAACCCGCAAAGCATCCAGGTCACGCCGCGCAACACCACCGTGCAGCGCATCACCCAGGTGATCCACCCCGTGGGCCGCGGCAAGAAGAAGGCGCTGCTCGCGCACATCATCAACGAGAACAAGTGGAGCCAGGTGCTCGTGTTCACGCGCACCAAGTTCGGCGCCAACAGCGTGGCCGAGTTCCTGACCAAGAACGGCATCGAGGCGATGGCGCTGCACGGCAACAAGAGCCAGAGCGCACGTACGCAGGCGCTGGCCGGCTTCAAGAGCGGCGACATCCGCGCGCTGGTGGCCACCGACATCGCGGCCCGCGGCATCGACATCGACGAGCTGCCGCACGTCGTCAACTACGAAATCCCGAACGTCAGCGAAGACTACGTGCACCGCATCGGCCGCACCGGCCGCGCCGGTTCGAGCGGCGAGGCCGTGAGCTTTGTCTGCCTGGACGAAGAAGGCTTCATGCAGGAAATCGAACGCTTCACCAAGCAGACGATTCCGGTGCAGTTCATCGAAGGCTTCGGCCCTGAAGACGGCGAACGCGCCGAGCCCATCGCCATGGGCCGCCAGACGATCTGGGGCGGCGCAGGCCGTCCGCCAAGCCGCGATGTGATGCAGGCAGCCGCCAAGGCCGCCCGCACCGAAATGCTGCAACGCATCCGCGAGAACAAGGCCGGCCAGGGTGGCGGCGAACGCGCCGGCGGTGGTGGTGGCGGCAACGGCGGCGGTCAACGCCGCGGCGGCGGCCAAGGTGGCGGCGGTCAAGGCCGCAACGCCAATGGCGGCGGCCAAGGCCAAGGCCCGCGCGGCCAGGGCGCTGCCCGCCCGGCACAAGGCCGCGGACCGCAAGGCCCGGCGCGCGCACCGCACCACGCGCCCCAGCATCATCAACAGCAGAATCACCTGCCGCATGACGAGCGCCAACCGCGCCATCACGGCAACAGCCACAGCCCGACGCAAGCCAACCAGGTTGCGCACCTGCGCGCCGAAGCGGTCGCGGGTGGCGACGGCCAGCCGGATCCGTTGCGCACGAGCGTCGACCACATGGGTGGCGGCCGCGGTCGCGGCGGCCGTTCAGGCGGCGGCGGTGGCGGCTACGGCGGCAACCGTTCGGGCGGCGGTGGTCGCTCGGGTGGTGGCGGCTACGGCGGCGGCGGTGGTGGCAACCGCTCCGGCGGTGGCGGCGGCCGCTCGTTCGGCCGTTGAGCCGAAGCGCGGTTAGAACAGCTACCGCGTAATTGAAAAAAAGGGCACCTCGGTGCCCTTTGTTTTTTTCCGGGTCGCTCAGAGCTTTCCGCTGTCGGCCGGGTTGTGCACGATCTGGATCAGCACGTCCGGCGTGTAATTCCTGGTGCGCGAAATCTCGGCGATTTCTCCGCCCGCCGTGCCGGCGAAGACGAGCACGCCCTGCCCCTTGTAGGCCAGGTAGTGACGCCAGCGGTCGGTGCCGTTGTAGGTGGGAATCCAGGCTTTGCCCGTGTTCCTGACGGTCTCGGCGTTGGGCTTGCCCGCGATCTTGATGACTTCGGCGTAGCTCATGCTGGGCCGCAGCTGGGCGAAGGCCGTGCCGGGCACCGGCTGGCCGACGACAGTGCGCTCCTCGTCTTCTTCCGCCGCAACCAGCGCGCGCCGGCTCGGCTCGTACAAAGGGGCGGACCGGCAGGCGGCAAGTGCGATGCACGCCAGCAAGATGGCGCAGGTCGATCGAATCTTCATGTCTATTTCCTCCCGTTCGGAATTTGATGCAGCGCTGGATTGTCGTTTTACAAGTGTCGACACGAACGTTGCAAGAACGCAAATTCCGCACATTTCTCGCGCCTTTTGTCAGCTGCGCAACAAAGCGCCATTGATCGTGTTTTCTCCCGTTAATACCAAAGGCGTCGCGCCGCGCGGCATGCGGGCCCGACACAATCCGAAGCCATGCAATACATCCCACCCAACTACGCGACGCTCTTCGTTGCCACGTGCAACCTGCTGAATCTCGCGAACCCGCACCGCGTGTATTACGAGAACCAGGACGCCTACGACGAGCGCGAATACGACCGCAAGATCGGCTGGATCGGCGAGCGCTTTCACGCGCTGAATGCCGATGTACTGGCGGTGCAGGAGGTCTGGGACGAGAGCGCGCTGAAGGCTGCCATCGGGCGCAGCGGCCTGCGTTATGACTTCGTTTCGGTACCGGGCGCCGAGAACACGCCGCCGCACAACGGTGCACAAGGCACGCCGCGGGTCGGCATTGCCACGCGGCTGCAGGTGGACCATGCGCAGTCCTTCGTCGACTTTCCGGCCGGCTTCGGCGTCGATGTGCCCGGCTTGGGCCCGCACACGCGCTTCGAGCGCCCGCCCTTCCTGGTCACGCTGCGCATGAAGCATGGGCAGCAGGTGCACGTGCTCACGGCGCACCTCAAATCCAAGCGTCCGAAGTTTTTGCAGGACGCACAAGGCAACCACCTCGAGGACCGGGAAGACCGCAAGGTGGGCGCCATGGCTTCGCTGCGCTCGCTCGTCATGCGCGGCGTTGAAGCGGCTGCCCTGCGCTGCATCGTGATCGACCTGCTGCAGGGCACGGACACGCCGCTGGTGGTGATGGGCGACTTCAACGACGAGCCGCACAGCGTGACCACGCAACTGGTGGCCGCCACTTCCGATGTGGCCTACGACAAGGCCGCGCGCGATGTGGCGCTGTTCAACGCCTACGAGATGCAGGGCGAATCGGCGCTCAAGAAAGACGTGGCCTATTCGCACATCCACCAGGGCTTTCCGGCGGTGCTCGACCAGATCTTCGTGAGCGAGGAGTTCGTTGCGGCCAGCCGGCGCAGCCTTGGCGACGTGCGCCGGGTCGACTATTTCAACGACCACCTGCACGAAGGGCGCGACCGTTCACGCTCGGACCACGGTTTTGTGCGGGCGCTGCTGAGGCTGCGCACCGATTGAGCGTCGGCCGCAACGAAGCTCGGTCAGAGCTTCGAAACCCGCACCATCGCGTCGGCCCGCTTGTGCAGGTCTGGCAGCAGTTCCAGGCCGAGCCCGGGCTTGTCGTTCAGGCTGATCATGCCGTTCTCCACCTTCGGCAGCTCGGTAACGAGCTCCTTGTACCAGCCGGTGAAGAAGGCGCGCACGCTCTCCTGGATGAGCGCGTTCGGCGCATGCAGGCTCAGGTGCGTCGACGCGGCCCAGACCACGGGGCCGGTGCAATCGTGCGGCGCCACCGGCAGTTGCCAGGCATCGGCCATGGCTGCGATCTTGCGCGCTTCGGTAAGGCCGCCGCACCAGCTCAGGTCGAGCATGGCCACGCCGGCCACTCCGGTCTGCAGGTAGTCCTTGAAGCCCCACTTGTAGCTGAGCGTCTCGCTCGCGCAGATGAGCGCATCGCAATCCTTCGCGTACTGCTTGAGCAGGTCGAGGCTGTCCATGCGGATCGCGTCTTCGTGCCAGAAGGTGTCGAACTCCTTCAGCGCACGGGCGATCTTTGAGCCATCGGTAGGCGCCACAGGCTGTGGAACTCGACCATGATGTCCATCTTGCTGCCGACGGCGTTGCGGATCTTTCGGAATGGCTCCAGTGCGGTGTCGAGATCGGCATTGCTGATGTACTGGCCGTGGCTCTTTTCCGCGGCCGGGTCGAAGGGCCAGATCTTCATGGCCGTGATGCCTTCGGACAGCAGCGATTCGGCCAGTTCGTCGGCATGATTCAGGAAGCCCTGCAGGTCTTCGTAGGGCCCGTTGTTGTTGGCCAGGCCCCAGTTGGAGCTGGTCTGGTTGGTGGCGCTGCGGATGTACTGGTAGCCGGCACAGGTGTTGTAGATACGGATCGCATCGCGGCTCTTGCCGCCCAGGGCGGTGTGCACCGGCATGTTGGCGGCCTTGCCGAACAAGTCCCACAGCGCAATGTCGATGGCCGAGTTGCCGCGCGTTTCCACGCCCGACCCACGCCAGCCCAGGTAGCCGGTGATGTCGCGGTTGCGCGCCTCGATCTGCAGCGGATCGGTACCGAGCAGCTTCAGCGCCGCCCATTCATGCAGATAGGCTTCGACCGCCTCGGCGCCCATGAAGGTTTCGCCAAGGCCGACCAGGCCCTCGTCGGTGTGCAGGCGCACCCACACGATGTTGGGAAACTCGCCCAGGCGGATGGTTTCGACTTCGGTGATCTTCAATTTTTGAAACTCCACAAGAAAAAGGGCCGCGGCAGCTTGCGCTGCGCGGCCCCGATACCACGTCAGGAATCGATCAGCCGCCGCGCGCCTTCTTCAGCGCGTCGGTCACCACGCCCACGGCTTCGGCGCCGATGTTGGGCACGTTCTTGTCGTACACGGGCTTCACCTTGTCCAGCATGCGCTTCTGCTCGGCCGGCGACACGTCGTTCACCGTCATGGTCTTGCGCAGGTTGGCAAGCGCCTTCTCGTTGAGCGCGCGATTGGCTTCGCGCTGGACCTTCTGGCCTTCCTTGGCGGCTTCGCGCAGCACGGCCTGCTCTTGCGGGTTGAGCTGGTCCCACAGTTTCTTGCTGTAGAGAATGAGGAAAGGCGTGTAGGCATGGCGCGTCACGCTCAGGTACTTCTGCACTTCACTGAACTTCGAGGTCTCGATGGTCACGAAGGGGTTTTCCTGGCCGTCGATGGTGCGGGTTTCAAGTGCGGTGAACACTTCGCCAAAGGCCATAGGTACGGCATTGGCGCCCAGCGTCTTGAACGAGTCCAGGAAGATGTTGTTCTGCATCACGCGCAGCTTCACGCCTTCGAAGTCCTCGGGCTTGGCTACCGGCTTCTTGCTGTTGGTCAGGTTGCGGAAGCCGTTCTCCCAGTAGGCCAGGTTCACCAGGCCCGCGGCTTCGAGCTTCTTGTTGAAGTATTCACCGGCTGGGCCGTCGAGCACCGCATCGGCCTCCTTCTCGTTCGCAAACAGGAACGGCAGGTCGAACGCGCCGAGCTCCTTCACAATGCCGACCAGCGGCGAGCTGGAGGTGCACACCATTTCTTGCGTGCCGGCGCGAAGCGCCTGCGTGGCCGGCAGGTCGCCGCCGGCGGCGCCGCCCCAGAAGGCGACGATCTTCATCTTGCCGCCGGTCTTGGCGGCCAGCACCTCTTGCATCTTCTTGACGCCCACGCCCACCGGGTGGTCTTCGTTCACGCCATTGGTGAACTTGATGGTGCGCTCGGCAAATTGCGCAATGGCACCGGTCGATGCCAGCAGGCCGCCGGCCACGAGGGCGGCGGTCATCAGGGTTCTGCGGAACAACATGGTTTGTCTCCTTCGATTGAGGTTGAATGAACTGACGAAAAAAGCAACTAGCGACCCATCCACCACTGGAGCGGAACGGTCACGATCTGAGGGAAGAACACCAGCGTGAACAACACGACCAGGTGAGCGATGAAGAACGGCATCACGCCCTTGAAGGCGTCGTCCATCGAGATGCGCGCCACGCCGCTCACCACGTTGAGCACCGTACCCACGGGCGGCGTGATGAGGCCGATGGCGTTGTTCATGATGAACAGCACGCCGAAGTACACCGGATCGATCCCGGCCTTGAGCACCACCGGCATCAGCACGGGCGTAAGAATCAGCACGGTGGGCGTGAAGTCGAGCGCGGTGCCCACGATGACGATGAGCACCATCATCACGAACATCAGCAAGACCTTGTTGTCCAGGAACGGCTCGAGCAGCGACACCACTTCGCCCGGGATGTTGGCTACCGTGATGAGCCACGCGCTCACCATCGCGGCCGCCACGAGAAACATCACCACGGCGGTCGTCTTGCCGGCGGCCAGCGTGAGCCGGTACAGGTCTTTGAACTTGAGCTCGCCGTAGACGAAAAGGCCGACGATCAGCGAATAGACCGCCGCCACCACCGCCGCTTCGGTCGGAGTGAAGATGCCGAACTTCATGCCGCCGATGATGATGAGGGGCAGCGCCAGCGCCAGGCTGCCCTGCGCCGTGACCTTGAGCCGTTCGCCCCAGCCCACGCGCGGCGCGGACTTCACGTCCTCCTTCTTGGCGACGATCCACCAGGCGATGCCCACGGCGACGCCCATCAGGATGCCCGGCACGATGCCGGCCAGAAACAGCTTGGTGATCGACACGTTGCCGGCCACACCGAACACGATGAGACCGATCGACGGCGGAATGACCGGCGCGATGATGCCGCCCGCGGCAATCAGGCCGGCCGAGCGATCGAGCCGGTAGCCGGCTGCCTTCATCATGGGAATCAGCAGTGCGGCCAGCGCGGCCGTGTCGGCCACGGCAGAGCCCGACAGCGACGCCATGATGATGGCCGCCAGCACCGCCACGTAGCCCATGCCGCCCCGGTAGTGACCGACCCACGCCATCGCCAGGTTGACGATGCGCCGGCTCAGTCCGCCGGCGTTCATGAACTCGCCGGCCAGAAGGAAGAACGGTACGGCGAGCAGCGGAAAGTTGTCGGCGCCGTCGACGAAGCGCTGCGCAATGATCTGGCTGTCGAACGCCGGCAGGCCACCGGTGTAGGCAAGCCAGCCCATCAGCGATACGCCGCACACCAGCAGCGAATACGAAATTGGAATACCCAGCGCCATTGCACCGAGCAGCGACACGATGAAGATGGTGACTGTCATTGCGCCACCTTGCCGTGTGCGGACACTTCGAGCACTTGCTCTTCGGATTCCATGACCTGAATCAACTCCTGCTCCGGGACCCTTCCGCGGAACAGCCGCCACAGCTTTTCGATATTGAAGATGCCCATGACCACGGCAACCACGTAGCCGATGCCGTAGATCCAGATCATCGAGATGCCGACCACCGGAGATATGTTGGTGACTTGCAGCTCGTGCATTTCATACGTGCCCATGAGGAACAGCACGTTGCAGAACAGCATGAGCGACTGGCTCATGAAGAAGCAGAACTTCTTGCCGCCCAGCGGCAGCCGCTTGATGAGCGTGTCGACGCCCAGGTGCGCGCCTTCGCGCATTGCCACCATGGCACCGATGTAGGTGAGCCAGATGAAGCAGTAGCGCGACATCTCGTCGGACACAGAGATGCCCGAGTTGAAGCCGTAGCGAAGCACCACGTTGCCGAACACCATGACGACCATGGCCACCATGCACACCACTACCAGGAATTCCAGCACACGGAAAAATCCATCGATCACCCTATTCATGAGTCCATCTCCTTTTTGCTTCTGCTGTTGTTATGAATCTTTTGCTCGCTAGAGCGGAAACGCCTTGAGCCTGGTGGCCGGACGGCTGATGCGCGGGAGCTTCTTGCGCGAGGCGAGCACCTGCTCGATGTCGTGGCGCGCACCGTCGATCAGCACCAGCACGGCTTTTTCGGCGCGTGCGGAGTCTCGCGCAATCACGGCGTCGAGCACCGCGCGATGCAGCGGCAGCGAACTGGCGGGCCCGTTCTTGCGGCTGGTCGATATTTCGAAGCTCGTGCGCAGCAGCGCCCCCAGCGCGCGGCTCATCTGCACCAGCATGCGGTTGTGGCTGGAGCGGATGAGCCCTTGATGAAAACGCAGGTCGGGCGTGATGTAGTCGCCGCCGAACTCGATGGCGCGCTTCATGCCCGCGTAGGCTTCCTCCATGTCGGCGATGTCTTCGGCCGTGGCGCGCAGAGCGGCCAGCCCCACGGCGGCGGGCTCGACCACGCGGCGCAGGTCCTGCAGGTCGCGCAAAAACTCGGCCGACAGGCCCGCCTCGGTCTGCCAGACGATCACGTCGGCATCGAACCAGTTCCACTGGTCCGCCGGCTGCACACGCGTGCCGACCTTGGGCCCGCTGGTGACAAGCCCCTTGGCAATCAGCGACTTGATCGATTCGCGAATCACGGTGCGGCTGACGCCGAGCTCCTCGCACAGAAGAGGTTCCGGCGGAATGGACGCGCCAGGCGCATAGCGGCCAGCGACGATGTCGCTTCCGATGCGGTCGACGGTATTGCCGTGAACGTTCTTGATCATGCGTGCCTGTTGTTTGTCTTTGTTGGGTTTTCTTGCTCTTGCTTCTTGGCGTTAATGACCGGCCGCGCACACCGCCAGCCACTCGAAAACCCTGAACGCCGTGACAGCGTCTCACGCTTATCATATGATGATTGAAAACGCATTTCGGCAGGAAAAACCCTGACCTGCCGGCACACTTCCAGTTACCCGGAGACAAGCGATGACCACCCCGCCGAAGAAGAAAAATCCCGAAGACCTGCGCAGCCAGCAATGGTTCGGCCGCAATGACCGCGACGGCTTCATCTATCGAAGCTGGATGAAGGGCAAGGGTGTGCCGCACGACCAGTTCGACGGGCGTCCGGTCATCGGCATTTGCAACACCTTCAGCGAACTCACGCCCTGCAATTCGCACTTCCGTACGCTTGCCGAGCAAGTGAAGATCGGCGTGTACGAGGCAGGCGGTTTTCCCGTCGAGTTTCCGGTCATGTCGCTCGGCGAAACGCTGCTGCGCCCCACGGCCATGCTGTACCGCAACCTTGCGAGCATGGACGTGGAAGAAAGCATTCGCGGCAACCCGCTCGACGGCGTGGTGCTGCTCATGGGCTGCGACAAGACCACGCCCGCGCTCATGATGGGCGCGGCCAGCGTCGACCTGCCGACCATCGGTGTCTCGGGCGGCCCCATGCTCTCGGGCAAATGGCGCGGCCAGGAACTGGGCTCGGGCACCGGCGTGTGGCAAATGAGCGAGCAGGTGCGCGCCGGCACGCTCAAGCTCAAAGACTTCTTCGAAGCCGAGAGCTGCATGCACCGCAGCCACGGCCACTGCATGACCATGGGCACCGCAAGCACCATGGCCTGCATGGTCGAATCGCTCGGCATCGGCCTGCCGGGCAATGCGGCGTATCCGGCGGTCGACGGCCGCCGCAACGTGCTGGCGCGCATGGCCGGCCGCCGCATCGTCGACATGGTCCATGAAGACCTCAACATGTCGAAGATCCTCACGCGCCAGGCCATCGAAAACGCCATCAAGGTCAATGCGGCCATCGGCGGCTCGACCAACCTGGTGATTCACCTGCTGGCCATTGCGGGCCGCATCGGCGTCGATCTTTCGCTCGACGACTTCGACCGGCTGGCTTCCGAGTTGCCCTGCCTGGTCGACCTGCAGCCCTCGGGCCGCTTCCTGATGGAAGACTTCTGCTACGCGGGCGGCCTGCCGGTGGTCATCAAGGAGATTGCGGAGCACCTGCACAAGGACGCCATCACCGCCAACGGCCAGACGCTGTGGGACAACGTGAAGGACGCCGAAAACTACAACCCGCAGGTGATCCGTCCGCTGGCAGAGCCCTTCAAGGACAAGGCCGGCATCTGCGTGCTGCGCGGCAACCTCGCGCCCAACGGCGCCATCATCAAGCCGAGCGCCGCCACGCCCGAACTGCTGGTGCACAAGGGCCGCGCGGTGGTGTTCGAAAACGCCGACGACCTGCACAAGCGCATCGACGACGAGAACCTGGACATCGACGAGCACTGCGTCATGGTGCTGAAGAATTGCGGTCCGCGCGGCTATCCCGGCATGGCGGAGTCGGGCAACATGCCGCTGCCGCCGAAGGTGCTGCGCAAGGGCATTACCGACATGGTCCGCATCAGCGATGCGCGCATGAGCGGCACGGCCTACGGCACGGTGGTTCTGCACACGTCGCCCGAAGCCGCCGCGGGCGGCCCGCTCGCGCTGGTGCAGGACGGTGACATCGTCGAGCTCGACGTGCCCAACCGCAAGCTGCACCTGCACGTGAGCGACGAAGAACTGGCCAAGCGGCTCGAAAAATGGGTCGCGCCCAAGGCGCCGCTCGATTCGGGCTACTGGAAGCTCTATGTCGACACGGTGCTGCAGGCCGACCAGGGGGCCGACCTGGCCTTCCTGCGCGGCCGCCGCGGAAGCTTTGTGCCGCGCGACAATCACTAGGATGACAAGACTGGTAGCCATCGACTGGGGCACGAGTTCCCTGCGCGGCGCATTGCTCGACGCGGGTGGCAAGGTGCTCGAAGAGCGGAGCGACACGCGCGGCATTCTCAAGGTGCCCGCGGGCGGCTTTCCTGCGGTGTTCGATGAGCTGTTCGGCGACTGGATGCAGCCAGAAGGCACACGCTGCCTGATCTCCGGCATGGCCGGCAGCAAGCAGGGCTGGGTCGAGGCGCCGTATTGCGCCTGCCCCGCAGGCCGCGTCGAAGTGGGCCGCAAGATCATCGACATCGATGCGCGGCCGGGTTCGCGCATTGCCATCGTGCCGGGCCTCAGCGACGAGCACGACGGCGTTCCCGATGTCATGCGCGGCGAAGAAGTGCAGATCTTCGGCGCCATGGCATTGATGGATGTCGACAAAGGCGTCTTCGTTCTGCCGGGAACCCACAACAAGTGGGCCACGGTCAAGAAGGGCCGCGTCACGGGCTTTCGCACCTTCATGACCGGCGAGTTCTATGCGCTGCTGAGCCAGCATTCGATTCTTGCGCGCACGCTTGCCGTCGATGCACCGCTCGACGAAGCCGCTTTTGTGCAAGGCGTTACCCGCGCCGACAACGGCCAGGGCTTGCTGCACAACGCTTTCGGCGCACGCACGCTGGCGCTGTTCGAACGCATGCCCACGCAGGAGCTTGCGAGCTATCTCTCGGGCCTGTTGATCGGCGAAGAGCTGCGCACGCAATCGCTGCATGCCTTCGGCGAAGTGGTGCTGATCGGCTCCCCTGCGCTGACGCAGCGCTACACGCTCGCGCTGAGCGCCACCGGCACCGCCACCCGCACGCTCGGCGCCGAAGCCACCTGGGCCGGGCTGCACGCGCTGTCCGGTTTTCTCGACGCAGACAGAACACCCTCATGACGACTCCCCAAGAAAAATTCGACGCCGCGATGCGCGAGCTGCCGCTGGTCGCCATCCTGCGCGGGCTCACGCCGCCCGAGGCCGCCGATGTGGGCGACGCGATCGTCGAATCGGGCTTCCGGCTGCTCGAAGTGCCGCTCAATTCGCCCAAGCCCTACGCCAGCATCACGCTGATGCGCACGCGCTTTCCGCAAGCGCTCGTGGGCGCCGGCACGGTGCTCGATGCGCAGCAGGTGCGCTATGTGCATTCGGCCGGCGGCGAGCTCATCGTCTCTCCCAACTTCAACGCCGAAGTCATCGCCGAAGCGGTGCGGCTCGGCATGGTCTGCCTGCCCGGCGTGATGACGCCGACCGAAGCCTTCGGCGCACTGGCGGCGGGCGCGACCGGGCTCAAGCTCTTTCCGGCCGAACTGGCTTCGCCCGCGGTGGTGAAGGCATTGCTCGCCGTGTTGCCCACCGGCACGCCGCTGATGCCCGTGGGCGGCATCACGCCAGCCAACATGGCCGAGTGGCGCGCGGCTGGCGCGTCCGGCTTCGGCATCGGATCGGCGTTGTACAAGCCGGGCAAGCAAGCCTCGGAGGTGCGCGCCGATGCTCAGAGGTTCGTTGCGGCCTATGCGGGTGCAATCCACGCCTGAAGCACTTTTTTCTTTCAACCACATCCACGAGGCCCCGTCGATGTCCGCAGATTCAGACTACGCCAGCCCCGCCGTGCGCAAGTTGCGCGAAGACCTTGCGCTCGCATTGCGCGCAGCCGCACACCACGGCCTGTCCGAAGGGGTCTGCAACCATTTCAGCGTGATGCTCCCGGGCGCGCAAGACCGCTACCTGATCAACCCTCGCGGCCTGCACTGGAGCGAGATCGGGCCCGACGACATCGTTCTGATCGACGTGCACGGCGAGGTGCTTGCCGGCCGCCACCGGGTGGAACCGACCGCCCTCTTCATCCACGGCGCGGTGCACCGCATTACCGGCCACGCCGTCGTGCTGCACTGCCACATGCCCTACGCGACCGCGCTCACGCTCACGGTCGATCGCGCGCTCGATCCCACGCTGAGCCAGAACGCCATGCGCTACATGAACCGCATCGCGATCGACGCGGTGTACAACGGGCTCGCGCTCGACGATGCCGAGGGCGAGCGCATCGCACGCGCCATGGTGGGAAAAGACGTGGCCTTTCTCGCGAACCACGGCGTCGTCGTGGCGGGCGCCACCATTGCGCACGCTTACGACGATCTCTACTATCTCGAACGCGCAAGCCTGCACCAGGTGATTGCGCAATCGACCGGTCGCCCGCTGGTTCCTGTCGACCCCGAGATGGCCGCCCACGCAGCCGCGCAAATCCAGGGCGAACGCGAGCAGTCCGACCTGTTCTTCGAAGCGCTCCGGCGCATGCTGCCTCCGCCACACGGCTGACGTCCGTTCGGCCGGTTCCGGCCACGGCACAGGGCGCCTAGGATGGCGGAACGGCTGCGCAGCGGCTTACAGCTCTTTATCGGATTTCGCTCCAGCCTTACAAAGCGTTCACATGGAGCCACGACGATAGGGCTTCCAACCACTCCATTGGAGTTGCCATGAAAAAGCTCATCTTTGCAATCAGCGCCGCTGCCCTGCTCTCGCTGACCGCCCTCAGCGCTCCGGCCCAAGCCCAGACCGGCGGCCGCTTCATTCAGGCCCAGGTGTATGTCGTGCCCGCGCCGCCGCCGCCGCGCCATCACTACTATGCTCCGCCGCCTCCGCGCCACCACTACTACGGCCCGGGCTACCACCGCGGCCACGACCGCTACGAGCACCGCCGGCATCGCCATTGGGAAGAGCGCCGCTACGGCCGCAGGGACTACGACGGCGACGGCGTTCCCAACCGCTACGACCGCCGGCCCGAGAACCCCTACCGCTATTGATTTCGCGGGCCGGGCCTTGCCTGGGCCCGAGCCGGCTCAGGCTTGTGCCGCCACGCGCCGCAGCAGGTTTGCGGGCGAGCGCGGCCAGCCGACGCGGCCGAACCACGCGCCGCCTGCAATTGCCGACGCGATGACGATGCCGTACACCACCAGCGCCACGCCTTGCGCGGCGAACACGCCGGTCAGCCCGCCGCCCCAGCGCAACGCCAGCCAGCCGCCGATGCCGGCCACGGCCAGCCGCGCGATGTTGCCGAGCACGGGCCACAGCAGGCGACCTGCTCCCTGCGAAGCAAAGTACAGCACCAGGCCCACACCGAAGAAGCCGTAGAGCGGCCCCACCACGCGCAAGTAGTGCGCGCCGGTTTCGAGCATGGCGGGGTCATTGCCGAACAGCAGCAGCCAGGGGCGCGGAAACAGCGCCGCGGCTAAGCCGATGGTTTCGGTCAGCGCAAAAGCCAGCGCGGCACCGGCCCATGTGGCGCGCAGCGCGCGTTCGCGCTGGCCGGCGCCCATGCAGGTGCCCACCATCGCGACCAGAGGCGCGCCAAGTCCGAACACCAGCGGCACCAGCAAATATTCGAGCCGCGATGCGGTTCCGTAGCCCGCCAGTGCGCCTGAACCGAAATGGCCGGTCAGTGCAGTGGCAATGCCGATCGACAGGTTGGTTGCCACCGTGGACACCGCACCCACCAGCCCGATGCCCAGGATGTTGCGGAACAGCGGCCAGCGCAGCTTCAGCGCGGCGAGCGTCGGGCGCAGCAAGCTGCGCGGCGAGCGCAGGTACACGATGAGCGCCGCCGAGCCCAGCAGGTAGTACAGCAGCAGCGCCATCGCGCCGCCCGCAATGCCCATGCCCGGCAGCGGACCCCAGCCGAAGATCAGCAACGGCGATGCGGGAATGAGGAACACCACGCCCGCCACCGTTACGTTCGCCGGCACCGCCATGTTGCCGGTGCCGCGGATGATGGCCGACAGCGAGTTGAAGAGCCACACCAGCACCGCGCCCGCGAACACCCAGTTCGAGTACGTCAGCGCCGCCTCGAGCGCGGCACCGGTGCCGCCCATGATTCCGTACAGCCAGCGCCCGCCGGCCAGCAGCGCGAGCGAGAAGAGCAAGCCGAAGCCGATGGCAATGACTACCGCGTGCCACACCAGCGCGTCGGCATCATCGCGGCGGCGCGCTCCCAGCGCGCGTGCAATGGACGAGGCAATGCCGCCGCCCATGGCGCCGCTCGACGTCATCTGCATCAGCATGACGATGGGAAACACCAGCGCCATGCCCGCGAGCGCATCGGTGCCCAGCTTGCCGACGAAGTAGGTTTCGATGAGCCCGACGGAAGCCTGCGCCACCATCACGAGCACATTGGGCGCGGCCAGGCGCAGGAGCGTCGGCACGATGGGCGCTTCGAGCAGCCGCCGCGTGCGCGGATCGAGTTCCTGGTTCATTCATCGACCCCTGTGCCTTGCACGCGGTGCGCACTCATGCGGCCGCCAGCTTCGAACGCACGAGCCGCGCTTCGCGGATCGGCAAGTGCACCAGCGCGGCACCGGCGGCGAGCGCGATGTCGATGTACCAGACGATGTCGTAGTTGCCCGTGGCCTGGAAGACGTAGCCGCCCAGGAACGCGCCCAGGAAGCCGCCGACCTGGTGCGCCAGCATCACGATGCCGAACAGCATTGCCATGTTGGCCGGCCCGAACATCTTGGCGACCAGGCCCGCGGTCGGCGGCACGGTCGACAGGAAGGTCACGCCCATCACCGCGGCAAACACCAGCATCACCGCGGTCGTCTTCGGCGCCAGCAGGAACACCAGCACGGCGATACCGCGCGTGGCATAGACCAGCGACAGCAGCGACTTCATGCGCCAGCGCCCCACGGCCCAGCCCATGGCCAGGCTGCCGACAATGTTGAAGAGCCCGATCATCGCCAGCGCCCAGCCGCCGACTTCGGCCGGCAGCCCGCAGGCTGCGACGACACCGGGCAGGTGCGTGGTCAGAAAGGCGACGTGAAAGCCGCAGACCAGGAAGCCCAGGCTCAGGTAGCGGTAGCTGGGCGTCGCGAGCGCCTGGCCGATGGCCTGGCGCGCACTCAGCGGCTTGGTGCCCGATGCGGCCGCCGAGGCCGCGGCCATGGCGTTCGAATTGCCCTTGAGCACCCATGCGGCCGGCAACGCCAGCAGCACCAGTACGCCGAGCCACTGCATCGCGCCAGCCCAGCCCACCGCCGCCGTCAGGCCGACGGCGATCGGCGCCATCGCGAACTGTCCGAAGGAGCCACCGGCATTCACCATGCCGGTGGCCAGGCCACGCTTGTTCGCCGGCACCAGGCGCGTGGTCGCGGCCATCAGCACCGAAGGGCCCGCCATGCCGGCGCCGCCGGCCGCCAGCACGCCAATGGCGAAGATCAGGCCGGCCGTGCTCGTCATGAGCGGCGTGATGAGCGTGCCGATGGCCACCAGCAGCACGCCGATGAACACCACGCGCCCGGTGCCGATACGGTCGGCCACGGCCCCCGCGAAGGGCTGCGTGAGGCCCCACCAGAGCTGCCCGAAGGCGAAGGCGAGACTGATGCTGCCGATGCCGAGTGCGGTCGAGGTGTTGAGTGCCGAGAGGAACAGTCCCATCGTCTGGCGCACGCCCATCGTGAGCGCGAAAGCGCCCGCGGCCGCCAGCAGCACGAGCCAGAGCGCATGGCGCCGTACAGAGGTTTCATTCATCGCGGGCTCCTGTTGGGTCTTCCGGCTGTGCATCGCCCAGCCCGGCACGCTGCAGCAATTCCAGGCTTTCGTCGAGAAGGGCATGCAGCGCCAGCACGCGCTCCGTGCCGAGGATGTCGTTGAGCGCCAGCTGCGCGCCGCGCCACAAGCGCTGCGCCTCGGCCCGCTTTTCGCGGCCCGCGTCGGTGATCGACAGCATGCGGCTGCGCGCATCGGGGCCTTCGGTCTGCACCAGGAAGCCCGCCGCCAGCATCGGCTTGAGATTGCGCGTGAGCGTGGAGGCGTCGACGTTCATCTCACGCGCCAGGTCGACCGGGCGCAGCGGCCCGAAGTGCAGCACATGCGAGAGCAGTGAATACTGCGTGGTCTTGAGCCCGCTGGGCGCAACGTGCGCGTCATACAGGCGCGACGCCAGCCTGGAGAGCCGCCGCAAGCGGAAATTGGTACATCCCTGGGGCTTCAGCTGAGGGGGCTTCAGAGCGGTGTTCATTTTTTGATTGTAGCTACAATAATTGCATCTACAACCATCAAGGAGATTTCATGTCCGAGCCCCACTCCATCGACGCCTGGATCGCCCAAGAGGCGGAGATCGTCCAACGCCTCGATGCGGGACCCGGCCCCGGCCTGGCACGCCCCGAGCAGATCGCCGGCAAGACCGGGCTGCAGATGATGGAAGCGATGCTGCGCGCCGAAATCCCCTACGCCGCCATCGCCAAGACGCTCGACTTCACGCTTCTTTCGGTGAGCCCCGGCGTGGCCGTGTTCCAGGGCACACCGCTGCCACAGCATCTGAACCCACTCGGCACCATCCATGGCGGCTGGGTTGCCACGCTGCTCGATTCGGCGCTGGGCTGCTCGGTCCACACCATGATGCCGGTCGGCCGCGCCTACACCACCGCCGAGCTGAGCGTGAACTACGTGAAGGGCCTCACGCCCAAGGTGCAGCGGGTTCGAGCCGAGGGCAAGGTCATTCATTGCGGCCGGCAACTGGCCACCGCCGAGGCGCGGCTTTTCGGACCGGACGGCACGCTGTACGCACACGCCACCACCACCTGCCTGGTGTTCGAGATGCCTTCTCCCCGGTAAGCCGGGCCGCCGCCATGCCATCCACGCCCCTCGACCCCGGCCTTGCTCCGGCCTTCAAGACTCTTCTTTCGGAGAGATACAGCTGCCGGGCCTACCTTGCAGAACCCGTCGTGCGCGAAACCATCGACACGATCCTGCAGATGGCGCAGCGCACCGCCTCCTGGTGCAACTCGCAGCCATGGCAGGTGATCGTGACCAGTGCCGAAGCCACCGAGCGGCTGCGCCAGGCCTTCGATTCGGACGAAGCCGCAACCGATGCCGCCTTCGACATCGCGCCTCCGGCGGAATACCGCGGCG
Source organism: Variovorax sp. S12S4 (assembly GCF_023195515.1). Lineage (NCBI taxonomy): Bacteria > Pseudomonadati > Pseudomonadota > Betaproteobacteria > Burkholderiales > Comamonadaceae > Variovorax > Variovorax sp. S12S4. Next base: position 189,626 of record NZ_JALPKR020000002.1, read on the forward strand.
TGTACCAGGAGCGCCGCCGCGAATGCGGTTTTCAGCTGTACGAAAGCGTCGGCATCGCGCGCGGCGATCGCGAGGCTGCGGCGCGGCAGGCCAAGGAGAACTTCAGGTTCTTCGGGGCACCGCACCTGGCCCTCGTGACCACCGAGGCAGTGCTCGGCACCTACGGCGCGCTGGATTGCGGCGCCTATGTCGGCAACTTCATGCTGGCGGCACGCAGCCTGGGCGTGGCCAGCATCGCGCAGGCGGCCGTGGCGTCGCGCTCGAGGTTCCTGCACCGCTGGTTCGAGATTCCGGACGACCGCCAGATCGTCTGCGGGATCTCGTTCGGCTATGAGGATCCGTCGCACCCGGCCAACCGCTTTCGCACCACGCGCGCAGCGCCGGGCGAGGCTTGTCAATGGGTGGATTAACCGGCGCGGCCCGGTGCTTCTTGTAAGTGCAAGGACGTAAAACCGCCTCAATGGCAGTGATAATGATTCGCATCGTTGCCATGCGGCCGCGATGCTTCTCTCGAAACCTGTCCCTGCACCTGGAGGATCCTTCATGACCGACCGCCTCGGCGTTCAAGGCCGCGCCGCCCGCGCATTGCTCGGCGTCTCCGCCGCCTGGCTGGCCGCTGCCGCCCTGCCTGCCTTCGCCGCCAACGACGAACTCACGCTCTACACAACGCGTGAACCCGCGTTGATCCAACCGTTGATCACGGCCTTCAGCACGCAGACCAACATCAAGGTCAACACCGTGTTCGTGAAGGACGGCCTGCTGGAGCGCGTCAAGGCCGAAGGCGCACGTTCGCCGGCCGACGTGCTGATGACGGTGGACATCGGCAACCTGATGGACCTGGTGGACGGCGGCGTGACGCAGCCGGTGAAATCGGCCGCGCTCGAATCGGCCATTCCCGCCAACCTGCGCGGCGCCGATGGGCAGTGGTTCGCGCTCTCGCTGCGCGCGCGCGTGCTCTACGCCGACAAGAACCAGCCGCTCACCCGCTTCAGCTATGAAGACCTGGCCAACCCGAAGTGGAAGGGCAAGGTCTGCATCCGCGCAGGCCAGCACCCCTACAACACGGCGCTGATCGCATCGATGATCGCGCATGACGGCGAAGCCAAGACCGAACAGTGGCTGCGTGGCGTCAAGGCCAACCTGGCCCGCAAGGCCACCGGCGGCGACCGCGACGTGGCGCGCGACATCCTGGGCGGCATCTGCGACATCGGCCTGGCCAACTCGTACTACGTCGGCCAGATGAAGAGCGCCAAGGAAGGCACTGACGCACGCAAGTGGGGCGACGCCATCAAGGTGATCCGCCCGACCTTCGCGGGTGGCAAGAGCGGCGGCACGCACGTCAACATCAGCGGCGCGGCCGTGGCCAAGAACTCGCCGCAGCGCGCCAACGCGGTCAAGCTGCTCGAGTTCCTCGTGTCGGAGCCGGCGCAATCGCTGTACGCCCAGGCCAACTACGAATACCCGGTGCGCAAGGGCGTGGCGCTCGACCCGATCATCGGCGAGACCATCGGCGAGCTGAAGGTCGACCCGCTGCCGCTCACCGACATTGCCAAGTACCGCAAGCAAGCCAGCGCGCTCGTGGATAAGGTCGGCTTCGATCAGTGATGAACACGGCCGGGCACGCCTTGCCGGTGCCTGAATGCTGATCGCGCGGAGGCGGTTGCCGGGCCTGCACGCTGCAGGCCCGCTCTGGCGCAGCGCCTCGTTCGCAATTGCCGTCGGCGTGCTTGCGCCGGTGCTCACGCTCGCCTGGCTCGCGTTCGGCTCCGGCGTGGCGCACTGGGGGCCGCTGTTCGCGCACGTGCTGCCGCAGGCGGCGCTCAATACGGCCGTGCTGCTCGCAGGTGTCGGCGTGCTGGTGCTGGTGATCGGCACCGGCTGCGCCTGGCTGGTCACGGCCTGCGACTTTCCGGGGCGTCGCGTACTGCACTGGGCACTGCTGCTGCCGCTGGCCATGCCGACCTACATCGTCGCCTTCGCCTACCTGGACCTGCTGCACCCCATCGGCCCCGTGCAGGGTGCGATCCGCTGGGCCCTGGGCTTCGACAGCCCACGCCAGTTCCGCCTGCCCGACCTGCGCTCGATGCCCGGTGCAATCTTCGTGCTGGGCTTTGTGCTCTACCCGTACGTCTACATGACGGCGCGCGCGATGTTCATGACGCAGCCAGCCCACTTGATGGAAGCCGCCCGCACGCTGGGCGAAAGCCGGCGCGGTGCGTTCTTTCGGGTGGCGCTGCCGCTGGCACGTCCGGCGCTTGCCGTGGGGCTGAGCCTTGCGCTGCTCGAAACGCTCAACGACATCGGCGCCTCCGAATTCCTGGGCGTGAACACGCTCACCGTGGCGGTCTACACCACGTGGATCACGCGCTCCGACCTGGCCGGCGCGGCGCAGATTGCCTGCGCAATGCTGTTCGTGGTGGTGGCCCTGGTCTGGCTCGAACGCAACGGCCGCCGGCATCAGCGTTTCGGCTCAACGCAGCGCATGCGCCCGATGCAGCCGCGCCGCCTGCACGGCTGGACGGCATGGCTGGCCACCGCCACCGCCGCGTTGCCGGTGATGATCGGATTCGCGGCGCCTGCTCTCTACCTCGTCTGGGAAAGCAGCAAGCGCCTGCGCCAGGGCGGCGGCATTTCGCAAGGCCTGCTCTCCAGCCTCGGCAACACGCTGGCACTGGCCGCGGGCGTGACCGTCGTCGCCGTGGCCGCCGGGCTGGTGGTGGCATGGGCGGCCCGCAGCCAGGGGTCGCGGCCCAACCGCGCGCGCTGGCAGGCACGCGTGGCCGCGCTGGGCTACGCAGTGCCGGGTACGGTGCTCGCCATTGGCCTGCTCACGCCCGCGCTGGCATTCGACGCCGCATTGGCAAACACGTTCGGCCTCGCGGGCCTGCCGCTGATGGGCGCGGGTGTGGTGCTGGTGGTGGCCTGCGCCATCCGTTTTCTCGCCATGCCGGTGGGTGGCATCGAAGCCGGGCTCGCCCGTATTCCGCCGGCCATCGAACAGGCCTCGCGGCTGCTGGGTGAAACCACCGGCGGCACGCTGCGCCGTGTGCATCTGCCGCTGCTGCAGCCCGCCATCGCTACGGGGGCGCTGCTGGTCTTTGTCGACGCCATGAAAGAGCTGCCCGCCACGCTGCTGCTGCGTCCCGCCAATTTCGACACGCTGGCCACATGGCTCTATGCCGAGGCCGCCCGCGGCACGTACGAGGAAGGCGCCATTGCCGCGCTGGCCATCGTCGCGGCCGGGCTGCTGCCCGTGGTGCTGCTGGCACGCAATCAACTGGGCACGCCATCGGCCTTGCCCGGTCCGGACAAAACATGAGTTCCCCTCTTTCCCTCGAGTCGATCCAGCTCGCCTACGAAACACCGCGCGGCCTGCACACCGTGGTGAACGACTTTTCGCTGTCCCTGGCCGCGGGCGAAATAGCCTGCCTGTTCGGCCCCTCGGGCTGCGGCAAGACCACCGTGCTGCGGGCCATCGCCGGCTTCGAGCCCGTGCGCGCCGGCACGATCCGGCTCGGCGACGTGCTGCTGTCTTCGACCCAGGTGCACCTGCCGCCCGAGCAGCGGCGCGTCGGCATGATGTTCCAGGAGTACGCGCTGTTTCCTCACCTCTCGGCAAGCCAGAACGTGGCTTTCGGCTTGCGCCGCGCGGGCCGCGTGCAGCAGCAGTCGCGCACGGCCGAAATGCTCTCGCTCGTCGGCCTCGCGGACGCCGGTGAACGCTTTCCGCACGAGCTCTCTGGCGGCCAGCAGCAACGCATTGCGCTGGCCCGCGCGCTGGCGCCTTCGCCCGCGCTGCTGTTGCTCGACGAGCCTTTTTCGAACCTCGATGGCGGCACGCGCGAACGCCTGACGGCGGAGGTGCGCGGCATTCTCAAGCGCGCCGGGCAGACCGCCATCCTAGTCACCCACAACGATGCCGAAGCCCATGCCATGGCCGACCGCATCGGCGTGATGCACGCAGGCCGCATCACGCACTGGCTGGACACCGCCAAATAGCACAAGGCGCCCATTCGGCGAATGGGCTTTTCGGGAAAAGGTTGTTCGGGATCGCAAGAATGCGGCGCTCCCACCTTCCTATTTTCCGGAGCACGCCAATGGCCCAACCCCTTACCCTCGTCAGCCACCTGCTGTGCCCCTATGTGCAGCGCGCAGCCATTGCCCTGGCCGAGAAGAACGTGCCTTTCGAACGCGTGGTGATCGACCTCGCGGACAAGCCGGACTGGTTCATTGCGATCTCGCCGCTCGGCAAGGTTCCGCTACTGCGCCTTCAGCGGCCTAGCGGCGGCGAGGCAGTGCTGTTCGAAAGCAACGTGATCTGCGAATACCTCGAAGAAACCCAGCCGGGCCCGCGCCTGCATCCTGAAGACCCGCTCACCCGCGCCGAGCACCGCGCGTGGATGGAATTCGGCTCGGCCATATTGGGCGACCTGTGGGGCTACGAGACCACGCGCGATGCCGAAGTGTTCGAGCAGAAGCGCCTGGCGCTCGCCGCCAAGTTCGAACGCGTCGAAGCGGCGCTGGGCGCCGGCCCGTACTTCGCGGGCGAAAACTTCAGCCTGGTCGATGCGGTCTTCGCGCCCGTCTTTCGCTACTTCGAGGTGTTCGACGAGATCAGCGACTCGCACATCTTCGATGCCCTGCCCAAGGTGAATGCATGGCGCAAGGCCCTGGCCGCGCGGCCCAGCGTGCGCAGCGCGGTGGTGCCGGAGTATCCGCAGCACCTGCGCGAATTCCTGAAGAAGCACGAGGCGCACTTGCTCACGCTCGCGTAAAACCGACAATCGAATCCTTCCCACAACAACGAACAGGCACCCACGAGATGCGACTTCTCCACACCATGCTGCGCGTCGGCAATCTCCAGCGTTCCATCGACTTCTATACGAAGGTGCTGGGCATGAACCTGCTGCGCACCTCCGAGAACCCCGAGTACAAATACAGCCTCGCTTTCGTCGGCTATGGCAACGGCAACCCCGACCAGGCAGAGATCGAGCTCACCTACAACTGGGGCACCGAAAGCTACGAACTCGGCACGGCCTACGGCCACATCGCGCTCGGCGTGCCCGATGCCTATGCAGCCTGCGAAAAGATCAAGGCGGCCGGCGGCAACGTCACGCGCGACGCCGGCCCGGTAAAGGGCGGCAGCACCGTGATCGCTTTCGTGACCGATCCGGACGGCTACAAGGTCGAGCTGATCCAGGAAAAGTCGAAGGCCTCCGGCGACAAGGCAGAAGCCGCCGCAGACGCTTTGCGCGCACCTTGATCAGCCGCCGCAATGAGTGCCGGCCACCGGGCCGGCACCGCCAGGTTGCAAGCAACCGTAAGAAACGCGAGGCCTGGAATGCGCGGGCGAATTAACGAGACAAAATAGCCGCCTTCGCAGGGGCGACCGGCATATTCTTTGCTGCTGTTCCTTGGCAAGAAGCGTTAATGCTTAACGCTTCAGACGCCCGAATTTGCAACAAGAACTTTCATGCTTGAACGCGGATAGCAGTTCAAAAGTATTGAAATGGCCCGTTGATTTTCGCCCCGTCTTCCAAATGAGCGCTTTCTTCTAAAGCGGAACGAATTTGACCAGTTTAAGTATCCGCGGCAAGGCGATCGACCCGGCAATATCGCTCATCGTATTTCTATTTGCCGCGCTCGTCGTTGGAGCCATTCCGTTCGCGTATCACGACACGGCAGCCCAGATCTTTCCGGACGAAGACACGCTGCTGAGCTTCTTCGGCGCCGATTCATGCCAGCTGACCTCCACCACCATCGAGGAAAGAAACTCCTACGCCTGCAGCGCGTTCCTTCTTGAATCGGTGGGGTTGAGCGCTGGCACCGCGCCATTGGCGGGCGCCCTGCTGAGCGTGTCGCTCACCTTGATTCCCATCTTTCAGTTCGCCCGCATTCCCTTGGGCGTATTTCTCGCGTCGCTGGCCTGGGGCGTCATCCGGGCGATTTTTCTTTCGGTTCTCTCCAAGGACATGCTGTCCGCCGCCGTGGTCCTCGTTTCGGTCATGGCTGCCCGGCAACCATGGTTCGGGCTCACGTGGCTGTTGTCCGCCACGATTTACGGCTGGGTCGTCAGAAAGTACTGGCTGCTGGTCAGCGGCGTCTGGTTCGGGCTGAGGCTCCTCAGAAAGCAGCTCACCGTGTTCAGGCTGCTGGTCGTCATTGTTCTGGTTTACATCGCACTGGCGCTGACATTCCAGATTGCGCTGGGCGTCACGCTGGACTTTGCCCGCCTCGCCGTCAATGAAAACCGGGAGGTTGGTGCCGAAGGATCGCGAACGGTGATCGAGGCGGTCATTGCTTCCGACAATGCACTGCTGCAAGCGCTCAATGCAACGATCACATTTTTCAGGCTCGCATTCCCGCTCGAGCTTCTGCGCTTTGGATCGGTCAGCCAGCTGGCATTTATTTCGATCATGCCTTTCACCTTCATCTGGATGGTGAAGGTCATTGTCAAGAGCGCGAAGTCCGACGATAAAAGGATCATCCAGGCCGGCAAGATTGCCTTGGCGCCTTTGTCTTTTCTCATTATCGAAGGCGTGTTCGAGCCTGATTTCGGCTCCTTTGCCCGTCACTTCGCCATTGTGAGCCCGCTTGTTTTTTCCGCCATGGCAATGCTGCAGAAAGCCGAACTGCGTGAAGAAAAGCGGCTGCGGCGCAGCAGCAATGCCGCCCCTTCCGGCGCACCGGCTCTCGTTGGCGCCATTCAGCAGGATCGCATCTCGTGAAGTCCCAATCCATTGCGGTCGACCAGCCCCAGTACGTCGAATCCATCCAGGCGGGAAGAGGCATTGCCGCTCTCTTGGTGGTGGTTCATCACATCGCGCAGAAATCGCACGCGCTTTCGGGCGGCGCCATTCCGTTGTTCGATTTCGGGATCGTCGGGGTTGATATCTTTTTCATGATCAGCGGCTTCATCATCTACTTCGTCACCGCGAGCAAGACGATGACGCATGTGGAGTTCATGGAAAAGCGGATCGTGCGGGTGTTTCCGCTGTATTGGGGGCTCTCGTTGCTGGCATTGCTGGTTCTGATCTTCAAGCCGAACCTGATCAACAGCAACGCGCAGCAAGCAACGGATATTGCCGCCTCGTTTTTCTTGTGGCCCACCACCGCGCCATACCTGGTGAACAACGGCTGGACGCTGACCTACGAGATCATCTTCTATGCGCTCTGGGCACTCGTCGCGCTGCCGACAGCCAATCGAAAAACCGCAACCATTGCGTGCCTGGTACTGGCTGCGGGTTCATTCATGGGGCTGCTTTTCAACGTAGATCCCAAGGTCATCAATTTTTCGCTGTTCGTGGAATTTGCCTTTGGCGTGGCCGTTGGCGTCGCGTTCAAGAAGGGGTGTTCCGGCAACACATTCCTGCTGCCATCGGCCTGACCGTGACGGGCGCTTTTCTCGCCCACCTGGCCATATCCCAGGGCCTTGGCAGCGGCCAACTGCGGGGATTTGCGCTGGCAATTCCTTCGGCCATGATGTTCATGGGAATCATCCTGCTCGGGCCGTTCTGGAAAAGAATGCGCACGGTGCTGGCCATTGGTGACAGCTCCTATTCGCTGTACCTCTTTCATCCGTTCATCCTGGTCGGCATTCCCATCACGGTGAAGCTGCTCGGCATTTCCTCGCCGGTGCAGATACTCGCCATTTCCGCCGCGGTCGGCGTTGCGGCCATTGCGGCTTCGCACATGGTCTACAAGCTGGTGGAATTTCCGCTCACGCAAATGATGCGCGGAATGATCAAGTCCGCGAAGTCGCTTGGCGCAGCAAGAGCAAGGTAATTGCGGTCCGCTGAGCCTCGGCGCGATCAGCAGCCCAGCAGATCGGCCAATTGATTGATGTCTCGCGCATGCAGGTTGTTCTCTGCGTTCGGCGAAACATCCTTGGGCTGCGCGCGGCCGTATTCATGGGGCCGCTCGATGTAGGCGGTCTTCAGGCCGCACACGCGCGCCGCGGCAAGGTCGTCATGGTGCGCCGCCGCCAGCATGACCTGGCCCGGCGTTGCGTCGAACACGCCTGCCACTCCAAGGTAAGTGCGCGGATCGGGCTTGTAGGCCTTGAACACTTCGGCCGAGAGCACGCAGTCCCATGGCAGGCCGGCGCGTTTGGCCATTTCGGTGAGCAGGCCGATGTTGCCGTTGGACAACGTGCAGATGGTGAACTTCTTCTTCAGGCGCGTGAGCCCCTCGACCGCATCGGGCCAGGCGGGCAGCCTGTGCCAGGCACGGCTCAGGTGACGCTTGGCGGCGGTGTCGAGTTGCTCGGTCAGGCCGAAGTCATGCAGCACCTGCTCGAGCATGCTCAGGTGCAGTTCGTCGAGCAGCGTGAAGCCGCCCTCGCCCGCGGCAATGCGCTCCATCACCGATTTCATTGCGGGCTGGTAGCCGGCGCGCCACGCCAGCGCGAAGGTGGCGCCGTCCACACCCGGCAACGCGAGTTCGGCCTCGGCGGCAATGCCGCTGTGCCAATCGACCACCGTGCCGAAAACGTCGAACGCGATGACCTTCAGGTCGCTCGCGTCGAAATCCGCGCGCATGGTCAGCGCTGCAGTTGGCTCGCGGCGCGTGCCAGCTGCTCGATCAGCGCCCAGTTGCCTTCGCGGATCGCGTCGGTCGGCACGATCCACGAGCCCCCGACGCAAGCCACGTTCGAGAGCGCGAGAAACTCGGCCGCGTTGCCCGCATGGATGCCGCCGGTGGGGCAGAAGGTGACGTCGCCGAACGGCCCTTGCCAGGCCTTGAGCATCGGCAGCCCGCCCGCTTGCAGCGCGGGAAAGAACTTGAGCTCGGTGTAGCCGTCTTCCTGTGCCGTCATGATCTCGCTGCCGGTGGCCACACCGGGCAGCAGCGGCAAGCCGAGATCGTGGCAGGCCTTGCCCACCGCGCGCGTGTAGCCCGGACTCACGCCGAACTTGGCCCCGGCCAGCGCCGAGGCTTGCGCATCGGCCGCGCTGCGGATGGTGCCGGCGCCGGCCACGGCTTCGGGCACGTCCTTGGCAATGGCTTCGATGCACTCGAGCGCCTGCGGCGTGCGCAGCGTGACTTCAAGCATGCGGATGCCGCCGGCCACCAGCGCGCGCGCCAGTGGAATGGCATGTTTCACGTCGTTCAGCACGATGACCGGGATGACCGGCGCATCGCGCATGACGTCGAGTGCGGTGAGTTTGTCTGTCATTTCATTGCTCCATTGTTCACAGCCACGAGCATGCGCCCTCTTCCGCGGTCAGTGCATTGCGCCGCATGCCGGCGAACAGTTCGCGGCCGAGGCCGTGGCCGTCGGCGATGCGCTTGGCCTCGGGCAGCTTGGCAAGCTCGCGTTCGGCCCATTCGTCGTCGGGCACCAGCACGGCAAGCGTACCCGCTACCGCATCCAGGCGTATGACGTCGCCGTCGCGCACCTTGGCGAGTGGGCCGCCCGCGGCGGCTTCGGGCGAGACATGAATCGCGGCCGGAATCTTGCCCGATGCGCCGCTCATGCGGCCGTCGGTGACCAGCGCCACGCGAAAGCCCTTGCCCTGCAGCACCGACAGCGGCGGCGTGAGCTTGTGCAGCTCGGGCATGCCGTTGGCCTGCGGGCCCTGCCAGCGCACCACGCACACCACGTCGCGCTCGAGTTCGCCGGCGGTAAAGGCCTGCTGCAGCGCGGCCTGCGAATCGAAAACGCGCGCCGGCGCTTCGATCACGTGGCGGTCGTCGGGCACCGAAGACACCTTGATCACGCTGCGCCCCAGGTTGCCGTTGAGCAGCTTCAGGCCACCAGTGGCGCTGAAAGGGTTCTCGACGGGCCGAGCCACCGCCTCGTCCTTCGAAGGCGCGGCGGATTGCCACACCAGGCGCTTGTCGCCGGCCATGGTGGGCACGTTCGCAAATTCGCGAATGCCGCCGGCGCGCACGGTCAGCACGTCGGCATGCATCAGGCCTGCGTCGAGCAGCTCGCCGATGACGAAGCCCGGACCGCCCGCCGCCTGGAATGCGTTCACGTCGGCGCTACCGTTGGGGTACACGCGCGTCAGCAGCGGAATCACGTCGGAGAGGCGCGAAAAGTCGTCCCAGTCGATCACGATGCCGGCCGAGCGCGCCACGGCCACCCAGTGGATCAGGTGGTTGGTGGAGCCGCCGGTGGCAAGCAGCGCCACCATGGCGTTGACGATGCAGCGCTCGTCCACGACTTCGCCGATGGGCGGGCAATTGAATGCGGTTTCGCTCGCGCGGCCGAGCACCGTGCGAACGGCCTCGCGCGTGAGCGTTTCGCGCATGGCGTCGCCAGGCTGGATGAAGGCCGTGCCGGGCACATGCAGGCCCATGGCCTCGAGCAGCATCTGGTTGCTGTTGGCGGTGCCGTAGAAGGTGCAGGTGCCCACGGTGTGATAGGCCGCCATCTCGGCGTCGAGCAGGCCCTGCCGGCCAACCAGGCCCTGTGCAGCCTGCTCGCGCACCTTGGATTTTTCGCCGTTCGACAGGCCCGAGGGCATAGGGCCCGCAGGCACGAACACGGTGGGCAGGTGCCCGAAGTGCAATGCGCCGATCAACAGGCCCGGCACGATCTTGTCGCACACGCCCAGAAGCAGCGCGCCATCGAACATGTCGTGCGTGAGCGCCACCGCGGTGCCCATGGCGATCACGTCGCGGCTGAAGAGGCTCAGCTCCATGCCGGGCGTGCCCTGGGTCACGCCGTCGCACATGGCGGGCACGCCGCCGGCCACCTGCGCCGTGGCGCCGAGGCTGCGCGCCTCGTTCTTGATGATGTCGGGGTAGCTCTGGTACGGCGCGTGGGCCGAGAGCATGTCGTTGTAGGCGGTGACGATGCCGATGTTGGGTGCGCGCTCCGTCACCACCCTGAACTTGTCGTTGGCCGGAATGCCGGCCACGGCGTGCGCGACGTTGGCGCAGCCCATGCGATCGGAGCCGCGGTCGCGGTTGCGGATTTCGGTGAGGCGCTGGAGGTACGCGCTGCGCGGCCCCCGGCTGCGTTCGCGAATGCGATCGGTAACGTCAAGGACGGTGGGATGTGTGCTCATGGGGATGTATTCGGTCGCACTGCCGGCATCTGGCCAATGTCACTTTTGCGACCTTCGACTTGGAAGTGAATAGTACCAAGACAGCAAAACCAAGGCCGATCGAAAACGGCCTTCCGGCAATACGCATTTACATCCCGCATCGAGATCCACGGGCTGATTGGGCGGAGACCGCTCAATCGATGAGCTTGACTTCGACGCGGCGCGCCTCTGCGTTGTTGCCCGAACCCGCCGTGACAGCGGGCTTCTGCAGGTCGACCTTGCTCGCCGGAACGCCCAGGCCCACCAGCACGTCGCGGATCATCTCGGCGCGCTTCTTGGCAAGCTGCTCGTTGATGGCCGCGTCGCCGGTGGTGTCATGAAAACCCGAGACCACGGCCTTGCGGCCGCTTTCCACGCCCTTGATGACGGCGGCCAGCGCCTCGGCGGCACCGGGTGCGAGATCGGCGCTGCCGGTCGCGAAATAGAAGTTCACCACGCCGTTGGCCACGCGGATGCTGGCGCCGTCGGGGATCACGACTGTGACCGTTTCGGTGACCTCGGCCACGGTGGTGGTGGGCGCCGGCGCAGCGGGGGCCGCTGCAACCGCTACGGCGGGCCTGGCCTTTGCCGCCGCGTTCTTGCCCTTGTGCCAGAACGCGATGCCCAGTACGAAGGAGATCACCAGCGCGATCAGTATCACGAGAAACCCGAGGGCGAATTTTTGCTGGCTGTCGTCTTCATTCATGGGTCTGCGTTCTCCGTAGGGAAGAGGTCGGTAAATAATGGTGCGGTGAACCATGATCGCCAAATTGTAGGCGCCGGCCCGTCGGGCCCCGCACCCGACCGCGGGCCGCCGGGGCTGGACCCGATGCCCCGGCCGTTGCGCGACCCGCAGCCGATGCTCGAACAGGCCATTGCCGACTGGGGCGGCCGCGAGGACCTGTGGCTCTTCGGCTACGGCTCGCTCATCTGGCGCCCCGAGTTCGACTTTGCCGAGCGGCGCTTTGCCTGGGTGCATGGCTGGCACCGCGCGCTGAAGATGTGGAGCCGCATCAACCGCGGCAGCGTGCAGACGCCGGGCCTCGTCTTCGGCTTGCTGTCAGGCGGCAGCTGCCGCGGCATGGTGTTCCGCGTGCCGGCTGCACAGGGCCTCGAAACGCTGCGCAGGCTCTGGCTGCGCGAAATGCCCACCGGCGTGTACGACCCGAAGTGGCTCAAGTGCGTCACCCCCGAAGGCCCGGTGCGCGCGCTTGCCTTCACGCTCTCCAGGCGCAGCCCCAATTTCACTGGGGAGCTCAGCGACGAGCGTTATCGCCACATCTTCACCCATGCGGTCGGCCGCTACGGCAGCTCGCTCGACTACGCACGCCAGACCTTGCTGGAGTTGCGCCGCCACTCGATCCACGATGCGGCACTGGCCCGGCTGGTTGCTCTGGCGCACGAGAGGCAAGAGCAGCAGGAGCAACACGACCGTGAGGCGCAGCAAGCGCAATCCGGCGCCGCGGCTGATTGCGGCACGCCTCCTGCTCCGGTATATGTTCCGGGGTCTCCGGACAAAAAAACTTCTTCTTCCCGTTCCTTTTCTTCCCAACAATCTTCCGGACCGTCCAAGGAAAAACCATGAACCATCGTCTCTCGATCGCCACCGGCACCGCCCTTCTCGCCAGCGCCCTGCTCTCGGCCTGCGGCGGCATGATGGGCGGCAAGCCGAGCGCGGCCGCCGAACTGATGCCCACCGCGGCGATCTCGCCCAACCCCACGCGCGGCACGGTGACCTTCACCGCGCTGGACCACGGCGTGCGTGTGGCCGGTGAAGTGCGCGGCCTGGCACCGGGCAGCGAGCACGGGTTCCACATTCATGAGAAAGGCGACTGCGGCGACAACGGCAACGCCTCGGGCGGCCACTTCAACCCCACCGGCGGCACGCACGGCAAGTTCGGCGCGCCGGGCAGCCACGCCGGCGAGCTCCCCAGCCTCGTGGCCGATGCCAGCGGCGTGGCGCGCTTTCGCGTCGACATCCACTCGATCTCGCTGACCGAAGGCGCCGCCAACAACGTGGTGGGCCGCGCGCTCGTCGTGCATCGCGACCGCGACGACTTCACGACCCAGCCAGCCGGCAACTCCGGCCCGCGCACGGCATGCGCGGTGATCGCGCGGCGCTGATCGCCGGTTAAGCCAACCCCGCCGAGCGCTCCCGCCAAAGGGCCTCGGCGTGCGCCAGGGCCTCCGGCGTGTCGATGTCGGTCACGATGCCCACGTCGTCCACCACAAGGTCTGCGACCGCGTCGATGGCGCGCATCGCCTTGAGGATGGGCGCGGCGCCGAAGTTTCCCTGCAGCGCCGCGAGCTGTGCGCGGCATCCGGCCGCAAAGCCCACCGGATGGCCGCGCTCGCCCTTGTATTGCGGCTGCGCGGCGCACGTGCGGCCGGTGAGGGCCCCCGCCACCGCGCGCAGGGTTTCAGGGCGCACCAGCGGCAGGTCGCCCGGCAGGATCAGCCAGCCGGCGGCGTCGGGCGTGGCCCGCACCGCGGCGGCAATCGAATCGCCCATGCCCGGGTGGCCGGCGTCTTCCAGGCGCCAGGGCAATCCGCTGGCGCGAACGGCATCGAGCGTTCGCTCGAGCACCGGCTTGCCCGCGAGCGGCGCCTGCAGCTTAGAGCCCACGCCACCGGCCGCGTTGAAACGCTCGCCGCGCCCCGAAGCCAGCACGATCACCCACGGAGAATTAGCCTTTGTCACCATGGGCCGAGTATGTGCGCGGAATGGCGGCGGGCAAGGCTTGCGCAACAATGTCGGCATGACCTCTTCTCCAACCAACGAAACGTTGGCCGCGCTGCGCAAGAGCTACGAGCGGGCCGAACTCGGCGAAACCCACAGCGCCGACGATCCGCTGAAGCAGTTCGAACGCTGGCTCGGCGAAGCCATCGACGCGCAGGTGCCCGAGCCCAATGCGATGACCCTGTGCACCGTGGGCAGCGACCTGCGGCCTTCGAGCCGCATCGTGCTCATCAAGGGCTACGACGCACGCGGAGTCGTCTGGTACACCAACTACGAAAGCCGCAAGGGCCGGGAGCTGTCGGGCAATCCGTATGCGGCGTTGCAGTTCCACTGGGTCGAGCTCGAACGCGTGGTGCGCATCGAGGGCCGCGTCGAGAAAACCAGCGCCGAGGAAAGCGATGCCTACTTTGCCAGCCGCCCGCTCGACTCGCGCATCGGCGCCTGGGCCAGCCCGCAAAGCGAAGTGATCAGCGGCCGCGACGTGCTGGTGAAGAACGCCGCCGTGGCCGCCGCCAAGCACCTGCTCTCGCCGCCGCGCCCGCCGCATTGGGGCGGCTACCGGCTCGTGCCCGACCGCTGGGAATTCTGGCAAGGCCGCAAGAGCCGCCTGCACGACCGGCTGCGCTACCGGCTCGAAGGCGGCAACTGGGTGCGCGAACGGCTCGCACCCTGAGCCTGGTCAAGCCTCGCAGGCTGCGACCTTGAATTCGACGCGGCGGTCGAGCGCATCGCTTGCGTCGTCCGCCCCGGTGCCCACGATGTTCTCGCGGAATCCCATACCCGATTCGCGCAGCTTTCTCGACAGCGGCGGCGCCTCGCCGACGAGGCGGGTCTTCACGCTCACGGCGCGCTGCAGCGACAAGCGCTCGTTGACCGCCTCCGGGCCGGTGCGGCTCGTGTGGCCCGTCACCACCACGCATGAATCGATCTGCGCCGCCTGGCGCGCGATCTGCCGCAGCCACATCGGATAGGCAGCGCTGATCTTCGGGTCGGCCAGGAAATCGGTCGAGCCGGGCTTGAACAGGAACTTCACGCTCAGGTTGTTGGTTTCCAACCCGAGCCGCGCAAGGGTGCCGAAGGTTTTTTCCGCATCGGCCGCGCGGCCCAGATGCGCCTGCGTGAGGTACAGGCCGCTGTAGATGCGCAACTGCTGGCCATCGGGCCGGCGCGATGCGGCTTCGTAACGGCTGAGCGCTTCGCTCATGCGGCCCGCTTCGTAAGCCGCGGTGGCTTCCTGCAGCACGGTCGAAGTCGGCAGACGCTCCAGGTACAACGCGTCGGCGGCTTGCCCGGGCTGCGTTTCGGCGGTGCGGATGTAGCCTTCCACACCGCGGTCCTTGCCGTTCACCGGGCTGTCGCGAAAGAAGGCCGTCGGCCGCGTATCCAGCGTCGGGTCGCTGATGCGCGCCACCGATTGCGCGATGACCACGCCGCTCTTGATTTCCGTCAGCGCCAGGTTGAGGCGGTAACGCCCATCGGACGAATCCTTGTCGCGCACCAGCGTGCCGTTCAGCACGTACTGGGCGCGCTCGATCTCGGCGCTGTTGAACGGCGTGACGGTGAACTGCTTGAACTGCGACTGCATGCGCTGCACCACGCGCTGCTCGGCCACGCGCGTCACTTCGGTCTGCTGGCCGCTCGATCCCTCGAGCAGCGGGTCGATCACGATGCGGCTCTGCTTGATGGTCGACTCCACCTTGGCCAGGAAGGCCGGCAGCTTCTGCGTTTGCACGATCAGGTCGTCCACCGCCTGGTTGACGGCCTGGTCGAAAGGCATGGCGTTGCCCGGCGCGGGCCGGTGCGCACACGCAACGGAAAGCGCCGCGGCGCACAGCGCGAGCACGCGCAGCACGGTCCCGATCGGGTGGATGGTGGTTTTCATCATCAGCATTGGCTCCTCAAGATCTTCATGTCTTCGTCCGACAGCGGCTCACCCACCGCTGCCCGCATGTTGATTTCGCTGCAGCGCCTGGAGAGCGGCGGCTTTTTGGGAGCCGCGGACTTCTCCACCTCCGGCACTGGCAGCGGCGACGGCTGCGCGGCCACCGCTACGGCCTGCGGCCTGGGCCGCGTTGCCGCAGCCGGCTTTGGCCCCGCTGGCCTGGCTGCCGGTAGCCCGGCTGTCGGCGGCACCGCCTCCCTCGGTACCCCCGCCGAAAGGCACGGCGTTCTGCACGGCTTGGTATCGGCCGTGGCCGTTGCGGCAAAGGCGGCACAGCACAGTGCGACCACCATCGCGATCGGCGCCATGGCGGGAAACGGCGAAGACCGCACCTGGTAAATCATCAGCCGGCAAATGTAGAGCGGCAGGCGCCGCTCGCCATCTCGCCAAATGGCCACCCTGCCGAACGGCATAGGCGCCGGGGGCTACAAGAACTTCAGGGAAGCCACTGCACCAGCGTCATCACCAGCGTGAGCGTGGCAAGCGCGAGCACCGTCGACACCGCCACGCTGGCCGTTACCAGGTCTTCGGCCGTGCGGTAGCGCTGCGAAAAGAGAAAGACGTTCGCGCCGATGGGCAGTGCCGCCGCCACCACCATCACGGTGAGCGGAATGCCGCGCACGCCCAGCAGCCAGCCGATGCCGGCCACGAGCAGCGGATGCAGCAGGTTCTTCACCAGGGCCTGCACCGTGGCACCGCGCCAGTGCCGACCGATGGGCGTCAGCGCGAGCGTGATGCCCACCATCACAAGTGCCACCGGGCCGAAGGCCTGCCCGAGCAGCATGATCGGCTTGTCGAGAAAGTCGGGCATCACGAGCCCGGTCTGCGCAAACAGCAGCCCCGCGATGATCGGCATCGGCACCGGGTGGATGATGGCGTTGCGGAGAGCCCGCAGCACCGTGCGAACCATGGAACGCTTCTCCTCCCCGCTCACCACCGCATGCTCGCGCGCGACGGCCAGCTCCAGCACCACGGTGGCGCTCGTCAACAGCACCAGCGAATGCAGCGAGATCAGCGTGAGCAGCACCACCATGCCTTGGTCGCCATAAGCAAGGCCGACCAGCACGATGCCGATCATCACGGTGTTGCTGTAGGTGTTGGCCAGCGCAATGACGGCTGCCGTGCGGTTGAAGCCGCGCAGCGCCAACGTGCCCGCGAACAGCAGGCCCGAGGCGATGAAGTACGCCGCCACGGGCTTGAGGCTGAGTTCTTCCACGTGCACCGTGCTCATCGCGCGGAACAGCAGCGCGGGTGCAAGCAGCAGGAAGATCAGGTTGGAGAGGTCCTTGACGGCGTTGCCGCCGATCCAGCGGCGCCGGCCTGCCAGGTAGCCTGCTGCGATCAGGACGACGACCGGCAGCAGCGAGGAAATGACGAACGGGTTCACCCGGTCGAGGATAGCCGAGGGTGCGTTCAGCCCGGCCTGCCCTTTCCTTTCCAGAAAGAGCAGGCCTGATGGGCTTCAGGTCAGAACGTCACGCGCAGGCCGACCTTCAGCGAACGTCCCGGCAGCGGTGCGTTCGGGTACACCGTCGTCGTCAGGATCGACGTCGGGCTGTAGGCCAGCTTGTTGGTGATGTTGTCGACGCGCGCATACCAGGTGAGATTGGCGTGCTGCACCTTCATGCGGTAGGTAACGGCGGCATTCCACAGCGTGTAGGAGTCGGTCTCGCGCGCGCCCACGCTCGGCACCCGGCGCTGCGCCGCGTTGTAGTCGAAGCCCAGGCGCGCACCCCACGGGCCGTTGCCGTAGGCCAGCGTGGCGCCCAGGCGCAGCGGCGCAATGCGCGGCAGCGGCTCGCCGGTGTCGAGGTTCTTGGCGCGCACGATGTCGCCGCGCCACTCCAGGTCGAGCGTGGAGCCGTCGGCCGAACGCGCAAAGCCGTCGGTGCCCAAGAGGCGCAGGTTGCCGTTCGCCTCGATGCCGGTGAACCGCGCGCGCACGCCGCTGTAGAGGTACTCGGCCAGCGTGTCCGTCGCTTCCGGGTCGGTCACCACCTGGCCTTCTTCATCGAGCGTGCGGCCCGATGCCGTCAGGCCGATGTAGTTGCGAAAACGCGTGACGTACGCGTTGACGCGGGCCGTGTTGGCGCCCGACTTCCATTGCGCCCCCAGGTCGAACCCGGTCGACTTTTCCTTGTCGAGGTTCGGATTGCCGACCTCCCATGCGGCCGTTGCCACGTGCGGGCCGTTGGCGAGCAGTTCATAGTCCTTAGGTGCCCGCTCGGTGTAGGCCAGGTTCGAGGTGAGCTGCCACTGCGGCGTCAGGTTCACCAGCGCTCCCAGGGCCGCGCTGTGCGGGTTGAAGGTGCGCTCGCCGACGGCAAAGCGCGTCACCGTCGGATCGTCCGGATAGCCGAGCGAAGTGACGCGAACCTTCTCGGTGCGCGCGCCAAAGCTCAGCCGGCCCCATGAGGTCCCGAGTTCTTCATACATGAACAGCGCGTTGGAGCGCGTGCGGCTGTGCGGCGCAAAGGCTTCCGCGCCATCCGCGGCGAAGCGGTTGGTCTCGCTGCTGAAACCCACCAGGCCTTCGAGGTTGCCGATCTTCTGGTGGCGCGCCTCGATGCGCACATCGTTGCTCATGTTCGAGAACGTGGTACCGGCTTCGCGGCCTTCGAACTCGGTGTGGCGGTAGTCGGTGTGGCTGAGCTTGGCGTGAACGCTGCTGATGATGCCGCCCGGGCGCCATTCGCCTTCGATGGCATAGCGGTCGGACTTCATGCCGATGGTCACGTCGTCTTCGGCCACCGTGCCGTAGTTGCTGCGGTAGGTGCTGGCCGAGGCGCCGATCCAGCCCTGATCGAAGAACAGCGTGCCGCCCACGGCGCCGCCGTGCGCCTCGTTGGCCGAGTTGCAGATCTTGCGCGCCAGCGTGGGACGGCCGGGCTTGGTGCACTCCAGTTCGATGGGCACCGAGACGTCCTTGGAGTCGCGGTTGAACGCATCCACGTGCAGCGCCAGGCGGCCGTTGCCGCCCTCGAAGACCACGCCGCCGTTCTTTTCCTTGTTGCCGGTCGAAAAGCCCAGGTCGGCACGGCCGCCGAAGCCGTCGATCGGCTCGGTCGGAATGCGGTTGTCGATGACGTTGACCACGCCGCCCACCGCGCTGCCGCCATATTGCAGCGCAGACGGCCCGCGCAGCACTTCGACGCGGTCGGTCACCAGCGAATCGACCGGCACCGCGTGGTCGTAGCTCAGCGCCGAAGCATCGGGCGCGCCGCCGCCGTTCTGCAGGATGCGGATGCGGTCGCCGTCCAGGCCGCGAATGATCGGCCGGCTCGCGTTGGGGCCGAAGTAGCTGCTGCTCACGCCGGGCAGGTTGTTGAGCGTTTCGCCGAGCGTCGATTCGGAGCGCATCAGGAGCTTGTCGCCCGAGAGCGTGGTGGTGGGCGCAATCAGGTCGGCCGCACCCAGCGGATTGCCGGTGACGGCAATCTCAGGCAGCGAGGCTGCGGGCATTTCGGCGGGTTGCGCCCGGGGAGCCGGCTGGGGTTGCGCCTGGGCCATGGCCGCGAAAGATGCCAGCGAAAGAACGGCAGCGCCGATGGCGTTGCGACGGAAATTGGGAATCATGAATGAGCACTCGTTGAATCAAGGGACGATCTGCCGCCACCGCAGGAAAGCGCGGTGCAGCAACCGGAACACGGAGGGATTCAGCGAGTGGAAGGCGGGCCGCGCGCGTCGAACAGCGCAACCCAGCGGGCGATGGCTTCGCCCTGCAGATAGGCAAAGGTGGCCGACGGCAGGAGCACCGGCAGCACCAGCGTAGGAACGCCCAATGCGCCCGAGCCGTGCGACAGCTGGTCGTACAGCCGGCATTCGGCGTCGGTGTGGTCGCCGAACAGGCTGGCAATGCCGTGAGACGCGTGGGGCAGGTGCGACACCTGGGCCGCGTGGGCTGCGTGCCCGCGCCCCTCTTCGCCATGGCTGGCCTGCGCCGCCGCGGCCGGCTGGCCAAGGCCCGGCACGTGCAGCGACCGGTGAATCAGCCCGAGCGTGCCCGCGAACCACAACGCCACCACCAGCGCGATGGCGATCACACGGGTCGACAGGATCGACCGATGCGGAGCCTGGCTGGCGGTGATGTGCACGGGAGCGGGCCTTGGCGAAAAATCAGGCCTTGACGCGCGAAGCGAAGGTCTTCTGGAACTTCTCGACCTTGGGCCCGACCACGAAGGCGCAGTAGCCCTGGTTCGGGTTGTTCAGGAAGTAGTCCTGGTGGTAGGCCTCGGCGGTCGAGTAGTTGGCGAGCGGCACCACCTCGGTCACCACGGGGGCGCTGTAGGTCTTGCCGGCCTCGATTTCGCGGATGACCGCCTGGGCCACTTCCTTCTGCCCGTCGTTCGTGAAATAGATGCCGCTGCGGTACTGCGTGCCAACGTCGTTGCCCTGGCGGTTCAGCGACGTGGGGTCGTGCACCACAAAGAAGATCTCGAGAACTTCGCGCAGGCTGATGGCGGCGGGGTCGAATTCGACCTTCACGACCTCCACATGGCCCGTGCGGCCTGTGCAAATCTGCTCGTAGGTCGGGTTGACGGTCTGGCCGTTGCAGTAGCCCGACTCCACGTCCACCACGCCCTGCACGCGGTCGAAAACCGCCTCGGTGCACCAGAAGCAGCCGCCGCCCAGCACGATGGTTTCGGTTTGCGACGGTGAAGAAGACATGGGCTGCTCCGGCAGGTAGGAAAAAAGCGAACCCGATATTGTCGCGGCTTGACGGGCCGGATGCTGGTCACTACATTACTAACCCGCGAGTCATTAATCTCATGCCCACCCCCCGTTCCTTTGTCGACAAGATCTGCCCGGTGCGCTCCAAACGCGAGCGCCGCAAGGAGGCGCGCCCCGGCGAACTGCTGGCGGCGGCCCTCGATCTCTTCGTCGAAAAAGGCTTTGCCGCCACCCGCGCGGAGGAAGTGGCGGCGCGCGCCGGCGTCTCCAAGGGCACGCTTTTTCTTTATTTCCCGAGCAAGGAAGAGCTCTTCAAGGCCGTGGTGGTCGAAAACCTCAGCGGCCGGTTTTCCGAGTGGAACGAAGAATTCGAGACCTTCGAGGGCACCTCGGCGGACATGCTGCGCTATTGCATGCGCGTCTGGTGGGAGCGGGTCGGCATGACCAAGGCTTCGGGCCTGACCAAGCTCATGATGAGCGAAGGCGCCAATTTCCCCGACCTGGCGGAGTTCTACCGCAAGGAAGTCATCCGGCCGGGCCATTCGCTGTTGCGGCGCATCCTGCAGCGTGGCATCGACAAGGGCGAATTCGCGCCGGTCGACATCGACCACGCCATTTACTCGGTGGTGGCGCCCATGGTCTTCCTGATGCTGTGGAAGCATTCGGCCATGGTGTGCGTCGACGAAGACACCGCGCTCGACCCTGAAAAGTACCTCGCCACCCAGGCCGAGACCGTGCTCTACGGCCTCACCCGCCGCCCGGAGAGCGCGGCATGAAGCGTGCATGGACGGCCGGGCTTCCGCGAGCGGGCGCGGCGCAACCTAAAATTGAAGGTTTGTCCTGAGCCCCACAAGGAAAAGCCCCCAATGAACCCGACCCCCACCCTCGAGCGCTTGCGCTTCAACATGATCGAGCAGCAGATCCGGCCCTGGGATGTGCTGGACCTGGAAATTCTCGACCTGCTGGCCGCCATCCGGCGCGAAGACTACGTGCCGCCCGCGCACCGCGGCCTGGCCTTCTTCGACATGGAAATTCCGCTCGGCGACGGCTCCGTTCCCGGCCAGGTGATGCTCTCGCCCAAGGTCGAGGCACGCATGCTGCAAGACCTGCACGTGCAAAAGCACGAGTCGGTGCTCGAGATCGGTACCGGCTCCGGCTTCATGGCCGCCCTGCTCGCCCATCGCGCGGCCCAGGTGCTGTCGCTCGAAATCGACCCCGTGCTGGCCGCCCGCGCCGCCGAGACGCTGCGCCAGAACGGCGTTGCCAACGTGGAAGTGCGCAACGCCGATGGCGCCGTGCCGCTGCCGAGCGGCCCCAGCTTCGATGTGATCGTGCTCAGCGGTTCCGTCGCCCGCATTCCGCAGAACCTGCTTGGCTCCCTCAAGGTGGGTGGCCGCCTGGCCGCCATCGTGGGCGAAGAGCCGATGATGCGCGCGCACTTCGTCACCCGCACCAGCGAAAGCAAGTGGGACACCATCCAGCCGTGGGACACCGTGGCGCCGCGCCTGCTCAACTTCCCCGAGCCTTCGCGCTTCTCGTTCTGAACGGGACTTCCGAATGATCGATCAAGTCCACCCCGCCGATCTCGCAGCCTGGTTTGCGCAAAACCCCGATGCGGCGCCCGTGCTGCTCGACGTGCGCGAACCCTGGGAGCTGCAGACGGCAAGCGTCGCGCCCCAGGGCTTCACGCTGGTCGCCATCCCGATGAACGAAATTCCGGGCCGGCTTTCCGAACTCGACGAAGGCCAGCGCATTGCGTGCCTGTGCCATCACGGCGCGCGCAGCCAGCGTGTGGCGGCCTTCCTGAGCCAGAACGGCTTTGCCGAACTGGCCAACGTGGCCGGCGGCATCGACGCCTGGTCCGCACAGCACGACCCTGCCGTGCCGCGCTACTGATTCTTTCTTCAAGGACGTTCAATGCCTTCCAGGCCCAGGCTTTTGCCTCTTTCCGCAGCGCTCGCAAGTCTCTTTGCCACCCTGCTCGCACTGCCGGCCCAAGGCCAGACACTGAACGAACTCTACGAATCCGCCCGCGGCTTCGACGCCACCTACCAGGGCGCGCGAGCCCAGTACGAAGCGAACGTGGCGCGTGCCGCCCAGGCCAAGGCGGGCATTCTTCCCGCGGTGGGGCTCACGGCCGGCGCCACGCGCAACAACCTCGACATCGACACCCTGACCGGCCCCGGCCGCGGAACCAGCACGCCGCGCGACTTCACCACGCAGAACGTCGGCATCAATGCCACGCAGCCGATCTACCGGCCTGCCAACTGGGCGACCTACGAGCAAGGCAAGCGCCAGGCCGAGATTGCCGAGGCGGTGCTCACCGCGGCCGAGCAGGACCTGATCGTTCGCGTGAGCCAGGCGTATTTCGACGTGCTCGCCAGCCAGGACAGCCTGACGCTGGTGCGCGCGCAAAAGGTGGCCGTGGCCGAGCAGCTCGCATCGGCCAAGCGCAATTTCGAGGTCGGCACCTCCACCATCACCGACACGCGTGAAGCGCAGGCGCGCTACGACCTCGTCATTGCGCAAGAGATTGCCGCCGAGAACGACCTGCAGGTCAAGAAGATCGTCCTCGACCAGTTGGTCGGCCGGCCCGGCAGCGTGCCGGTTCCGCTGGCGCAGCCGGTGGTGCTGCCGACGGCCATGCCGGCAAACATCGAAGCCTGGGTGGCGCAGGCCGAAGAAGCGCACCCCTCCATCCGCCAGGCGCGGCTCGGCCTCGATGTGGCCGGCCTCGAAATCCGCAAGGCCGAAGCCGGCCACAAGCCCACGCTGGATGCCAACCTGGGCTACAACATCACGCGCAATCCGCACGGCACCAGCACCAGCACGGTGGGCACGCGCATCGATGCCGCGTCGGTGGGCGTGGTGTTCAACATGCCGCTCTTCGCGGGCTTTGCCACCGAGAACCGCATCAAGGAAACGCTGGCGCTCGAAGACCAGTCGCGCAGCGTGCTCGAAGGCACCCGCCGCAGCGTGGCGCAGGCCACGCGCGCGGCCTACCTCGGACTGGTGTCCGGCGCGGGCCAGGTGAAGGCGCTCGAAGCCGCCGAGGCCTCGAGCCAGAGCGCGCTCGACGCCAACCGGCTTGGCTACCAGGTGGGCGTGCGCATCAACATCGACGTGCTCAATTCGCAAAGCCAGCTGTACCAGACCAAGCGCGACCTTGCGCAGGCGCGCTACAACGTGCTGCTGGGCAACCTCAGGCTGCGCCAGGCCAACGGCACGCTGACTGTGGACGACATGAACGCGATCAATGCGACGCTGGCGAAGAACGGAGGCGCGTCTGCGCAACCTTCGCTGGGCGAACGACCGCAGACGGCGCCTTCGACCGTGGTGCCGGTCACGCCCCCGAGCATTCCCGTGGTGCCGCCCGTGCCCGTGCCGCCGTTCAATCCGCCGGCACCGACGATGCCTTCGGCACCGCCGCCACCGGTCATCCTGAATCCCCCGGCTCGCTGAGGATCTGGCCTCCGCGGCTACTCGAGCGTAGGTTCAGCTCTCGCGTCTTCTTCCAGAGGCGCGGCGCCGGTCGGCACGGGGTCCGCGGCCTGCGCAATGGCCAGCACCGCCGCGGCGGTGCGTTCGGCCGCCCCGCGGTTCGACGATGAGAAGGCCAGCGCGGCCTGCGCCATCGCAGCGCGGCGCTCGGGGTTCTCGACCAGCTTGAGGGCCGCGGTCACGGCCTGCTCCATGTTTTCGACACGCAGCGAGGCACCGGCCGCAAGCGAAAGCTGCGCGGCTTCGGCAAAGTTGAAGGTCGAGGGACCCATGACCACCGGGCAGCCGCATGCGGCAGGCTCGATGAGGTTCTGGCCGCCCAGCGGTTCGAAGCTTCCGCCCAGCAGCGCGACATCCGCCAGGCCGTAGTAAAGCGCCATTTCCCCGAGCGAATCGCCGAGCCATATCTCGGCATCGGTCGGCTGGCCGGCCGCGCTGCGGCGCGCCACGGCAAAGCCTTGCGATTCGATGAGCGCGGCCACTTCATCGAAGCGCTGCGGATGGCGCGGCACGATCATCCATTGCACGTCGTGCACGCGCTTGGCAATCGAGCGAACCGCGCCCTGCTCCGGCGGCACCGGCGACGTGGCGCCGAAGCGCTTGAGCACCTCGAGCAGCATGCGCTCTTCGCCGTCGCGCGAGCTCGCAAGCACCACCATGGGCTTGGGCAGCCGCTCGCGCAACGCCACGGCCGCGGTGAGCTGGCGCGCGTCGGGCGAGGCATCGAACTTGAGGTTGCCGTAGATGCCGGCCACCTTGGCGCCAAGCGACACCAGCCGGTGCGCGTCGGCCTCCGTCTGTGCCCACACGGCGGCCAGCGCCGAATACGCGGGCCGCGCAAGCCAGCTCAGGCGCTCGGCAGCGGCCAGCGACTTTTCGTTGAGGCGCGCGTTGGCCAACACCAGCGGAATGCGGCGCTCGGCGCAGGCGGCGGCCATCTCGGGCCAGACCTCGGTTTCCATCAGCACGCCGATGCGCGGCTGAAAACGATCGAGAAAACGCGCCACCGCGCCCGGCGTGTCCCACGGCTGCCAGACCTGCGTGTCGCCGGGCTCGAGCAGCTTGGCGCCCTCTTCACGGCCCGTAGCGGTGCCGTGCGTGAGCAGGATGGGGATGCCCGGATACTGCCGCCGCAATTCCGCGATCAGGATGGCTGCCGCGCGTGTTTCGCCAAGCGAAACCGCATGCACCCAGCACTGCCCCTCGCCGGTGGTTGCGTCGTCGTAGTAGCCGAAGCGTTCCTCCACGGCCACGCCATAGCCGGGCTCGGCCACCGCGCGGCGCCGCAGCTTGCGGCGAACCAGCGGTTGCACAACGGTGGTGAAGACGCCGTACAGGCGCAGCAGCAGCGAACGCACGGGGTTCAGTGCGACGCTTCGGCCAGCGTCGCGTCGGCCTTGACGGTTCTGAGGAGCGCGAGCATCTCGGCTTCGATGCGCTTCAGGGCCGCATCGGTCTGGCCTTCGAAACGCAGCACCAGCACCGGCGTGGTGTTGGAAGCGCGAATCAAGCCGAAGCCGTCGGGCCAGTCGACGCGCAGTCCATCGATGGTCGAGACCACGGCCGGTGCCGCGAAGCTGGCGCCTGCAACCAGCTTTTCGACCACGGCGTGCGGCTCGCCTTCGGCGCACTTCACGTTGAGTTCGGGCGTGGAGAAGCTCGTGGGCAGCGCGTTGAGCGTGTCGCTCGCGTTCGGCGTCTTGCTCAATATCTCGAGCAGGCGGCAGCCCGCATAGGTGCCGTCGTCAAAGCCGAACCAGCGCTCCTTGAAGAAGATGTGGCCGCTCATTTCGCCGCCGAGCGGCGAATCGATCTCCTTCATCTTGGCCTTGATGAGCGAATGGCCGGTTTTGAAGATCATCGGCTTGCCGCCCGCGGCCTCGATGGCCGGCGCCAGGCGCTGCGAGCACTTCACGTCGTACACGATGGTGCCGCCCGGCACGCGCGAAAGCACGTCCTGCGCAAAGAGCTGCATCTGGCGGTCGGGGAAGATGTTCTGGCCGTCTTTCGTGACGATGCCCAGCCGGTCGCCGTCGCCATCGAAGGCCAGGCCCAGCTCGGCGTCGCCCGTGGCCAATGCGGCCATCAGGTCCTTCAGGTTCTCGGGCCGGCTCGGGTCGGGATGGTGGTTGGGAAAGTCGCCGTCGACCTCGCTGAACAGCTCGGTCACTTCGCAACCGATGGCGCGAAAGATGGCGGGGGCCGAAGCGCCCGCAATGCCGTTGCCCGAATCGACCACGATCTTCAGCGGCCGCGCCAGCTTGATGTCGCCGACGATGCGCTTCACGTAGGCCTCGGTCACGTCGACATTGCGCACGCTGCCGCCGGGTGCGAGCTTGGCGGTGCCCTCTTCCATCACCTTGCGCAGGCCCTGGATCTCGTCGCCGTAGATGGCGCGCCCCGCCAGCACCATCTTGAAGCCGTTGTAGTCCTTCGGGTTGTGGCTGCCGGTCACCTGGATGCCGCTGCTCGACAGCGTGTGCGCCGCAAAGTACAGCATGGGCGTGGTCACGGCGCCCACGTTGATGACCTCGATGCCGGTGGCAACAAGCCCCTTGATCAGTGCTTCGGCGAGCGCAGGGCCCGACAGGCGGCCGTCGCGGCCCACGGCCACGGTTTTTTCACCGGCGGCACGGGCGGCGCTGCCGAAAGCCCGGCCGAGCGCTTCGGCGACCTCGGCATCGAGCGTGACGGGCACCACGCCGCGAATGTCGTAGGCCTTGAAAATCGACGCACTGAGTTGCATGAGAAGGCATTCCCTGTAGTTCTAAAGACCGAGCCATTGTAGGCAAGCAGTCTGGTGCCCACATGTCCGAAAACGGCCAGTTGAAACGAGTCGAAACCGTATCATTTGTCCATGCTTTCCACACCTGCCTCCACCGAAGTGCTCGAGAGCGATGCCTGCTACCTGGCAATGAAGACGCACGACGCGCGCTTCGACGGCTCGTTCTTCACCGCGGTGACCTCCACCGGCATCTATTGCCGGCCGGTCTGCCGCGTGAAACCGCCGCGCCGCGAGAACTGCCGGTTCTTCCGCCATGCAGCGCAGGCGGAGGCGGAGGGCTTTCGCCCTTGCCTGCGCTGCCGGCCCGAACTGGCGCCGCGCGCGGCAAGCTGGTCCACCGAAGATGCCTCGCGCATTCTCGCGCTGCAGGCCGCGCGCCTCATCGACGAGCCCGATGCATGGGCCGAAGACGGCCCGGGTGCCGCGCAGATCGCGGCACGGCTCGGCGTGAGCGACCGCCATCTGCGGCGCATCTTCGAGGCGCAGTTCGGTGTCTCGCCCCTGCAATATCTGCAAACACGCCGCCTGCTGGCCGCCAAGCAATTGATCGCCGACACGCGCCTGCCCATGACGCAGGTGGCCCTGGCCAGCGGCTTTGCGAGCGTGCGCCGCTTCAACGCCGCATTTCTGGAGCACTACGGCCTCAACCCGAGTGCGCTGCGGCGCGCGGGCGGCGCCGAGGGCGGCGAAGGCAAGGCGATCGAAGTGCGCCTGGGTTTCCGTCCGCCCTATGACGTGAATGCGATGCTGGGCTTCTTCGCGCGCCGCGCGCTGCGAGGTGTCGAGGTTGCATTCACGGCCGACGGCAAGGAGCCCGCCAAGGGAAGCACGCCTGCTTATGTGCGGCTGGCCCGCACGCTGCGCGTGCAGCAAGGCACGCAAACGCACGCCGGGTGGCTGCAGCTGCGCTTCGACATGGAACGCGAGCAGATGCTGCTCTCGGTCAGCGATTCGCTTGCCGCCGTGCTGCCGATCGTGATCAGCCGCGCGCGGGCCATGCTCGACCTCGATGCCGAGCCGATGGCCATCAACGCCGCGCTGCACGAAGCCTTTCCGCATGGCGACGGGCTGCGCGTGCCGGGCACGGTCGACGGCTTCGAGCTCGCGGTGCGGGCGGTGCTCGGCCAGCAGATCACGGTGGCCGCGGCGCGCACGCTGGGCTCGCGGCTGGTCGCGGCATTCGGCGAACCCATTGCCACGCCCATCGAGGGCCTGGACCGGCTGTTCCCCACGCCTGCAGTCGTGGCAGCCGCGAGCGGAGATGCGCTCGGTCAGCTCGGCATCGTGCGCCAGCGGCAGGCCGCGCTGCAGGCCATTGCCCGCGAGGTCGCGGCCGGCAAGCTGGCGCTGCATGCGGGTGCCGACGTGCCTTCGACCATCGCCGCGCTGCAGGAGTTGCCCGGCATCGGCGCCTGGACCGCGCAGTACATCGCCATGCGCGCGCTGCGCTGGCCCGATGCGTTTCCGGCGGGTGACATCGCGCTGCAAAAAGCATTGGCCGTGACCACCGCGCGCGCGGCCAGCGAGGCATCGCAGGCATGGCGGCCATGGCGCAGCTACGCGGTGCTGCGCGCATGGCATGCACCGTCGCCATCACCGGCAACCGCGCCGGCCGCGGAATCACCCGCGGCAGAGCCTTCTTCCAGCAACATCGCAACGGCAGGCGCCTCCGCCTGAAATGTCATGAAGTTCAAGACCAAAGTCATCTACACATCGCACATCGAAACGCCGCTCGGCGGCATCACCATGGCGGCCACGGACGAAGGCTTGGCGGGTGTCTGGTTCGACCAGCAGCGCCACTGGCCCGACACCACGGGCTGGCAGACCAAGGACGATCATCCCGCGCTCGTCGAAGCCGGCGCGCAATTGCGCGACTACTTTGCCGGCAAGCGCGACACCTTCGACGTGAAGCTCGACCTCTCGCACGGCACCGCGTTCCAGCAGAGCGTATGGCAGGCACTGCTTGCCATACCCGCGGGCAAGACCATGACCTACGGCGCACTGAGCGCAAACGTGGGCAACCCGACCGCGGTGCGTGCGGTGGGTGCGGCCGTGGGACGCAACCCGATCAGCGTGATCGTGCCCTGCCATCGCGTACTCGGTGCGAACGGCTCGCTGACCGGTTACGCTGGCGGGCTCCACCGCAAGACCGCCTTGCTGGAACTCGAATCGAAATAGCGCCGGCTCCGGCCGCGCGCACCATCAAGAGAACGCATGAGCATGACAACGAAAGACAACACCACAGCTCCCGACTCGCCGAAGCCCAAGGCCTGGCTCATCGATCTGGTGCTGCTGGGCGCGCTCTGGGGCGCGTCTTTTCTTTTCATGCGCATCGGCGCGGCCGAGTTCGGTGCCTTGCCTGCGGCCGCGGTGCGCGTCGGCGTGGCCACGCTCTTCTTGTTGCCGCTGCTGTTCATGCGCGGCCACGGCGAGGCGCTGGCTCAGCACTGGAAGGCGTCCATGGCCATCGGCGTGCTGAACTCCGGCATTCCGTTCGCGCTGTTCTGCTTTGCGCTGCTCACCATCAACAGCGGCCTGGCCGCGGTGATCAACGCCACGGTGCCGATGTTCGGCGCGCTGGTGGCGTGGGCCTGGTTTCGCGACCGGCCCGATGGCTCGCGCATCGTCGGACTGATCATCGGCTTTGCGGGCGTTGCCATGCTGGCAAGCCGCAGCGCAGGCTTGCACGCCGATGCAGGCGGCAATGCCGCGCTGTGGGCCGTGCTGGCCTGTCTTGGCGCCTGCGCAAGCTATGGCGTGGCGGCCAGCGCCACGCGGCGCTACCTGGGCGGTGTGCCCGCGCTGGCCACGGCCACCGGCAGCCAGATTGGCGCCACGCTGTTCCTTGCGTTGCCCGCGCTGTGGTTCTGGCCCACGCAAATGCCCAGCCTGCGCGCATGGCTGGCGTTGCTGGCGCTGGGCATCGCCTGCACCGGCCTGGCGTACATCCTTTTCTTCCGGCTCATCGCCAATGCGGGACCGGCGCGCGCGCTGACCGTGACTTTCCTGGTGCCGGTGTTCGCGGTGTTCTACGGCGCGGTGTTCCTCGGCGAAAACATCACGCAATGGATGCTGATCTGCGCGGCCGTCATCGTGTGCGGCGTGGCGCTTTCCACGGGCCTCGTGAAGCTGTGGCCGGGTGCGGGCTCGGCGGCCGCTACATCGCCGCCGCGACCACGTTGACCGACAACGCAAGCACCAGCATGTTGAATGCAAACGCGAGCACGCTGTGCACCAGCGTGATGCGCCGCATCTCGCGCGAAGTGGCCTGCACGTCCGACACCTGCGAGGTCATGCCGACCACGTACGCGTAATACAAAAAGTCGAAATAGTCCGGCTCGTCCTTGCCCGGAAAATCCAGCCCGCCGTCGGGCGAGCCGTCCCGCTGGTCGATGTAGTAGCGGTGCGCGTAATGAAACGCGTAGATCGTATGCATCATGAGCCAGGAGCCCACGAGCGCCACCAGCCCCAGCGCGATGTGCGCGGCCCGCGCGGGACCGCTCATCAGCTTGACCTGCTGCAGCAGCATTGCAATGGCAACCACGCTCGCACCAATCGCGACCAGCACCGACACCAGGATCACCAGGTTGGGCTGATCCAGCGACTGCGCGCGCTCGCGGGTTCGCTGTGCATCGAAAGTATCGGCCAGCCACCACGTGAGAACCAGGAAGACCGCAGCGCCGGTGCACCAGCCTGAAAGGCCGCGCACCATCGGCTCGAGCGGAGCGACCGCCGCAACGGCAATGCCTGCCACCGCGCCATACAAGAGACGCTGCGGACCGGTGGTCGTGGAAAGATGTTCGTGCATGTTCAAAGCTTAGCTTGAATACTTTTTCAGGCGCGCTAAGGCCTGCATCGACAACGTCCTACAAGCACAGCGGCAATCAGCGCATGGGTTTTTGGCATGCGCCCTATTAACTTGTCGGTCATCAAAAGGGAGCCCCGCCCGGAAGCACCGCGCGCATGAAATTGCGTGTCGAGCCCGAGGCATTTTTTTTGCCTTCTGAAGGACCTTTCATGCTGCTGCCTCGCTCCCGCCCGCTCGCCAACACCGCAAGATTGACGACGCTGGGCACTCTGGCCGGTGCCGGATTGCTCTTTGCCCACGCAAGCGCCTGGGCAGAACCATCGCCCGCACTCGACCGGTTCAGTTTTTCGGTGGGAGCCTTCAGCGCCGATCCCAAGTTCAATGCATCGGTCAGCTCGCCGTACGGCGCGCTGCGAACGCGTGACCTCGAGCCCGGCCGCGTGACCATGCCGCGCGTGACGGCGGACCTGCTGATCGGCGACAGCCACGGCCTCTCGTTCGACTACTACCGCTACAAGCGCGACTACTTCGGCCAGGCCGGCGGCAGCGAATCGCTTGGCGGTTTCGGCACGTTCAATGCCCTGGGCAACGCCAACCTCAACGTGAAGCTCGACTTTGCCAAGCTCTCGTACAAGTGGTGGCTGGGCACGGGCAACACGGTGTTCGGGCTGGGCGCGGGCGCGGCCTACTACCGCATCAATGTGGGCGCGAACGCCAATGTGGCGGTCAACGGGCGCATCAGCCAGTTGAATGAAGACGCGAGCGACGATGCCATTGCGCCCTTGCTCGAAGTCGGCGTGCGGCATGCCATCAACCCGGACCTGCGCCTGTTTGCCGACCTCTCCGGCGTGCGCAAGGGCGGCGGGCGCTTTCACGGCAACATCTATAACGCCAGCGCGGGCGTGGAGTGGTTCCCCGTGAAGAACGTGGGCCTGGTGCTGGCCTATGGCGTCACCAACATCGACCTGGCGCGCGAAAGCAGCACCGCCGAGACGCGGGTCAAGGTCAAGCTGCACGGGCCGTCTGCCTTCCTCAAGGCGCGGTTCTGAGGCTTCCACTGCCGCAGCGGCCCGGCGCCATGCATGCCATGGGCGGGGCGCCGCGCGCATAGGTGCTTGCGATCATCGGCGGCCGCGCCCCCGGCCCCTATGATCTTTTGATGTACACCCCCGCCACACTCCGCCCCGACAACATCGACGTGTGCGCCGCCAGTGCGCGCCGCACCCGCAGGCCGCGCTCGCTTCTGCTTGCCGCGCCGGCGGCGGCGTTGCTGCTGGCCGCGGCCGCACCGGCCCAGGCGCTGGTCATCGGAGTGACGGAAGGCGTGAGCTACCAGGTGACGGAAAGCCAGATCGCACCGCGCTTCGAGCCCATTGCCGAGGCCTTGAGCAAGGCACTGAAGCAGCCGGTGACCATCAAGGTGTTGATTTCGTACAACGGTGCGCGCGAGGCCCTGAAGGAACAGCAAGTCGACATGGCCTTCATCCATCCGGCCCATGTGGCGCTGGAGGCCATCAAGAGCGGCCGCTACCAGGCGCTGGCCTGGACCGGCGGCTTTACCGCATACAAGGTATCGCTGCTGTGCAAGGAGCCGCAGCCCATCTCCGACTGGAAGAGCATTGCCGGCAAGGGCCTGGTGATGCCCGACCCGGATTCGATCACCTCGGTGATCACGCGCGCCATGCTGCGCGAGCAAGGCGTGCAGGCCGCCTCGCTCAAGCTCACCAACACGCGCTACCAGGACGCCGTGCCCTTCTACGTGAAGAACGGTTTTGCCGCTTATGGCGCCACGGCCTCGTCGGGCGTGATCAAGGCCTGGAAGGACAGCGGCGGCAACGTGTGCGCCGAGTCGCGCGCGGTGCCCATCAAGCAGTGGGTGGCGTCGCGCAAGCTCGATGCCGCCACCACCGCCGCGGCGCGAGAAGCCCTGCTGGGGCTCGCACAAAGCGACGCCGGCAAGCGCGCGCTTGCAACCTCGACCTACACTGGCTTCGTCGCGCCGTCGGCCGAAGTCGAGGCCGCCCTGCTCACCTGGCTGGGCATCTGAAACCGGCCGGCGCGGCGCCATGGCTCCGCTCCTTTTCCGCTCTTTCAGAATTGCCCATGCACGATCTTTCCAGCTTTCCCATCACCAAGAAATGGCCCGCGCTCCAGCCTGACAGGCTGCAGCTCTATTCACTGCCCACGCCCAACGGCGTGAAGGTTTCGATCATGCTGGAAGAAACCGGGCTGCCCTACGAAGCGCACCTGGTGAGCTTCGAGACCAACGACCAGATGTCGCCGGAATTCCTGTCGCTCAATCCGAACAACAAGATTCCCGCCATCCTCGATCCCGACGGCCCCGGCGGCAAGCCGCTCGCGCTCTTCGAGTCGGGCGCCATTCTTCTCTACCTGGCCGACAAGACCGGCCAGTTCATTGCGCAAGATGCCGCGGGCCGCTACGAAACCATCCAGTGGCTCATGTTCCAGATGGGCGGCATCGGCCCCATGTTCGGCCAGCTCGGCTTCTTCAACAAGTTTGCCGGCAAGGACTACGAAGACAAGCGCCCGCGCGACCGCTACGTGGCCGAATCGAAGCGGCTGCTCGGCGTGCTCGACAAGCGCCTTGCAACCAGCCAGTGGGTGGCGGGCGACAGCTACTCCATCGCCGACATCGCCATCTTTCCGTGGGTGCGCAACCTCGTCGGCTTCTATGAAGCGGGCGACCTGGTGGGCTTTGGCGAGTTCAAGAACGTGGCGCGTGCGCTCGAAGCCTTCGTTGCGCGGCCGGCCGTTGCGCGTGGCCTGGCCATTCCGAAGCGCGGCTGATTGCCAGGGGCGGCGCAGCCGCCGCCCAATCCGAAAACAGAACTATTCATTTTCGGAGCGAGTGTCTCTTTCAGGCACGCACATGAGGTTCCCAAACCTTTATCGCACCTCGTTGGGCAGCGGTTAAGGTTACACTTCAATAAGAATAATTCTTATTCAACCATCCGCGTCACCCTTCGCTCTGACGCCGGTGACCGGCCGGGAACCACCACCACTGCGAATGCTTGCGAGAAGGCGATCGGATGCGCGACCTCGTCCAGGAACTGCTAGCTCACTATGCGGACTTGCGTCGGCAGCTGACGCGCGACCTGCGGGACCCTCACTACGCGGCGGACATCGCGCAATCCAGCTTCGAGCGGGTGTATGCGCACGCGCTCAAGCTGAACAAGGACATCCGCATCGGCGGTGCGGCAACCGACGGACCGCAGGGCTCGGGCATCGAGTCGCCAAGGGCGCTGCTGTTCCGCGTGGCGCGCAACCTGTGCGTGGACGACGCACGTCATCGCAAGGTGGCGCAGGAGTGGGCCAGCACGCATTTCAGCGCCGGCTCGCGCCAGACGGTGCCGTCTTGCGAATACATCGCCTCCCAGCAGCAGGTGCTGGCGCGCGTCGTCGAAACGCTGGAAACCCTGCCGCCGCGGCGGCGCGAAGTGTTTTTGCTGTTCCGCGCCTACGGACACACGCGCGCAGAAATCGCGCAGCAGCTCGGCATCACTGAAATGGCGGTGGCCAAGCATCTGCTGCGCGCCGCCATCGACTGCTCGCGCGTGTTTGCGGCGTTGCGCTCGGAGTTGGTCGAGCAGACCACGGTCTCGAACCGAACGGGCTTCGACGCGAAGCTGGCCGAAGACTTCGCCTGAGCGACGCAACGTGGCAAGCGCGCCGGAAGAAAAGCTCATCGAGCGTGCACTCGCGCTCATCGTCGAAAGCGAAAGCGCCCCGCAAGATGCGGCTGTTGCCGCGCGCCTGGCCTTGAGCCGCTGGCGCAGCCGGTCGGCCGAACATGCCGCCGCAGCGCAAGAAGCGCGGCGTCGCTGGGACGCCCTCGGCGGCATGGCGGCGGAACTGCGCAACCTGCAAAAGTAACGGCGCCGCGCCTCACTGCAGGCGCCCCTCTTCGCGTAGCGCCTCGTCCATCGAAGGCTTGATCAGCGCGGCGCCGGTCAGTGCCCACAGCGTCAGCACGTCGTCCAGCGCGCAGATGTTGCCGGGGTTCACGCCGAGCCAGCGTATGAGCTCTTCGGCCCGCTCCGGCGAAGGCGAATCATGCAGCGTGCAGAAGAGCGTCCAGGCGACGTCGAAGGCCGGGTCGTCGTCGGTCGGCCGGGTCGTCTTGTCTTTCATTCCCCTCCTTCACGCTGCGAGGCTTTCCCGCGATTCGCGCACCTTGTCCTCGACGATCTTTCCCGCCTGCATGGTGATGACGCGGTCGGCCAGGTGAAAGTAGCGGTCGTCATGCGAGATCACCACCAGCAGGTGTCCCTTGGCGCGCAGCTCGGGCAGCAGCTCGGTATAGAAAAGATGGCGGAAGGTCGGGTCCTGGTCGGCGGCCCATTCGTCGAACACCAGCACCGGGCGGCCTTCGAGGTAGGCATGCACCAGCGCCAGCCGCTTGCGCTGCCCGGTCGAAAGATCGGTGGTGCTGAATGCGCCGTTCTTCAGGCTCACCTTGTGGGCAATTTCCAGCCGCTCCAGATAGGGCAGCGCCGTTTCGGGCAACACCTCCATGCCGGCGCCGCCTTCGCTTTCTTCACCGGCCACAAGATCTTCGAACAGATAGAAGTCGGAGAACACCGTGGTGAACAGCTGGCGGTAGTCGTCGCGGCCTTCGGGCTTGACCACCGAGCCGTCGATCAGCACGTCGCCTGCCTGCGGTGCATACAGGCCCAGCAGCAGTTTGATCAGCGTGGTCTTGCCGGAGCCGTTGTCGCCCACCACAAACACCATTTCGCCGCGGCGCAGCTTCAGGTCGATCGGCCCGAGCGCAAAGGCCTCGCCGCCTTCAGGCGCATCGAACGCATAGCGCACGCCGCGCATGCCGATTTCATGCTTCAGGATGACGCCGTTGGACGCGCGCTCCAGGTGCAGGTGCGGCTCGGGTGTGGCAAAGCGCGCCGACAGGTCGCCGATTCGCTGGAAGGCCACCTTGGCACGGCCCACGCCGGGCAACAGGAGCGCGATCTGGTCCAGCGGCCCCTTCAGGAACAGCAGCACCAGCACGAAGCCGCTGAGCACCGCGGGCTCGGTCGGCTGGAACGCAGCCCAGCCCAGGATCAGCGCGATCAGCAAAAGAACAGTGCCGAGCCGAAGGCGGTGGCAATCACATAGGTGTTGATGGCACGCCCGTTGACGACGCGGATGGTGTCGACGATGCGCTCGATCTGGCCGGAGAACATGCGCGTGCGGCGCGTGCGGTGCATGCGCAGCTCCTTCGCGCCTTCGCTGATGGCGCGGTAGGCCTTGTGCAGCTGGTCTTCCTGCTCGCGCGCTTTCCAGAAGCCGGCTTCGCCGCGGATCTGCGCCATGAGCTGCACCGTGATGCCGATCACCAGCGCCACCAGCATCAGACCGAACAGCGGCAGCGAAAGGAACGCGAGGTAGCTCAGGCAGCCCAGCGCCACGGCAATTGCGATCAGCATTCCCGACAGCGCGAACGCCACGTCGCTGATCATGTCCACGTCCTGAGACAACACCGGCATCAGGCGGTGCGTGCGGTAGCGCTCCAGCGCATCGATGGGCGCCGCGAGAATTTTCTGCGCGAGGCTCTTGCGCACCTGGGCCACCAGGCGCTGGCCGACGAAGTTGGTCGACACGTCCGACACCATGCGCCCGAAGAGCGCCACGCCGCACAGGCCGATGAAAGTCAGCAGCAGCCCCCGCCAGCCCGCCCGGTTGGTTGAGCACCCGGTTGATGGTGCCGAGCAGCGCGACCGTGGCGGCACCGGCGCTGATGCCCGTGACCGCGGACAGCACTATCCACGGAAGAAAGGGTTTCAGCAGGCGCCCGATTTCGGCGCCGTTGCCTGCGGTGGTAGTTGTCATGCAAAGGCTCTTTCCGCCCCGGGGGCGACAGCGTGGAAACGACCATGCCGCCCGGCACAGCCTCGGCGGCTTCGTGCCACCTACTGCCTAGACGGTTGAGCCGCGGCAATGTTCAGCGCGGTGCGCGTGAACAGTTGCCCTGCAAATCCGTCTTGATGAAATGACCTTGCCGACGGCCGATCCGTGATCCCGCTGCTGGAGCCACTGTTCCCCGGCGAACTGGCCGTGCATGGCGAGAAACTGCAATGCGCCGACACCGTGCCACCCGGCGCGGTGCGCGTGGCGGACCTTGTGCAATCGCGTGCATTGCTTGCCGACGTGCTGCAGAGAAATGCGCGCTACCGGGGCGTTGCCGGCACAGACCTGCGCGCCGTTGCGTCCGCATGGAGCCTCGAATACATCGCGATGCTGCTGCCGCCCGTGATGGCCGCGGCCAGCATGCTGCAGCACGTGTTTCCGGTTGCGGCGGAACACACCTGGGTGCGGCTCGACGCGCATGGCGGCCCCGCGAGCTTTCACATCCGGCACATGGGCCGGCCGCACCACGGGGCCGGCACCGCGGAGCGCTACGCGCCGCTGCTCTGGCAGCACCTTGCGCCGCTGTTCGAGGCGCTCGCCGGCCTGACGCGGCTCGCGCCCAAGATTCTCTGGAGCAACACCGTGCGGCTCATGGAGCCCGTTTTCGACGTGGCGTTGGCCGCCACCGGCGGCGCACCGTCGATCTCGCGCGACCGGCAGCTGCTGCTGCACAGCGCCACGTGGCCGAACGAGCTTCGCCCCAACCCGCTTCACGGCCGCGAACGCAGCCACCCCGTCAAGCTGCACCGGGAGTGCTGCCTCAACTACCTTCTGCCGCACGAGCACCACTGCAACGCCTGCCCGCTTGCGCAGGAGCATCGCGGTCTCGGGTGAACAGATTGCGGGCCATTCCGTCTTCCATCTATCCATCCATTCCACACATATGTCCAAGGCCAAGCTCGTCTACATCCTGTCTTTGAGAAATGCCGCCGCCGACAAGGCCGGCCAGCATATTGCGTACAAG
Source organism: Variovorax sp. S12S4 (assembly GCF_023195515.1). Taxonomy (NCBI): domain Bacteria; kingdom Pseudomonadati; phylum Pseudomonadota; class Betaproteobacteria; order Burkholderiales; family Comamonadaceae; genus Variovorax; species Variovorax sp. S12S4. The sequence goes on from NZ_JALPKR020000002.1 coordinate 227,004, forward strand.
GGAGAACAGCGCTACATGGCCTCCCCGCTCGAGTACCTGGCCAAGGCGCTCGACGAGACGCCGCTGGGCGACGCCTACTCGCTCGAAGGCATCGTCATAGACGACGATCCGCGCTCGCCGAAAGACCAGTCCGCGCTGCAGGACTACGGCTTTTCATGCCAGCCCGACAAGAAATGGATCTTTCCGGCGGGCCTGAAGACGCAAGGCAAACAGCTCACGGACATCTTCCATCCGGTGCCTTCCGAATACAGGCGGCTGCCGCTCGATTCAGCCGAACGCCCCGCAGGCAAGAGCCGCTTCGAGCGCACCCTGCTCGACAAGCTGCTGACGCTGCAGGCCGACATCGTCGTGCTCGACGGCCTGCTCGTGATCCTCGACGAGCTGGTGCGGCCCGGCGCACCGTTCCACCGCAAGATCGTCAACATCCATCCGGGCATCACCCGCATCGAATCACCTTACGAGCGCCGCGGCGCCTATGCAACCCTCGATGCGCTGCACGGCGCGCAGGGCCGCAAGATCGTGAACTGGCAAACGATGGAAAGCGTGCCCGTGCCTCCGCTCTACAAGACAGGCGCCTCGCTTCACTACGTGGACAACGGCATCGACTCCGGCGAGGTGATCCACGACGCGCTGCGCACCACCATCGACCCCAACGACACCATCCTCGAGCTGCGCTGGAATAACTTCAACCACAGCCTCTTTCCCGCGCTGCACGAGGGCCTGGCCCTGCTCGCAGGGCAACGGCAACCGCTCACCGAAAGAACCGCATGACGTCCACTCCCCATGTTTCTTACGCGGACGGCATGCCGCACGCCATCACGCGCGAAGGTGACACGCTCGGCGTGCGCAACACGCAGGACGGCACGCGCTCGCTCTGGAAAATCAGCCAGGCGGCCTCAGGCGCCGTGCTCCAGTGGGTGGACGGCAGCAATGCGTCCACGGCCCACCTGCTGGCCGCACTGGAAGGCGCGTTCGAACACCACCCGGCCCATAAGACGCTGCGCGTGGTGCCCAGCCAGCCGGCGGCGTCGCTCGTGCAGGCCGGCGTGCTGCTGCAAGCCGAAGGCGGCCAGGCCCTCGCCTGCCGCGACATGCTTTGGCAGCAGCCTTCGCTGTGGCTGCCCGCAGTGCACGCCCCCATGGCCCTGCAATACGCACTGACCAACGGCAAGCGCCACCCCGTGCGCCCGCCCAAGCCGCGCGGCGTGCTCTACCAGCGCTTCATTCCCTGGCTTGGCAAGACCTTTTCGTTTCGCAGCTTCGACTTCGAGGCCGACCTGCCGATGTTCAACCGCTGGATGAACGACCCCGACGTGGCCGTGATCTGGGAGGAAGAAGGCGACCTGGACAAGCACCGCCAGTACCTCTCGGCCATCGACCGCGATCCGCACATGTATTCGATGATCGCCTGCCTCGACGGCGAGCCCTTCGGCTACTTCGAGATGTACTGGGCCAAGGAAAGCCGCATTGCGCCGTTCTACGACGTGGACGACTACGACCGCGGCTGGCACGTTCTGATCGGCGAGCCGGCGTTTCGCGGCAAGGCCTTTGCCACCGCCTGGCTCACCTCGATTTCGCACTACATCTTCTTGTGCGACCCACGCACCCAGCGCGCCGTGGGCGAGCCGCGCATCGATCACCTGCAGCAGATCCGCAACCTCGACAAGTCCGGCTACGCGAAGGTGAAGGAATTCGACCTGCCGCACAAGCGCGCCCTGCTGGTCGTGATGCTGCGCGAACGCTACTTCACCGACGCCCTCTGGCTGCCCCGCAGCGACGGCGCCGCCACGCCTGCCCAACATTCTGCGTAAAGGAAAACCGCCATGGTGATTCACGACCTCATCGGTATCGGCTTCGGCCCTTCGAACATCGCACTGGCCATTGCGCTGGACGAGAAACGGCGCGACGGCCGCCGCGTCGATGCGATGTTCATCGAGAAGCAGGCCGGCTTCGCCTGGCACAAGGACATGATGCTCGACCAGGCGCACATGCAGATCTCGTTCATGAAGGACCTGGCGACGCTGCGCAACCCCACCAGCCGCTTCACCTTCATCAACTACCTGCATGAAAAGAAGCGCCTGCAGGACTTCATCAACCTGAAGACCTTCTTTCCCAGCCGCCACGAGTTCAACGACTACCTGGGCTGGGCCGCATCCCAGTTCGAAGATGCCTGCGTCTACGGAGAAGAAGTCTTCGAGGTGCTGCCCGAAAAAGAAGGCCATGGCGGCGAGGTGTCGCTGCTGCGCGTGCGCTCGCGCGACGGCGCCGGCCACGTGACCGAGCGCCTTGCACGCAACCTGGTCGTGAGCATTGGCGGCATGCCCAACATTCCGGACGGTTTTCGTGCACTGAGGAACGACCCGCGCGTGTTCCATTCGAGCAGCTACCTGCGCGACATGGCCCGCCTGCCCGATGCGGCAAGGATTGCGATCGTTGGCGCGGGCCAGAGCGCGGCGGAGATCTTCATGGACCTGCAGGGCCGCCCGCACGCGCCGCAGGTCGACCTCATCATGCGGGCCCGCTCGATCCGCCCGTCGGACGACAGCCCCTTCGTGAACGAGGTGTTCAACGTAGAGTTCACCGACTACATCTACAGCCAGCCTGAAGACGAACGCGCCGCGCTCATCGACGAGTTCGGCCACACCAACTACGCGGTGGCCGACCTCGACCTGATCCAGCAGATCTTCAAGATGTTCTACGAGCAGAAGGTTCGCGGCGAAGAGCGCATGCGCTTCCTGCGCCGGCACGAGATCCGCGGCGTGCATGCGGCAGCCGATGGCGTTCACCTGACCCTGCACGACCAGAACACCGGCCATGAAAACACCCTGCGCTACGACGCCGTGGTGCTGGCCACCGGCTATGGCCGCGAGCAGCACAAGGCGCTGCTGACGCCGCTTGCTCCCTACCTTGGCGATTTTTCGGTCGACCGCCACTACCGCGTGGGCAGCACGCCGGACTTTCACCCCGCCATCTTCCTGCAGGGCGCCTGCGAGTCGTCGCACGGGCTGAGCGACACCCTGCTGTCGGTCACCTCGGTGCGCACGGGCGAGATCGGCAACGCCCTGCTCAAGGCGATTCCGGCCGGCGCGCCGGTGGCCGCCACTGCCGTGAACGCCGCAAACAGCCCCCGTCACGAGCGGCAGGCGGTGCAGGCCTAGGCGCGGCTACCCGGCGCCGGGCAGGCAAAAGAAAAAGGAGACAGGCCGCTGTCTCCTTTTTTTTAAGCCAAACGTCTCATGTATGGAAGCGCCAAGGTGCCGAAACCGGCCGGCCTTGGGCGTCGCAACGTGAACACGTCGTATTCAAGCACCTGGAGTATCAACTTTATGCGTCCCCTGCCCCGTCAACGTCTATTGAATGCCGCGCTCGCCACGGCCTTCGGAACGGCCTTTTCCCTTTGCAGCGTAAGCGCCCTGGCGCAGGCGACTGGACAGCAGCGGGCCGGCGATTCGACGCTGCCCGCCATCACGGTGAACGCCGACACGGAAGAATCCGCCACGGGCCGGGTTAACGGCTATCTTGCCAAGCGCAGCACGGCCGGCAGCAAGACGGACACGCCGATCGTCGAGACGCCGCAGTCGATCTCGGTCATCACGGCCGACCGCATGGACGCCATCGGCGCCACCACCGTCAAGGACGCGCTCGGCTATACCCCGGGCGTGAGCATTGCGCCCTTCGGCGCCGATTCGCGCTACGACTGGATCTCGATCCGCGGCTTTGACGGCTATGCGCCGGGCTTCTACCTGGACGGCCTGCCGCTGCGCAACAACGGCACCTGGGGCGTCTGGAAAACCGAGAACTACGGCAGCGAGCGCATCGAAGTTCTGCGCGGCCCCACCTCGGTGCTCTATGGCATGGCAAGCCCGGGCGGCGTGGTCAACATTGCGAGCAAGCTGCCCACGGCAGAGCCCGTGCGCGAGATCCAGCTGCAGTACGGCAACGACGCCCGCCGCCAGGTGGCCGGCGATTTCTCGGGCGCGCTCGACGCCGAAGGCAAGGTGCTCTACCGCATTACCGGTGTGGTGCGCGACGCCCAGCTGCCCGGCGGCAGCTCGCGCGACGACCGCACCTACATTGCGCCCTCGATCACCTGGAAGCCATCGAGCGACACCACTTTCACGCTGCTGGCCCAGTACCAGAAGAACCGCGCCGGCGCCTACAGCCGCATTCGCCCCGCGGCCGGCTCGCTCACGCCGACGCGCATCGGCACCTACATTCCCAGCGACCTGAACGTCGGTGATCCCAACTTCGATCACTTCAACCAGGACCAGAAGATGATCGGCTACCAGCTCGAGCATCGCTTCAACGACACCTTCACCGTGCGCCAGAAGCTGCGCTACGGCAAGCTCGAGGTCGACTACCGCGCCCTGCAGTCGCCGGGCTTCGTTCCCATGGACCCGGCCAATGCGCTGAGCGCGGAGAACTACCGCTACCTGAACCGCGGCGTCTTCGGCAGCCAGGAAAGCACCTCGTCGGTCACCATGGACAACCAGCTGCAGGCCGACCTGCGCTCGGGCGACTGGCGCCACAAGGTGCTGGTGGGCCTGGACTACCAGCGCACCCGCATCGACCAGTACACCTACAGCAGCCCCTTTGGTACGCCGCTGCTCGACATCTACGCGCCTGTGTACGGCGGCACCATCGACATTCCGCAGCCCTACGTCAACGGCGTGAGCCGGCTCGCGCAGACCGGCATTTACCTGCAGGACCAGATCAAGTGGGGCGACCGCTGGTCGCTCACCATCGGCGGGCGCTACGACACGGCGCAAAGCACCAACTACAGCCGCCTGGATGGCTCCACGCAGCGCATTTCGGAGCACAAGTTCACCAAGCGCGCGGGCTTGGTCTACCTGGCGCCCAACGGCCTGGCGCCGTACCTGAGCTACTCGGAGTCGTTCGCGCCCATCGGCGCGCTCGACCCGGCCACCCGGACCCCCTTCAAGCCTGAAAGCGGCCGCCAGTACGAGGCCGGCATCCGCTACCAGCCGCCGGGCGGCAAGTCGCTGTACAGCGCGGCCATCTTCGACCTGCGCCGCAAGAACTACATCACGTATGACGCGACCTTCATGCCGAAGCAGACCGGCGAGATCTCGGTGCGGGGCCTCGAGCTCGAAGCCACCACCGAACTCATGCCGCGCCTGAACCTCACGGCCTCCTACGCCTATACGCCGCGCGCCATCGTCACGGCCAGCAGCCGCGCCGAAGAAATCGGCAAGCAGGCGATGTCCGTTCCGCGCAACCGCCTCTCGGTGTGGGCGGACTACCGCTTCAGCAACGGCCTGAAGGTGGGCGCGGGCGTGCGCTTCAACGGCTCGACCCGCGGCGACGCGGAAGTCGTCGCGCCGGCCAAGGTGCCTTCGTACACGCTGCTGGACGCCATGATCGGCTACGACATCGACCGCTGGACGCTGGCGCTGAACCTGCGCAACCTGACCAACAAGACCTACGTTGCGAACTGCGCCTACGGCTACTGCTACCTGGGCACGCAGCGCACGGCGGTGGCAACGGCCACCTATCGCTGGTAAGCCCTTCGGCCCCAAAGAGCCAAGGCCGGATGCCCTCGCGGGCATCCGGCCTTTTTGTGCGGCAGCTCTGCGGAGCCTAGCCGCTAGGCCGCGTCGAGCGCCAGCAGGCGGTTCTTTACCGTGGCGCCGAACTGTGCATCGCGAATGATGTCCAGGTGCCCGGTTCGCGGCACCACCTCGGTCGAGAGCACGCGGGCGCGCTCCGGCCAGCGGCGCAGCACACCCGGCGCCTGCAGCGAGCGCTCGGCATGGAACACCTCCACGGGCAGGTCGGTTTTGGCCTGCGCGCAGCGGGCGTAGTGCGCGGACTGCACGCGGCTGTCGAGCGTGGCCCACAGAAGGTACTCATAAGCCTCGTCGCCCGCACCGTCGAGCGGCGACACCCAGGCTGGGGCCAGCAGTTGCTCGGCCACCCAGGCCTGTTCTGCATCGGTCATGCGGGCGAACAGCTCTTTCCATTGCGCCGCCATGTCCGACCTTGCAAGCCAAGCGGCCAGCACCTCGTCGGCCTGCGCGCGCTGCGCCGGCGTCAAGCTGCCTTGGGGAACCATCGGCTCCGACTCGAACACATCGACCGCGCCGAAGAACACGATCTCGATGCGGCCGTGCAGTTGCCGCGCCACTTCGAAAGCCAGGTCGCCGCCCAGCGACCAGCCCAGCAAGGCGCACCGGCCGCCGGTGGCAGTCTTGACGATGAAATCCGCATACTCGGCCGCAAGCTCGCGAATGGCAAAACCGCGCCAGCGCTTGCGCGTGTAGACGTGGCTCACAAAGGCATACACCGGCCGGTCGCCTTGCACCGCGCGCGCCAGCGGCTGGAACTCGCGCGAGTTGACGATGAGGCCGGGCAGGCAGAAAAGCGGCACGCCCGCGCCGCCGGCATGCAGGCACACGGCGTCGTTTGCGCTCTCGGCCCGCTGGTTCACGCGCGCGGCCAACTCACGCAGGCTTGCGGCCTGCATCACATCGGCCAGGCCCAGGTGGCTGCCGCCGGGCAGTTGCTTGCGAATGCGCGCGATGAGCTTGAGGCTCAGGAGCGAATCGCCGCCCAGCTCGAAGAAGTTGTCGCCGCGCCCCACCTGCGCCACGCCCAGCACCTCGCGCCAGATGGCAGCCAGCGCCTCTTCGGCATCGCCTTGCGGCGCTTCATACGCAAGCTCACTGGCGAACACAGGCTCCGGCAGCGCCTTGCGCTCCACCTTGCCATTGGCACTCAGCGGCAAGGCATCGAGCACGATGATCAGCCGCGGCACCATGTAGTCGGGCAGCGCCCGGCCCAGGCGCTCCTTGAGCACCGCGGTGTCGATGGCCTGCCCCGCTTGCATGGCATGCACCGAGACATAGCCCACCAGCCGCGCCCCGCCCGGCCCCTCCCTGGCCACCACCACCGCCTCGCGCACCTCGGGCTGCGCCAGCAGCTGCGCCTCGATTTCCCCCAGCTCGATGCGCAGCCCCCGGATCTTCACCTGGTGGTCGATGCGCCCCAGGTACTCGATCTGCCCCTCGGCGTTCCAGCGCACCAGGTCGCCGGTGCGGTAGAGCCGGCCCCCGCCTTCGCTATCGAACGGATCGGCCACGAAGCGCTCGGCGCTCAGGCCGGGCCGCTTCAGGTAGCCCCGCGCCAGGCTCACGCCGCCCAGGTACAGCTCACCGGCCACCCCGCGCGGCACCAGGTTGAGCTCGGCATCGAGCACGTAGGCCTGGGTGTCGGTGATCGGGCGGCCGATGGGCACCAGGCTCTGGCCGTCGTCCCTGCAGGTCCAGCGCGTGACATGGATGGTGGTCTCGGTGGGGCCGTACAGGTTCTGCAGCGTGGCGCCATGGAGGCGCTGCAGGGTCTCCTTCTGGGTCTCGGCGGGCATGGCCTCTCCGCCGCAGATGATGTGCTTCAGGCGGGTGCTGGCCTCGATGCCTTCGTGCGCCAGGAAGGCCTGCAGCATGGAGGGCACGAAGTTCAGGGTGGTGACCTGGTGGCGCTGGATGAGCGCGACCAGCCGGGCCGGGTCTCGCTGGTCGCCGGGCTGGGCCACCACGAGGCGGGCGCCGGCGGTCAGGGGCCAGAACAGCTCCCATACCGACACGTCGAAGCCGAAGGGGGCCTTGTGCAGCACGGTGTCGTCGCGGGTGAGGCCATAGGTGCGCTGCATCCAGGCCATGCAGCTGTGCAGGGCGTGGTGGCGGATGGCGGCGCCCTTGGGCCTGCCGGTGGAGCCGGAGGTGTAGATGACGTAGGCGAGGTGCTCGCCGTGCAGGGCGACCTGCGGATCCGCCTCTGGCTCGCCACTGAAGTCGAGGCTGTCGATCTTCAGGGTGGTGAGGCTGCTGCGGTCGTCGAGACAGTCGCGCGTGGCGCGGTGCGTCAGCAGCAGCTCGATGCCGCTGTCCCGCACCATGTAGTCCAGGCGCTCGGCGGGGTAGTCGGGGTCCAGCGGCAGGTAGGCGCCACCGGCCTTGAGCACGCCCAGGATGGCGACGACCATCTCGACGGAGCGTTCCATGGCGATGCCCACGAGCACCTCGGGGCCCACGCCCAGGGCGATGAGGCGGTGCGCGAGGCGGTTGGCACGGCGGTTCAGTTCAGCGAAGCTCAGTGCCTCGTCAGCGAACAGGAGCGCGATGGCCTCGGGCTGCTGGCGGGCGTGGCGCTCGATGAGGCGGTGCACGGGCTCGGGAGCCGGCTCGCGATGGGGGTTCACGCTCCAGGCGATGAGCTGGGCCTGCTCGGGGGCGCCGAGCAGCGCGATGTCGCCCAGCGCACACCCTTCGTCATCAGCCAGCGCACCGAGCATCGCCACATAGTGCGCGGTCATGCGTTCGATGGTGCCGGGCTCGAAAAGCTCCGACGCATAGATGAAGCTCGCATGCAAGCGCCCATCGGCGTCTTCGCTGGTGTTCAGCACCAGTTCGAACTGCGCCACAGGCGCGGCCAGCGCATAGTCTTCGAGCGCCAGGCCGGGCAACTGCTTCAGCGTGCGGGAGTCGGTGCGGTCGTGGCTGAACATCACCTGGAACAGCGGGTTCACGCTCAGGCTGCGCTCGGGCTGCAGCGCATCCACCAGCTGTTCGAAAGGCAAGTCCTGGTGCGCCTGCGCGCCGATGGCGGCTTCCTTCGCCTGGGCGAGCACCTTCGCCAGGCTCATGCGGCCTTCGACCGTGCTGCGCATGACCTGCGTGTTGACGAAGAGCCCGATGATGCCTTCGGTCTCCGCGCGATGGCGGTTGGCCACCGACACGCCCACGCGAATGTCCTGCTGCCCGCTGTAGCGGTGCAACAGCGCCTGAAAAGCCGCCAGCAACACCATGAAGAGCGTCGCCCCGCCCGGCGCGCGCTTGTGCAACGCCTGCACCAGCTCCGGCGCAAGATCGACGCCGTGCCTGGCCGCGGTGTAATGGCCGTTCGGCCGGCGGCTGTGGTCCGCCTGCAGCTGCAGCACCGGGTTGCCGATGCCCAGGCGCTCGGTCCAGTAGGCAAGCTGCCTGTCTTTTTCGCCGGCTTCCAGCCAGTTGCGCTGCCATGCCGCGTAGTCGATATAGCGGATCGGCAGGGGCAGCAGGTCCACCCGGTCGCCGAGCACCCGCGCACGGTACTGCGCGACGAACTCACCCACCAGCAGATGCAGCGAGCCGCCGTCGGAAACGATGTGGTGCATTACGAGCACGAGCACGTGCTCTTGCGGTGCAACCCGGATCACCCCCACCCGCATCAGCGGACCCGTTGTGAGGTCGAAAGGCGTCGCGCTTAGGCGGCGGGCTTCTTCTCGCGCACGCGCCTCCGCATCGCCGGGCCCGCGGGCCACGTCGATCACCGCGATGTGGAGATCCACACGCTCCTGCACAACCTGTTCGCACAACCCCTGCGCATCCGGCCTGAACACCGTGCGAAGCGACGCGTGGCGCTCCAGCAGTGCCGCAAAGCTGTTCTTCAGCGCATCGACGTCGAGCGCCCCGTGCAGCTTCAGCGCGCCGGAGATGTGGTACGCCGTGCTCTTCGGGTCCAGCTGCCAAAGGAACCACTGGCGCAGTTGCGCATAGGAAAGTTCGGCCTTCGTTCCGGCCGGCAGGGGCACGATGGGCAGCCTGGCAAAGTCCACGCCCTGCTTTTGCAGCAGGCCGAGAAACGCCTTCTGTTTTTCGCGGGGCAGGCGCGCAAAGCGGTCCGCAATGCTGTTCTTGTCGATCTCCATCAATCCTCCAGAAGGTCGAGCATCGCGGCCATCTGCGCGAGGTCTTCCGAGCCCGCGGCCGCGGCTGTGCCGACCTCTTCCTGCACGGCGCCCGCCATTGCGGCCAGCGTCGGGTTTTCGAAATAGCGCTTGAGCGGCAACTGCACCGCAAGCTGCTTCTGCACCTTGGCCTGCACGGCCAACAGGGTCAGCGAGTGGCCTCCCAGCTCGAAGAAGTTGTCGCTCCGGCCCACGCGTTCCACATCGAGCACTTCGGCCCAGATGGCGGCGAGTGCGCTCTCCACATCTCCCACCGGTGCTGCATAGGCGCCGCCGCCGGCAATCTCCGGATCGGGCAGCGCCTTGCGGTCGACCTTGCCGTTCGCGTTCAGCGGCACGGCATCGAGCACCATCAGCGCCGCGGGCACCATGTAGTCCGGCAGCTTCCGCAGCAGCCGCTCGCGCAGCATTGCAGCATCCACCGCCTGGCCCGCGCGCGCGGACACATAGGCCACGAGCCGCGTGCCGCCCGCGCCCTCTTTTGCCAGCACCACCGCCTCTCGCACTTCGGGCTGCGCCAGCAGCTGCGCCTCGATCTCGCCAAGCTCGATGCGGAAGCCGCGGATCTTCACCTGGTGGTCGATGCGGCCGAGGTAGTCGAGCTGGCCGTCGCTGCGCCAGCGCACCAGGTCGCCGGTGCGGTAAAGCCGCCCTCCCGCAGGGCCGAAGGGCGCGGCCACAAAACGCTCCGCACTGAGCCCCGCGCGATTGAGGTAGCCGCGCGCCAGGCCCGCGCCCGAAACATGGAGCTCGCCCGCCACGCCAACGGGCAGCGGGTTGAGGTCACCATCGAGCACCCACATGCCAAGGTCTGGAATGCAGGCGCCCACCGGGCTGCTCTGTTCGTCGAGGTCGGCGCGCACGATCGGTCGGTAGGTCACGTGTACGGTGGTCTCGGTAATGCCGTACATGTTGATGAGCTGCGGCTGCCGGTCGCCGAAGCGATCGATCCACGGCCGCAGGCTCTCCGGCTCGAGCGCCTCGCCACCGAAAATCACGCATCGCAGCGGCAGCCGTTCGCCCGCGGCAAGCGCCGCGCTGTGAATCAATTGCCGGAAAGCAGACGGCGTCTGGTTCAGCACGGTGACTTGCTGTTCGCGCAGCAACGCCACGAAATCGTCGGGCGAGCGGCTGACCCAGAACGGCACCACCACCAGCTTGCCGCCGGTGCACAGCGCACCGAAGATTTCCCACACCGAGAAGTCGAAGGCGTACGAGTGGAAGTTCGTCCACACGTCTTGCGCGCCGAAACCGAACCAGGGCTGCGTCGAGTCCAGCAGCCTCGTCACGTTGCGGTGTGTCAGCTGCGTTCCCTTGGGCCGGCCGGTGGAGCCCGAGGTGTAGATCACGTAGATGAGATGGTCCGCATGCACTTGCACTTGGGGTGCATGCGCGGGCGCAGCATCCAGGCTGGCATCGTCGAGCGCCAGCACGCGCACATCGCCCGGTAGCGCAAGCCCGGGCTGCACATGGCTTTGCGTGAGCAGCAGGCGAATGCCGCTGTCCTCGATCATGTAGGCCAGGCGATCGGCGGGGTACTCGGGGTCGAGCGGCACATAGGCGCCGCCTGCCTTCAGGATGCCGAGCAGCCCCACGACCATTTCAATGGAGCGTTCGACCGCGATGCCCACCTTCACCTCGGGCGCCACGCCAAGACCGACGAGCCGGTGCGCGACCTTGTTGGCGCGTGCGTCGAGCTCCGCGTAGCTCAGGCTTTCATCGCCGAAGACCACCGCCGTCGCGTCCGGATGCACGGCGGCCTGCCGCTCGAACCAGCGGTGCACGGGTTGCGCGACGTCGGCGGCATGCAGGGGCTCCGCGGGTCGGGCCGGCGACAGCGTTGCGTTGCCTTCGTCCTGCAGGCCGATGTCGCCCACATGCGCACCGGGCGATGCCGCGAGCATTTCGATCAGTTGCTCCATGCGGCGCGCCAGGGTCTGCACGAGCGCATCGCCAAACTGGTTGCGCGCGTGGCTGTAGCTCAGCATCAGCGTCTCGCCCTGGTTGACCGAGAGCGTCATCGGGTAGTTCGTCTCCTCCCGGTTCCAGACCTCGCCGAAGCGCAGCCTGTCGCGCGCGCCCTGCTTCAGCGCCTGGTCGAGCGGATAGTTTTCGAACACCACGATGCTGTCGAACAGGTCTTGCCCGCCCTGCCCCGCCCAGCGCTGTATTTCATAGAGCGGCGTGTGCTCATGATCCTGCGCGCCGAGGTTGCGCGCCTGCAGTTCGCGCAGCCAGTCGCCCACGCGCTGTGCCGGCTCAAGCGTGGCAATGACCGGCAGCGTGTTGATGAACAGGCCCAGCATCTGCTGCGCGCCGGGCAGCTCCACCGGCCTGCCCGCCACGGTGGCGCCAAAGCTCACCGTGCGCTGCCCCGTGTGGCGCGCCAGCAGCAACGCCCATGCGGCCTGCACCAGCGTGTTGAGGGTCACGCGCTCGCGCTTGGCTGCTCCTGCCAGCGCGCGGGTGCGGTGCGCGTCGATCTCGCAGCGATGCATGCCATGGCCCGTGCGCGCGTCGCGCGGTTTGGGCAGGGTGTTGGCCAGCCACGTGGGCCCATCAATGCGCGCCAGCTGCTCGCGCCAATAGCGCTCGTCGGCTTTTCCGTCGCGCGTCTGCAGCCATGCGATGTAGTCCGCATAGCGGCCACCCGGCGCTGCGAGGGCTTCGCCGGCGTAATGCCGCAGCATTTCACCCATCAGCTGCGAGGTGCTCCAGCCGTCCAGCAGCAGGTGATGCATGGTCCAGACGAAATGGTGCTTGCCGCCCTGCATCTGAACCAGCACGAAGCGCATCAGCGGGGGCTGCGCCAGGTCGAAGCCCTGCGCGAGTTGCGCTTGCGCCAGGTCGTCGAGCGCACCGGCGGCGTCCGCGCGGTCTCGCCAGTCATGCTCGGCCATCGGAAGCTCGAGATGCCGCGCGACCCATTGCAAGGCCGGTTCGCCGGCCAGGAAGCCGGTTCGCAGCACGTCGTGCCGCTGCAGCACCGCACGCCATGCGGCCTTGAAGCGCGCAACGTCGAGCCCGTCGATGTCGACGCGCAGCTGGTTGACGTAGGCGCTGCCGCCGGGTGCGTACAGGGTGTGGAACAGCATGCCCGCCTGCATGGGCGAAAGCGGGTACAGGTCCGCCAGGTTGGAAAGCGGCACCGGCAGGGCATCGAGTTGCTGCGCGCCGATGCGGGCGAGCGGAAAGTCCGACGGCGTGACGCCATGTGCGCCGCTGGTGCAATGCGCTACCAGCGCTTCGAGTTCCTGCTGGAACCGCCGCACCCAGCCTTCGACGGCGCCGCGGTCGTGGCGGGCTTGGCTGTAGCTCACGCGCAGCGCCAGCACGCCTTCGTGCACCTGCCCGTTGACGGCGAACTCGTGCGTCAGCGGTGCGCCGCCGTCCACCGGGGCGCCGCTCGCCTCGTCGGCCAGCAGCCAATGCGAGCGCTCATCGGAGCCGGCGTCGAACTGGCCCAGGTAGTTGAAGACCACCTGCGCCCGGGGCAGCCGCCGTAGCGCCTGCTGTTGCGCGGGGTCGCCAAGGTACTTGAGCACGCCATGGCCAATGCCCTTGTCGGGAATGGCGCGCAGGCTTTCCTTCACGCGCTTGATGGCAGCGCCGGGTTCACCCAGCGGATCGAGCGCAACCGGAAACAGCGTGGTGAACCAGCCGACGGTGCGAGACAGGTCGATGTGGCCGAACAGGTCTTCGCGGCCATGGCCTTCAAGATCGACCAGCACCTTGTCATGGCCGGCCCATGCGCACAGCGCACGGCCGAGCGCCGTCAGCAGCAGGTCATTGGCCTGCGTGCGATAGGCCACGGGTGCGTCCTTCAGCAGCGCCTGCGTCGTCGCCGCGTCCAGCCGCACTTCGAGGGTCTGCTGGTCGGCTGCGGTGTTCGATCCGTCGGGATGAGCGCACGGCAGGTTGGCGTGGGCATCCGCCAGCGTCGCCCAATGGCCGATTCCGTCGGCGTGGCTTGCGGCATAGCCCTGCAATGCAGTCGTCCAGTCTTTGTAGCTGCTGCTCTTGGCGGGCAGCGCAACGGCTCGGCCCGCCAGGCTCTGGCGATACGCATCCTGCAGGTCTTCCAGAAGGATGCGCCACGACACGCCGTCGACCACCATGTGGTGAATGGCGAGCAGCAGGCGCAATTCGCCGTCCGGCAATTCGACGGCGAGCGCGCGCAGCAACGGGCCGCGCGCCAGGTCGAGGCTGCGCTGCGCCTCGTCGCAGAGCGCTTCGAGCTGCCCCGCATCGCGTGCCTTGCGCACCCACAGCAGTTCGGCGAGTTCGTTGTCGGACATTGCCGTGTAGTGCTGGTGCCATGCACCTTCGGCGTCCTGGCTGTAGCGCAGGCCCAGGCTGTCGTGGTGCCGCACCACGGCCAGCAAGGCCTGCCGGAAGGCGGCCAGCTGCAAGGGCTCGCGGCACCTCAGCAGCACCGCCTGGTTCCAGTGGTTGCGCACCGGCATCTGCATCTCAAAGAACGCGTGCTGGAATGGCAGCAGGGGCGCCTCGCCTGCCGCATCACCGGCAGCCATGCGCTTTGCATCGCCAACGGGTTCGGCCGCGCCTGCAAGCTGCGCCACGGTCTGCCGCTCGAAGATCTGCTTGGGGCTCACCTTCCAGCCCGCAAGGCGCAGCCGCGCCACGATCTGCAGGCTCAGGATGGAGTCGCCGCCCAGCTCGAAGAAGTTGTCGTTGCGGCCCACCCGTTCAAGACCGAGCACGCCGCGCCATACCTTGGCAATCGCCTCTTCAGCCTCGCCGAGCGGCGGTTCATAGGCCTTGTCGTCCTGCGGGAGTTCAGGTTCAGGCAGGGCTTGGCGATCGACCTTGCCGGCGGGGCCGATCGGAAGCGCATCGACCACCACGATGGCCGAAGGCACCATGTAGTCCGGCAATGCGCGCGCGAGCTGCTCCTTCAATGCCGCTGCGCCTATGGGCTGCCCGGCGTTCAGCGACACATAGGCTGCCAGCCGCGCCCCGGCCGGGCCGCTGCGCGCGACCACCACGGCCTCGCGCACTTCGGGCCGGGCCAGCAGTTGCGCCTCGATCTCGCCAAGCTCGATGCGGAAACCTCGCACCTTCACCTGGTGGTCGATGCGGCCCAGGTACTCGAGCTGGCCGTCGTCGCGCCAGCGCACCCAGTCGCCGGTGCGGTACAGGCGGCCACCGTTCGCGTCGAAGGGGTCGGCCACGAAGCGCTCCGCGGTGAGCGCGGCGCGGTGCAGGTAGCCGCGCGCCAGCCCCTCGCCGCCGAGGTACAGCTCACCCGCCACGTTGCGCGGCACAAGGTTGAGGTCTGCATCGAGCACGCGCGCGCTGCGGTCGCCCACGGGCCGGCCGATGGGCGCATAGCCCTCTTCGAAGCTCGCCGCGCCATCGACCTTCCACAGCATCGGCGTGACGACCGCTTCGGTAGGCCCGTAGCCGTTGATCAGCAGCTCGGGCTTCAGGTGCCGGCGCACGGCATCGAAGCCTTCGCGCGACATGGCCTCGCCGCCGAAGGAATACAGCTGCACCGGCGGGCAATGGCCGGTGTCGCGCGCCCAGTCGGCCAGTTGGCGCAGGTAGGCGGGAGGAAAGCCCGCGTTGGTAACGCCGTGGCGCTGCATCGCGTCCAGCGTCTGCTCGGCGGTCCAAAGAGATGCATCGCGCAGCAGCAGCGAGGCGCCGCAGCACAGGGCCGTGAAGAGGCGCTCATGCGCGCCGTCGAAGGAGAACGACAGAAAGTGCAGTTCGCGGGAGTGCAGCCCCATTTCGTACAGCACGGCCGTTTCAACGCAATGGGCGGCAAAGGGGCCATGCGAAACCATCACGCCCTTGGGCATGCCGGTCGAACCCGAGGTGTAGATGATGTAGGCGAGATTGCCGGCATGCACCGCAACGGCGGGCGAATGCACGGGCTCGGCTTGCAGATCGAGCGTGTCGAGCTGCAGAACGCGCACGTGCTCGCCGGACGGAATCCGTGCCCTCACATGGCTTTGCGTCACGAGCAGGTCGATGCCGCTGTCGGCAACCATGTAGGCCAGCCGGTCCGCGGGGTACTCCGGGTCCAGTGGCACGTAGGCACCGCCGGCTTTCAGGATGCCGAGCAGGCCGACCACCATGTCGAAGGAGCGCTCCACGGCAATGCCGACGCGCGTGTCGGGCTTCACGCCCAACGCGATGAGCCGGTGGGCCAGGCGATTGGCGCGGCGGTCGAGCTCGCCGTAGCTCAATGCTTCGTCGCCGAACAACAGCGCCGCGGCATCGGGGCGCTCATGGGCCCACCGCTCCATGAGCCGGTGCACCGGCTCGCTGCCCTGGGTTGCGGGTGCGTTGACGCCCCACTGCGCGAGCCGTTCTTTCTCGGCGGGCGCGAGCAGGTCGATGTCGCCCACCGCCTGTGCGGGGTTTGCGGCCAGCGCGCCGAGCACGGCCAGGTAGTGCCCCGCCATGTGCGCCACGGTCTGTGGATCGAACAGCTCTTGCGCGTAATGGAAGCTGGCCTGCGCACGGCCTTGCGCGTCTTCGATGACACTCAGCGTGAGTTCGAACTGCGCAGCCTGGCCGCCCAGTTCATGGTCTTGCAGGCTCAGCCCGGGCAGCTCTTGCAGCGCGCGAAGGTCGCGCCGCTGGTGGTTGAACATCACCTGGAACAGCGGCGCGGTGCCAAGGCTGCGCTCGGGCTGCAGGGCTTCCACCAACTGCTCGAAAGGCAGGTCCTGGTGCGACTGGGCACCGAGCGCTGCATTGCGCGTGGCTTCCAATGCCTGCAGCAGGCTCGTTCGGCTGTTCAGCACATTGCGCAGGACCTGCGTGTTGACGAAGAAGCCGATGACCTTTTCAGCCTCCACACGGTGGCGGTTGGCAATGGGCACGCCAATGCGAATGTCTTGCTGCGTGGTGTAGCGGTGCAGCAGCACCTGCAGTCCCGTGAGCAGCACCATGAAGAGCGTCGCGCCCTGGGCCTGCGCGCGCTTGTGCAGCGCGTCGGCCAGTGGCTGCGGCAACGCCACGTCATGGCGCGCCGCGCGGTACCGGCCGTCCGGGCGCCGCGGGTGATCCGTCGGCAGCTGCAGCACCGGGTGCTCGGTGCCGAGATGCGCCTTCCAGTAGTCGAGTTGCCGCTCTTTCTCGCCGGCCTCCAGCCAGTGGCGCTGCCATACGGCGTAGTCGGCATACTGGATTGGCAAGGGCGGCAACGGCGCCGGCTGCCCGTTGGCTCGCGCACGGTAGTGTGCCGCAAACTCGTCCACAAGAATCTTGAGCGACCATCCGTCGGACACGATGTGATGCATCACGACGACGAGCAGATGTTCCTCGTCACGAAGCCGGATCAACGCCACGCGAAGCAGCTGGTCGGCGGTCAGGTCGAAGGGAGTTTCGGCGATGCGCCGCGCTTCTTCATCCGCTCTTGCATCGCGCTCGCCGGCCGGAAGCGCCGCCAGGTCGATGAGCGGAATGTCCAGCCCCGCACGCTGCTGCACCACCTGCTCGACCAGGCCTTCGGCATTCGCGCGGAACACCGTGCGCAGCGATTCATGCCGCTCGATCAGGGCATCGAAGCTCGCCTGCAGCGCGTCCCGGTCGAGCGTGCCCTGGAGCCGCAGCGCGCCCGAGATATGGTAGGCCGAGCTGCCCGGCTCCAACAGCCAGAGAAACCACTGGCGCATCTGCGCATACGAGGGCGCGCAGGCGACGCGCGCTGCCTCGTCGCGCTGGAGAATCGGAAACTGCCCGATGGTCAGCCCCTCGGCGCGGATCTTCTGGTACACCGCCCGGCGCTGCGCCGGGTTGAGGCGCGAAAAGCGCTTGCCGATCTGGTCGTGCGTGGCCGTGATGTCCATCAAGCGATCTCCAGGCTGTCCATGAAGGCGTCGATGTCCGAAAGAGACTGGGCCACGGGTTTCCTTTCGCCGGCATCGGCAATGAGCGCGGCCATGTCCATGAGAACCGGCTGCCTGAAAATATCTGAGACCGTGAGGTCCGCATGCATGGCGCCCTGCACCCGGGCCACCACCTGCACGGACATGAGCGAATGCCCGCCGAGTTCGAAGAAGTTGTCGTGGCGGCCCACGCGCTGCACGCCGAGCACCTCGGCCCATATGGCTGCGAGCGCTTCTTCCCTGGCACCTTGCGGCGGCTCGTAGGCCTGGGCGCTCGCGCGCTCGGGTTCGGGCAGCGCCTTTCGGTCGACCTTGCCGTTGGCGTTCAGCGGCAGGGTCTCCAGCACCATGAAGAGCGCCGGCACCATGTAGTCGGGCAATGCGCGGCCGAGTTGTTCGCGCAGGCGCGCCGCATCGATGGCGTGCTCCGCCTGCGCCGACACATAGGCCACGAGTCGCGCGCCGCCCGTGCCCTGGCTTGCCACGACGACGGCCTCGCGCACCTCGGGTTGGGCAAGCAGTTGCGCCTCGATCTCGCCCAGTTCGATGCGGAATCCGCGGATCTTCACCTGGTGATCGATGCGGCCCAGGTAGTCGAGCTGGCCCTCGCTGCTCCAGCGGACCAGGTCGCCGGTGCGGTAGAGCCTTGCACCGCCTTCGCTGTCGAAAGGGTCGGCCACGAAGCGTTCGGAAGTGAGCGCGGCACGGCGCACGTAGCCGCGCCCAAGCCCGGCGCCGCCCAGGTAAAGCTCGCCCGCGGCGCCTGGTGGCACCAGGTTCATTTCGGCATCGAGCACATAGGTTTGCGTGTCGTCGATCGGCCGACCGATCGGCACCTGGGTGCGCCCGTCGTCGCGGCAGCGCCAGTGCGTCACGTCGATGGCGGCCTCGGTGGGGCCATACAGGTTGTAGAGCGCGGCTTGCGGCAATCGCCTGAAGACCTCGTTCTGCGCTTCTGCGGCCAAGGCCTCGCCGCTGCAGACGATGCGCCGCAGGCTGGTGCAAGCCTCCACGCCCTGGTGGGCAAGAAAGGCCTGCAGCATCGATGGCACGAAGTGCAGCGTGGTCACCTCATGCGCGCGAATCAGCTGCACGAGCCGCGCCGGTTCGCGGTGATCGCCGGGGTTGGCGACGGCCAGCCTGGCGCCGAACATCAGTGGCCAGAAGAACTCCCACACCGACACGTCGAAGCTGAACGGCGTTTTCTGCAGCACGGTGTCCGCTTCGCCGAGCGCATAGGCCTGCTGCATCCACACCAGCCGGTTGTAGAGCGAGCCATGGCGGTTGGCCGCGCCCTTGGGCTTGCCGGTCGAACCCGAGGTGTAGATCACATAGGCCAGGTTGTCGCTGCCGAGCGCCACCGCCGGATCGGCCTCCGGGTAGCCGCCAAGGTCCAGCGTGTCGAGCGCGAGCACCGGCGCGCCGGCCTGCAATTGCAGCCGCTCTTTCAGGCGCTCTTGCGTCAGTACCAGCGCAAGGCCGCTGTCCTCGGCCATGTAGGCAATGCGATCGACGGGGTACTCCGGGTCGAGCGGCACATAGGCGCCGCCCGCCTTCAGGATTGCGAGCAGGCCGACCACCAGCTCGATGCTGCGCTCCAGCGCCACTCCGACCTTTACCTCAGGGCGAACGCCCTCTTGCATCAGCCGGTGTGCCAGTTGGTTGGCCCGGCGGTTCAATTCGCCGTAGCTCAGAACTTCATCGTTGAAAACCAGGGCAACGGCATCGGGAATTTCTGCCGCCTGTTGCTCGATGATGCGATGCACCGTTTGCGCTTCGCCGCGGCGATGCGTGTTGACGCCCCACTGCGCGAGTTGGGCGCGATCTGCGTCGGAGAGCAGCTCCAGCTCGCCAAGCTTCGCTGCCGGCAGCTTTACCAGCGCTTCGAGCACGCGCTGGTAATGACCCGCCATGCGCGCGATGGTGCCCGGCTCGAACAGTTCGGCCGCATAGCGAAAGTTGGCCCGAATGCCGCCGTCTTCGCGCTCGATGGTTTCCAGAGTCAACTCGAAGGGGGCGGCGCGCTGCTCCAGGTCGATGCGCCGCACGCTCAGGTCGGGCCAGCCCCGCAGCGGCTGGTCCCCTTGCCCCAGGTGGTTGAACATCACCTGAAACAGCGACGCGGCGCCGTGCCCATGCTCCGCGCGCAGGGCCTGCACCAGGCGTTCGAACGGCAGGTCCTGGTGGGCTTGCGCTTCGATCGAAGTGTCGCGAACCTGCGCCAGGAGGTCCGCCAGGCTGGTGTGCGCGGCAAGGCGCGCATCGAGCACCAATGTGTTGATGAAGACGCCGATGACGCCCGCCGTCTCCGGCCGGCCGCGGCCCGAGGCAGGCACGCCGACGCGAATTTCGTTCTGGCCCGTGTAGCGGAACAGCAGCGCATGAAAGGCCGCGAGCAGCGCCATGAACAAGGTACCGCCCTGCGCGCGCGAAAGCTGCCTGAGCCCCTCTGCGAGGCCGGCCGGTATGTCGAGCGAATACTGCGTAGCGCTGTAGCGGGCTTCGGCGGAACGCGGCCGGTCGGTGGTCAGCGCCAGCACCGGCTGGCTCGCGCCGAGGCGCTTGCGCCAGTAGGCGAGCTGCCGTTCCCCTTCGCCTTCTTCGAGCCACTTGCGCTGCCACAGCGCGAAGTCGACGTAGCCGATCTCGGGCTGGGCTCGGGTGTCCGGCAGGCCCTGCACTCGCAAGGCGTAAGCCTGCGCAAGGTCGTCCAGCATGAGCTGGACGGACCATGCATCGGAAATGATGTGATGCATCATGAGCAGCAGCTGGTGCTCGCCCTGCGCCATCTTCAGCAAGGCGCAGCGCAGCAAGGGGCCGGTCGTCAGTTCGAAAGGCATGCGGCATACCCGAGCCACCGCTTCGTCGTAGCGGATCTCTCGCTCGGCCGCGTCGAGCACGCTGAGATCGGCGAAAGGAATGTCGATTCGAACCTCTTCCAGAACGCGCTGCTCCGGCAGGCCTTCAGGGCCGGAAGCGAACACGGTTCGCAATGCGTCGTGGCGTTCGGTGAGCGACTGCATTGCAGCCTGCAGCGCCCCGATATCGAGCGGGCCTGAAAAACCAAGCCCGCCGCCGACGTGGTACGCCGTATTGGCGGGGTTCAGCTGCCACAGGAACCATTGGCCCTGCTGCGCGAAGGAAACGGGGGCGGGGCCGGCGTTGTGGCCGCGCACGATGCTATCGCGCGCGGGTGCCGCATTGCCGCCCTGCTTCACCCGGCTTTGCAGCAGTCTCAGCTGCTCGGGCGACAGGCGCGCGCGACGTTCGGAAAGGTGAGATGTCTCGCTCATGATGAAAAACTTGCGGTGATGCGGTCTGTTGCCGGTTGTGGGTCTGCGGTGGCCTCGGCCTCGCGCTCGATCTCTTCGATCAGCCGCAGTTCGATCAATGCGGCCAGCTCGGCCACGGTCGGCGCCTTGAAGAAATCGGCAGGCTGCAGCTCGACGCCATAAGCCTTGCGCACGCGGGACAGCAGTCGAATGGCCAGCAGCGAATCGCCGCCGAGTTCGAACAGGTTGTCGTGCGCGCCCACGGGCGAGATGCCAAGTGCCTCGGTCCACAGCGCAGCCAGGCCTTCTTCCAGTTCGCCTTCAGGGGCGGCATACGCGGTGGGCAGCGCGGGGCGTGAATGGCTGGCACGGGCTTCGCCCACCGATACCACCGATGGGGCGCCCGCTGCATCCTGGGCCTCCACCGCATCCAGCAGGTTGCCCAACGGACGAAGGCGCGGCGCGAGAGCCGAAACGGACACCACCGTCTGCGGCAGGTCGGGGCCGTTGACGATGCGTTCGAAGGCGAGCACGCCGGTGCGCTCGTCCAGGCCGACGCCCTCCGGCAGGTCCATGTCGGCCGCTGAGCCCACATCGCGCCATGCATCCCAGTTGACCGAAAACACCGGCAGCGCCGATGTGCGGCGGTGCGCCGCAGCCAGTGCATCGAGATAGGCATTGGCAGCCGCATAGTCGCTGCGGCCCAGCCCGCCGGCGAGCTTGGCAATGGAAGAACAGAAGAGCACGAAGTCCAGCGGCTCTTCGCGCAGGGCTGCAAGCAGCTCGCGCGTGCCCGCCACCTTGGGGGCGAACGCCGCTTCCACCTGGGCGCGGGTGCGCTGGGCGATCATGCCGAGCCCCGGGTCCATCACCGCGTGAACCACTCCGTTGACGGCGCCGAAGCGCGCATGCGCCGCCGCGAGGGCATCGCGCAGCTGCGCGGCATCGGTCACGTCCGCCGTGACCGTCAGCACCTGCGCGCCCGTCGTTTCGAGTTCGATCAGCTGCCGCAGCTTGCGCCGCAGTGCAGCGGGCTCACCGGACGATGCGGCAATGCGCTCCCAGTCGCCGCGCGCGGGCAGCGGCGTGCGGCCGAGCAGCACGAGGCGTGCCTTCCATGCGCGGCTCAGGTGCCGCGCGAGCGCAAGACCGACACCGCCCATTCCGCCGGTGATGAGGTACACACCGCCTTCGCGCAAGCGCTGCGTGGCGGCCTGCTTGGGCAACGGCTCGTAGCTCTTGAGCCAACGGTGGGGCCCGCGATAGGCCACCACGAAATCGTCTTGCGCAGACACCGCCTCGTCGGCGACGCGGCGCGCCAGATCGCTTTCGGCCGCGCTTTCCGATGCGGGCACCACCACGTCGATCACGCGGCAGGAGACCGACGGATATTCCTGGCCCATGACCTTGGCGATGCCCAGCAGGGTTGCCTTCGCGGGCACCAGCGCCTCGGTGCCGGAGACGTCCTCCAGGCCATCGGTGACGATGGTCAGAGCCGTTGGAGCACGGCCCGGCAAGCCCAGGGCGTCGAACGCATGCACGAGCGCGAGCAGGCTGAAGTAGCCATTCTCCAAAGCGTCCGCATGCGGCGGCGCGGGCCGGCCGCCGTCAAGGCTCCACAGATGGTGGATGTGCCGCACCGGGCCTGCCTCGGCTTCCACTTCGCGCAGCAGCGCTTCATGGTCGGCGCGCTCGGTTTGCCGCAGGGTGTATTGCCGCGGCGCGGTGCGCGCGAAGCGCGGGCCTCGCAATGCCAGCACCACCTGTTCGCCGCGCTCGCGCAGCGTGCGTGCGAGCCGGTCGGTGAAGCTGTCGGCATCGCCCAGGATGAGCGTGCTGCCTGTTCGCTCCGCAGGTTTTTCGGAGGGCGCTGGCGGTGTGCTTCGCTGCCAGTGGGGTGCATAAAGAATGTCGGCGTCTGCGCTTGGCGAAGAAGGCGGTGCGGTCTTGCCCGGCTCCACCCAGTAGCGCTGGCGCTGGAAGGCATAGGTCGGCAGAGGCAGGCGGCGGCGTTGGCCGCCCTCCTGGTTCGCAGCCCAGTCGATGTCGACTCCGGCCGTCCACAGGCCCGCAACCGCATTTGCTAATTGCTGGCTGTTGCGCGCGGTCTGCTGCGCATGGGCCTGGCTGGCCCAGATGCCTGCGGCTGCGCTGGCGCCCGGATGCTGGCGGGCGAGCCCGGCCAGCGTTTCGCCGGGGCCGACTTCGAGCACCGCACGTCCGGGCTTGCTGAAGATATGGCCCAGGCCTTCGGAAAAGCGAACCGTGTTGCGCAGATGCCTGCCCCAGTACGCGGGGCTGGTGGCCTCTTGTGCGGTGATCGGCAGGCCGGTGAGGTTGGAGATGAACGGAATGCGCGGTGCATGGCGCGGCACCGATGCAATCAGCTGTTCCAGTGCGGCGACGGCCGGATCGACGAGCCGCGAATGGAACGCCACGGCAACATGCAGGCGGCGCGCCGAATGCTGGCGCGCGCGCAGTTCTTCCTCCGCGCGCGCAATGGCTTCGGGCGTGCCCGCCAGCACGCAGAGCTGCTCTCCGTTCACCGCCGCAAGGTCGCACCCCATCTCGAGGAAAGGCGCGAGCGCGGATTCGGCCAGCGGCACCGAGAGCATGGCACCGGCCGGCAACGCCTGCACAAGGCGCGCACGCTGCGCGACGATGCGCAGCGCATCTTCCAGCGAGAACACGCCGGCCACGCAAGCTGCGACGTATTCGCCAAGGCTGTGCCCCATCATCAGCGCGGGCTTCACGCCGCAGTGCAGCCACCATTGCGCCAGTGCATATTCGACGGCAAAAAGCGCGGGCTGCGCGACCTCGATGTGGAACAGGCGCTCGTTCGCCGATGCTTCTTCATCCGCTGCCGCGAAGAGCAGCGGCTGCAGGTCGATGCCGCCCTGCGTGCGCAGCAAGTCGATGCAGCGATCGAGTGCCACGCGGAACACGGCGCTTTCGCTGTGGAGCGCAGCGCCCATGAAGGCATGCTGGCTGCCGCTGCCCGGAAAGAGAAACACCACCTCGGGCGCGGTGGCCGGTGCCTTGCGGAACGTGCCGCCTGGCGAAGACAGCATTTGCGCGGCCATCTGCGTATCGCTTGCGACCACGGCGCTGCGCCATGCGAAGGTGCGGCGCCCGGTTTGCAAGGTGTGCGCCACGTCGTGCAAGGCCAGTGCGGGCTGTGCCTGCAGGTGCGCCGCAAGTTGCGTTCGGCCTTGCGCCAACGCCGTTTCATTTTTTGCCGACAGGGGCAGGACCTGCCAGGCCGGCGCCCTTGCCGCATTCGCTGCGACGGCCGGCGCTTCTTCGAGCACCACGTGCACGTTGGTGCCGCCAATGCCGAAGGAGCTCACGCCCGCACGGCGCGGCACGCGGCCCTCGGCCCAGGCGCGCGCTTCGGTGTTCACGTAGAACGGGCTAGCCGCGAAATCGATCTGCGGATTGGGCCGTTCGAAATTGAGGCTTGGCGGCAGCACGCGGTGCTTGAGCGCCATCGCCGCCTTGATGAGCCCTGCCACGCCGGCGGCCGCGTCGAGGTGGCCGATGTTGGTCTTTACCGAGCCTATGGCGCAGAAGCCGCGCCGCTCGGTATCGGCGCGAAACGCCTGGGTCAGTGCGGCCATCTCGATCGGGTCGCCCAGCGTGGTGCCGGTGCCGTGCGCTTCCACATAGCCGATGGTGTCTGCCGCCACGCCGGCGATGAGCTGGGCCGCGCGAATGACTTCGGCCTGCCCGTCCACGCTGGGCGCTGTAAAGCCCACCTTGCCCGCGCCGTCGTTGTTGGCGGCCGAGCCCTTGATCACCGCATGGATGGTGTCGCCGTCGCGAAGCGCATCGTCCAGCCGCTTGAGCACCACCACGCCCGCGCCGCTGCCGATGAGCGTGCCCGCGGCTTTTGCGTCGAAGGCGCGGCAGTGGCCGTCGGGCGAAAGGATGGCGCCGGACTGGTAGCGATAGCCGCCTTCTTGCAGCAGGTTGAGCCACACGCCGCCGGCCAAGGCCATGTCGCAATCGTGGCCCAGCAGGGCCTGGCACGCGGTGTGTACTGCGACAAGCGATGTCGAGCAGGCGGTCTGCACGGTAACCGCGGGGCCGCGCAGGTCGAGCTTGTAGGCCACGCGCGTGCAGAGCGACCCGCCGGAGTTGCCGTTCATCAGCCCCAGCAGGTCAGCAATGCCGCTCTCCGCGCCAAGGCCGAACGACGGAAGCAGGTTGCGGATGAGGTACAGGTTGGTGCCCTCGCCCGCATACACGCCGACCTTGCCGGGCCAGCGCGCGGTGTCGCAGCCTGCGTGCTCGAGCGACGCCCAGGCGCATTCCAGGAAGATGCGCTGCTGCGGATCGAGAGTCTCGGCTTCGCGCGGCGTGTAGCCGAAGAAGCCGGCGTCGAACTGGTCCACGCCGTCGAACTTGACGCCGGCCTTCACGTACTCGGGGTCGTCCAGCAGGGTCTGCGGCACGCCGCGCGCTCGCAACTCATCGTCCGTGAAGCGGGACACCGACTCCACACCGCCCTGCACGTTGCGCCAGAAAGCATCCACATCGTCGGCGCCCGGAAAGCGACCGGCCATGCCGACGATGGCGATCTCGATGCCTGTAGCTTCGGAGAGTTCTTGAAAGGCAGACATCAGTTGACTCTCTCTGTGGCCTTGCGGCGTTGAAGCATGGCGGCGCGTTGGCGCAGCGCCCTGTCGTCGCCAGCTGCGGCAGCGGCCGCGGACGACGCGGCACCGGCCGGTGCCTGCTCGATCCAACGGGCGAGCGATTCGATGGTGGGGTACTTGAAAAGGTTGACAACCGGAATTGCAATCTGCAGCCGGTCTTCCAGCAGGCGATGCGCGCGAATCAACAGCAGCGAATGGCCGCCGAGATCGAAGAAGTTGTCGTGCTGCCCGACCTGCCCGATCTTCAGCACCTCGGACCACACGCCAGCCAAGGTCTGCGCCACCTGGCCTTGCGGTGCTTCATAGGCCAGCTCGCTGGCGAACACAGGCTCCGGCAGCGCCTTGCGATCGACCTTGCCGTTGGCGTTGAGCGGCAGGCTGTCGAGCACCGCGAAGGCACGCGGGACCATGTAGTCGGGCAGCACCTGTGCAAGGCGCTCCTTGAGCGCGGCGGTGTCGATGATGTGATCCGCATGCGCCGCGAGGTAAGCCACGAGGCGCAAGCCGGCCGGGCCTTCCTTCGCCACGACCACGGCTTCGCGCACGGCAGGCTGCGCGAGAAGCTGTGCCTCGATCTCGCCGAGTTCGATGCGCAAGCCGCGGATCTTCACCTGATGGTCGATGCGGCCGAGGTACTCCAGCTGCCCTTCGGCGTTCCATCGCACGAGATCGCCGGTGCGGTAGAGCCTTCCGCCGCCTTCGCTGTCGAAGGGATCGGCCACGAAGCGCTCCGCACTCAAGCCGGCCCGCTTCAGGTAGCCCCGGGCCAGGCTGATGCCGCCCAGGTACAGCTCGCCTGCAACGCCCTGCGGCACGAGGTTCAGGCTGGCATCCAGCACATGGGTGCTGGTGTGGCTGATCGGCCGGCCGATGGGTACCTGGCTCTGGCCATCATTGCGGCAGGCCCAGTGCGTGACATGGATGGTGGTCTCGGTCGGGCCGTAGAGGTTTTGCAGGCCCGCGCCGTGCAAGCGCTCAAGCGTTTCCTTCTGCGTTTCGGCCGGCATCGCCTCGCCGCCGCAGATGATGTGGCGCAGGCGCGTGCTGGCTTCGATGCCCTCGTGCGCCAAAAAGGCCTGCAGCATCGACGGCACGAAGTTGAGCGTAGTGACCTGGTGGCGCTGGATCAGTTCGACCAGCCGGGACGGGTCGCGATGGTCGCCGGGGTTGGCCACCACCAGCCGCGCGCCGGAGGTCATCGGCCAGAACAGCTCCCACACCGACACGTCGAAGCCGAACGGCGCCTTGTGCAGCACGGTGTCATCGCGCGTCAGCCGGTACATGTCCTGCATCCACACCATGCAGCTGTGCAGCGCGCCGTGGCGTATGGCCGCACCCTTGGGCTTGCCGGTGGAGCCCGAGGTGTAGATGACGTAGGCAAGGTTCTCGATGTGCAGGGCAACGTGCGGATCGCTGTCGGGCTCGCCGCCGAGGTTGGCAGCATCGACTTCCAGCACGGTCAATGCGCGACGGTCGGGCACGCAATCGGCAAGGCTGCACTGCGTGAGCAGCAGCCCGATGCCGCTGTCCTGCACCATGTAGGCCAGGCGTTCCGCCGGGTATTCCGGATCGAGCGGCACATAGGCGCCGCCGGCCTTGAGCACGCCGAGGATCGCCACCACCATCTCGACGGAACGCTCCATCGCAATGCCCACCAACACTTCGGGCTTGACGCCGAGCGTGATCAACCGATGCGCGAGGCGGTTGGCCCGGCGGTTCAGCTCGGCGAAGTTCAGCGACTCGTCGGCGAAGAGCAGTGCGGTGGCATCGGGCTGCGTTCGCGCCTGCCGCTCGATCATGCGGTGCACGGGCTCGGGTTGCGGCTCGCGGTGCGTGTTCACACCCCATTGCGCCAACCGCACCTGCTCGGGTGCACCGAGCAACTCGATGTCGCCTACCGGCTGATCGGGGTTGTCGGCCATTGCCTGCAGGGTGGCGACATAGTGGCCGGCCATGCGCTCGATGGTGTCCGGCTCGAACAACTCAGCCGCATAGATCACCGACAACGACAGCTGGCCTTCGGGCCTTTCGCGTGCTTCGAGCGTGAGATCGAACTGGGCCGCGAGATCGGGCAATGCATGGTCCTCTGCCGTGACGCCGGGCAGTTTCGAGAATGCGCGGAAGTCTTCGAACAGGTGATTGAACATCACCTGGAACAAGGGCGTCTGGCTCAGGCTGCGTTCGGGTTGCAGCGCCTGCACCAGCTGCTCGAAAGGCAGGTCCTGGTTGGCCTGCGCGCCCAGCACGGCCTCGCGGGCCTGCGCCAGCACGCGCGATGCGCTCAGGCGGTCGTGAATGGAATTGCGCAGCACCAGGGTGTTGACGAACAGCCCGACCACGCCTTCGGCTTCCATGCGGTTGCGGTTGGCAATCGGCGCGCCGATGCGGATGTCCTGCTGCCCCGTGTAACGGTGCAGCAGCGACTGGAAGCCCGCGAGCAGCACCATGAAAAGCGTGGCGCCCTGCGCATCGGCCAGGCCGCGCAGCTTGGCCAGCAGGCTGCCCGGCAACTCGAAGGCATGCCGCGCGGCGCTGTAGCCGGCCTGCGGCCTGCGCGGATGGTCGGTGCGCAGGTCCAGCACTTCATGCGCGTCGCCGAGCTGCGCGCGCCACCAGGCCAGCTGCCGTTCGCCCTCGCCGGTCGCAAGCCAGTCGCGCTGCCAGAGTGCGTAGTCCGCATACTGAATACGCGGCGCGGGCAGGCGCCTGGGCTCTTCTGTACCCAGATGCGCGGCATAGCCCGCGGCCAGCTCATCGATGAGCAACTGCATCGAGGCGCCGTCGGAAACGATGTGGTGCATCACCACTGCGAGCACATGGGTCTCGTCGGCAGTGCGGATCAGCGCAGCGCGCAGCAGCGGGCCCTGCGTCAGGTCGAAGGGCTCGGCCTTGAGGCGCCGTGTTTGTTCCGCCAGTTGCCGGTCGCGCTCGCCGGCATCGAGGCGGCGCAAGTCGAGGAGCGTCATCGGCAACTCACCGGCAGGTCTTATCCATTGCTCCGGGTTGCCGTCGGCCGCGGCGCTGAACACCGTGCGCAGCGATTCGTGGCGTGCAACGAGGTCGTCCGCCGCGGCGCGCAAGGCATCGGCGTTGAGCGCTCCCGTGAGGCGAAGCGCACCGCTCACGTGGTACGCCGCACTTTGCGGGTCCATCCGCCAAAGGAACCACTGGCGCTCTTGTGCGTGCGAAAGCGGCATCGGCAACAGCCGGCGCTCTGCCGAAAGCACAGGCAGCGGCGCGTGCTTCGGGCGCAGGCCCTGCGCCTGCAGTTGGCGAATGGCCGCTGCGCACGCCTGCAGGCGCGGCTGCTCGAACAGCATTCGCGCCGGAAAATCGATCTGCCAATGCGCCGAGATGCGCGATGCTGCCTGCGTGGCGGTGAGCGAGCTCCCGCCCCGGTTGAAAAAGTGCGCATCGCGCCCGAGCGGGCGATCGTCGCCATGCTTCCAGACCTCCCGCCAGATGGCGGCGAGCGCCATTTCGACCTCGTCGAGCGGCGCTTCGATGGCTGCTTCGGCGGGGCCGCCTCGCACGAAGACTCCGAACTGGTAAACGGCGTAGGCATCGGCCGTGCCGTCCTTCCAGCCCGCGCGGCACGCGCTGCGCTGCAGCTTGCCGCTGGTGGTCTTGGGCAGGCCGCCCGGGTTGAGCAGCAGCACCACCGACAGAGGTTCGCCGAACACTTCGCTGACCGCGGCGCCCAGCGCATCGACCAGCGCCTGCGGCGGCACCAGCTTCTGCATGCTGCGGGACACTTCGGCCGCGACGCCGATACCTTCGCCGTCCGCGCCCTGCACCGCAAAGACGGCGACGCGGCTCTTGCGCACCGCGTCGACCTCGGCTTCTATGAGCCGCTCGATATCTTGCGGATAGATGTTGTGGCCGCGGACGATGATCAGGTCCTTGATCCGCCCCGTGACGTAGAGCTGGCCCTCGTGCATGAAGCCGAGGTCGCCGGTGCGCAGCCAGCGATCGCCGTCACGCTCCACGAAGGTTTCGCGCGTTTCGCGCTCCTTGCCCCAGTAGCCCAGGCAGATGCTCGGGCCGCTGGTCCAGATCTCACCGATCCTTCCAGGTGCCGCGGGCGAGAGCGTTTCTACATCGACGATCTCGACGCAATGGCCCGGCGCCGCCACGCCGCAGCCGACCAGCACGGTGCCTTCGCCGGCCGGCATGCCGGCTCCTTGTGCCAGGGCATCGGAAGAGAAGGTGCGTGTCACCATGCCGCCGCCGCGCACGCTCCCGGTCACGTACAGGGTGCCTTCCGCAAGGCCGTAGCAAGGATAGGCCGCGCCGGGGTCGAATCCCGCGGGCGCGAAGCGTTCGATGAACTCCATCTCGGTATCCGCGCGCACCGGCTCCGCGCCCGTGTAGGCCACGCGCCAACTCGAAAGATCCAGCTGCGCAAGCCGCGCATCGTTCACGCGTTCCAGGCACAGGCGAAACGAAAAGTCGGGCCCGCCGCTGTGGGTGGCGCGGTGGCGCGAGATAAGCTCGAGCCATCGCACCGGGCGCTCGAGAAAGTACCCTGGCGAAGTGAGCACCAGCGGAATGCCGTTGAAGAGCGGCAGGAGCAGCCCGCCGATCAACCCCATGTCGTGATACAGCGGCGCCCAGCAGACGAACTTGTCTCCCGGCCTCACGTCCATGCCGTGCGTCATGGCGATTTCGTTGGCAATGAGGTTGCCGTGCGTCACCATCACGCCCTTGGGCGCAGAGGTCGAGCCCGAGGTGTATTGCAGGAACGCAATATCGCCGTCGGCGGGGTCGAAGGGTGTCCATTCATCGGCGAGCGCCGCGTCCACCGCATCGACAGCGATGATTTGCGCATCGGCAAATTCGCTGGCTGCATTCATCGCGTGCGAAATGGCGGTCGAGGTCAGCACGCAGCGGGCCTGCGAATCCGCGGCAATGCCGGTGAGCCGCGCAAGATGCTGGGGCCGCATCGACTCGGGCGGGAACACCGGCACCGCGATCACGCCGCTGTAGAAGCAGGCCAGCATGCACACCGCGTAGTGGTCGCCGTTGTCGAGCATGATGAGCGCGCGCTCACCCTTGGCCAGCTGCTGCTGGAGCCGCGCCGCAAGTGCGCGCACGCGGCGCTCGAACACGCCATAGCTGATCGGCTCTTCATGCAATTCGCCGTTCACCGTGCCGGCCACGGTCAGCCAGATGTCGTCCGGCCGCGTGCTCGCGAGCGTGCGCAAATGCGTCACGAAATTCTTCGGCAGCGTGTTTGCCTTTTGCGGCATTTCAGTCATGTCGATTCCTTTGCGCGCCACGCGAGGGCGGCTGCATAGCCGGGCGGCGCCTGGAGCGCCACGGCTTGAAAATTTGTCCATCCGGGAACAGCAGATTCGAGGGCGATCCGCCCCTCCGCATCAAAGTGGATGCCGATGGATTTCAGGTGCTCGGCCACGCCAACGCCGACGGCCTTCAGCACCGCCTCCTTCGCGACCCAACGGCTGTAGAGCGCGCGCGGCCGATCGGCGGCATTGCGCACTTCATTGAATTCGCGATCGCTGAAAGCCAGCGATGCGATAGCCTCCATGTCGACTTCGGCCCTGCACTCTTCGATGTCGACACCCACCTCGCTCACCGTCCGCGCATCGCCCAGAGCGATGAGCGCGTGAGCACCCGAATGCGAGATATTGAACGGCGGCGCAGCACCGGCTGCGAGCTCGATAAGCGGTTTGCCGTGCGCGCTCGATGCGAGCGGCACTTCGGCGGGCTCGCAGCCCACGTGCTTCGCAAGCAGGCTTCGGAGCGCAGCGCGGCTTTCCGTGAAGCGCACCCGGTCGGCGGTTCTTGCGAACCTGTCGGCCTTGGCGCGCTCGGCGGGGGTCAGCAGTTGCCGCGCCGCCTCAGGCTCGGCGGCCAGGTCGAAGTCGAGGCGATAGACCTCGATGCCCTCGGCCAACGGATCAGGCCAGGGCATGAGTCGCATGGCGATCTCCCGCGACGGCCTGACCGAGGCGCTGCGAGAGCGCAGCCAGAAAGGCCGCCTCTTGCTGCCGGATGAAGAAGTGGCCGCCGTCGAACCACTCGAGCGTGAAGACGCCGCCCGCCTCGGCCGACCAGGCGTGAATGCGCTCGGCTTCGATGTCGTCGTGATGACCCGCAAACACATGCAGCGGCACCGGCAGCGGCGCTTCGTCCGCATGGCGAAAGCCTTCGCACACGCGGTAGTCGGCACCGAGCACGTCGAGGGTGATGCGCATCAACTCCGCGCTGGCAAACACTTCTTCGGGCGTTCCGCCCTGCTTGCGCAGGTCGGCAATCAGCGACGCGTCGTCGGTCTTTCCGGCAAAGCGCGCAGGGTCACGCCGGCTCGGCGCAGAGCTGCCCGAGGCAAGCAGCGCCACGGGCAATTCGCGCCCCATCGCGCGCAGCCGGCATGCGATGCCGTAGGCCAGCAGCGCACCCATGCTGTGGCCGAAGATCGCGAAGTTGCCGCGCATGGCGTCGGCCTGCTCCGCGCAGACCTGCGCAACGAGGCTGTCGAAATCGCGGAGCGCGCTTTCGGCCGAACGGCTCCCACGGCCGGGCAACTCCACCGGCACGACGCGGATCCAGCTCGGCAGCAGGCGGCGCCAGCGCAGGTACATCGTGGCGCTGGCACCCGCGCACGGCAGGCACAACAGCGAGACGCTCGTCTCCACGCGCGTCAACCGGCCGCAGGTTCGGTGGTCGGGTTTTGTTCTTGCCGCGCCATCCATTCGCGCAGCGACCGGGGCCGCATGTCGGTCCAGGCTTCTTCGACATAGGCAAGCGCGGTCTTCTTGTCGCCCTTGATGCCCTCGACCGCAGTCCATCCCTTTGGCACGGCCTTCCAGTGGGGCCAGATGGAATACTGGTCTTCGTGGTTGACCAGAACAATGAAGGTCTCGTCTTCGCGATCGAAGCAGCTCGTCGACATGGATGCGTCCTTATGCGGTTGAACAGGTTCTGGCGATCAGGAGGCCCGGCGGGCCTTCTGTTCGCTCCTCTGTTCAACAAGACGTTTCAGGACGCGATCTGTTCACTCCGAAGAAGCAGGGGGAGAAGCAGGCGGAGACTCAGGCGGTACAAGGCCCGCGAGCAGCCACAGGCGGGCCGCCTTGTCGTAGGCCTTGCGATGCAGGGGGTCTGCAAGAAGCCAGGCAGTCATCTCGCTGCGCGCAGCGGCATCGAAGCTCTCGCGGTCGTACTCGCGCTGCACCCATTGCCATGCGGCGTTCCAGATGGGATCGTCCTGTTCTTGTGTCATGTGCGTGAAGATGTGTGGCATTGCGCGGCAGCACAATGCATCGGCGCTAAGGCTTTTACCTTACACCAATCTCGCACGCCTTCAGGGCGTCGAATGCCCAGGGCTCAATCGTCGTCGAGCAGCCGGCCGCATTCCTTGATCGCTTGTGCCGCCTCGGCGATCAACCCGTTCACCAGCCCGAGCGCGCAACCCAGGCGCAATGCGATTTCGCGCTGTGTGAGGCCTTCGAGGCGATAGAGCTCGAACACCAGGCGCGTTCGCGCGGGCAGTGCGGCCAGCACCTTGTCGATCGCGTGAATGGCCTGGCGCTCGCGCATCAGGCGATCGGGCGAAGGCGGGCCCGCCACGTCCAGCGCCTCGACATCGACGTCGAAGGTTCGGTAGTTGGCTTCCACGGTATGCCGCCGGCAGCAGTCGAGCGCCACGTTGCGCACCACCTGGCAGCAATAGCCGATCGGCCTGTCGGCCTTGCGCACGCAGGGGCCGTCGGTGATCTTCAGGTAGGCGTCCTGCAGCACGTCGTCGGCGAGTTCCGCGGTGCGCACGATCCGCCGTGCCACGCGCAAAAGCTGCGGACGGTTCGCGATAAAGACTTCGG
Source organism: Variovorax sp. S12S4 (assembly GCF_023195515.1). Taxonomy (NCBI): domain Bacteria; kingdom Pseudomonadati; phylum Pseudomonadota; class Betaproteobacteria; order Burkholderiales; family Comamonadaceae; genus Variovorax; species Variovorax sp. S12S4. Next base: position 260,400 of record NZ_JALPKR020000002.1, read on the forward strand.
CGAGCGTGGGCTCGGAAAGAGGCAACGCCATGTCGATGGGCTCTCTCATCATGCGAGGCGCAGCGCAAACGGCGCGAAAGAACGTTGACGAGGTTGAAGACACATGAACATGAGGGAGGTACTCCTGAAGTGCTCAATACAAATGAGAATTATTACTACTTGTGGATACAAAAATGCCCCATTTCCCGATCCCTTCATGCTCCATACCCAGTAGACGTTCGAGCGCACCAAAGCGAGACAGCCGCGCGCCGGATTTAGCGCAACCAAACGTTCGGCGATGGTGGGCCGCTTGCATGACAGCCAGATGATCGCGTGCAGCCGCCAACTAGAATTCCGCCCCTTTCCCCGATCCCTGCCTCATGAACATCGTCGTCAACGAAGAACTCAAAGCCTATATAGATCCATTGACTCCGGAGGAGCACGAGGCGCTGGAGCGCAGCATCCTCACCGAGGGCTGCCGCGATGCGCTGGTGCTGTGGGGCGACGTGCTGGTGGACGGCCACAACCGCTACGGCATTTGCCAGAAGCACGGCCTGCCTTTTCAAACGGTGCAGAACACGCGCTTCAAGACCATCGAGGACGTGCACCTCTGGATGATCGACCAGCACCTGGGCCGGCGCAGCATCTCCGACTTTCTTCGCGGCGTGCTGGCACTGCGAAAGAAGGACATCGTCGACGAACGCCGCGCACGCGCAATGGCCGACACCGCGCCGTCCGACGACGGGGCGCCGTTCGATGCCGACCCACCCGCCGCCGGAACGTCCGCTGACGACACCCCTGCCCTGCCCCCTCCCGCACCGCTGAGCAGCCGCGAAGCCATTGCACGCGCAGCGCGGCTCAGCAGCAACCAGGTGGTGATGATCGAGAAGATCCAGAAACAGGCCGCGCCCGAATTGGTCGCAGCCGTGAAGTCGGGCGTCATTTCCATCAACACCGCGGCGGCGGTGGCCAGCCTGCCCGCCGAAGAACAGGTTTCCGCGGCAAACGCGGGCAAGGACGAACTCAAGCAGGCCGCCAAGCGGGTTCGCGAAGCCAAGCGCAAGCCGCGCGAGGAAGCGGCCGAGGCTGCTGAGTCGGCTGAATCGAATATGGCCGACCAGCCGGCAAAGGCCGACGCGCTCCTGCTGCTGCTGGAGCAGCGCGTGGCAGAACTCACGGCCGAGAACGACGCCTTGCGCAAGCAGGTCGCCGAACTGCAGGCGCAGCTGGCGAGCTGATCAGGACATGCCGGTTGCCTGCAGCCGGATCTCTCAGCGCCGCTGAGCCGGCAGTTTTCCGAGCGATTCCTCAAAGAACTGAAGCAGCGCCTGGACGCGCGCCGTGCGGCCCTGCCGCGTGGGGACCAGCGCCGTCACGGGCGCACTATCGAGCGCCCAGTCGGGCAGCACCCGCACAAGGGTTCCACGGGCAATCGACTCCGCGGCATCCCACTCGGAGCGCAGCACCAGGCCAAGGCCCTGCTCGGCCCACTCGCGCGCCACGGTGCCGTCGTTCGAGGTGTAGCTGGGCACGATGCGCACGGTCTCGCGCGGCTTCTGCCGTCGCGTGGCATCGAGCACCTTTGCCTTTCCCGTCGCCTTCGCAGCGGGCCGCTGGAAATGCCACAGCGTCACGTCTTCCTCGTTCTCGCGGATGCTGATGCAACAATGCCTCAGCAGGTCGCGCGGCTCGCTGGGCGTTCCGTGCGTGCGCAGGTAACCCGGGCTCGCGCACAGCCAGCGCTCATTGAAGGCGAGCGTGCGCGCAACCCACGACGAATCGCGCACCGTGCCGATGTGAATCACCACATCCGAATCGTGCCTGTCGGGCCACGGCGTTTCCCTCAGGTCGAGCTGAAGGCCCAGCGAGGGATGCAGCCGCGCAAAGCGCGCGAGCATCGGCGCGATGCGCTGCCTTCCATAACCGAAGGGCGCCGCGATGCGCAGCGTGCCGGTCAAGCGGCGGTCGTTGCGCTGGAACGATTGCGGCAACGCCTCGAGCCCGGCCAGCAACGTCGCCGCCTCGCGCGCAAAGCGCTCGCCCTCCGGCGTCAGGCTCAGGCGCCTTGCGGTGCGAACCGCCAGAGCCACATCCAGGGTGGCTTCCAGCTTGCGCAGCCGCATCGACAGCGCGGGCGGCGTGACGTTCAACGCGCGCGCCGCGGCACTCAGCGAAGGCGCCTGCGCGAGCGCCGCGGCAAGTTGCAGGTCTTCGATGCGGAGCATTCAGCTGGGCTTAACGATAGTTGTAGTTTCATTAAACCACGCACGCCCCTCGGATGACTACAGTCAGGCCCATGAACACACCTTCGCACCTGGCCACGCTCGACACGCCGGCCGCCCTCATCGACCTGCCGCGCATGCAGCACAACATCGACCGGATGCAGGCGCACATGAACGCGTTGTCCACGCGGTTTCGCCCGCATGTGAAGACCACCAAATGCACGCCGGTCGTGCGCGCCCAGCTGGCCGCGGGTGCGCAGGGCATCACCGTTTCCACGCTCAAGGAGGCGGAACAGTTTTTTGCCGACGGCATCACGGACATCCTCTATGCGGTCGGCATGGCGCAGCACCGGCTGCCGCAGGCGCTCGCGCTGCGCCGCAAGGGCTGCGACCTGAAGATCATCACGGACAGCCCGCTTTCGGCGGCCGCAATTGCCGAGTTCGGCCGCGCGCATGGCGAGGTGTTCGAGGTGTGGATCGAGATCGATACCGACGGCCACCGCTCCGGCATCAAGCCCGACGAAGCGGCGCTGCTCGAAGCAGGAAGCGCCTTGCACGCGGGCGGCATGCGGCTCGGTGGCGTGCTCACGCATGCGGGCTCCAGCTACGAGCTCGACACGCCCGAAGCATTGGCCGCCATGGCCGAGCAGGAGCGCGCGGGCTGCGTGCACGCGGCCGAGCGCCTGCGCGCCGCGGGCCTGCCCTGCCCGGTGGTCAGCGTCGGCTCCACGCCTACTGCGCTGCATGCGCAACAACTCGACGGCGTGACCGAAGTGCGTGCCGGCGTGTATGTGTTCTTCGACCTGGTGATGAAGAACATCGGCGTCTGCACCACTTCGGACATTGCGCTGAGCGTACTCACGACGGTGATCGGCCACCAGCCGGACAAGGGCTGGGCGATCGTCGATGCGGGCTGGATGGCGATGAGCCGCGACCGCGGCACGCAGAAGCAGAAGCGCGACTACGGCTACGGCCAGGTCTGCGGGGTCGACGGTGAGCCGATCGAAGGCTATGTGCTGAGCGGCGCCAACCAGGAGCACGGCATCCTGTCGCGCGAAGGCACGCCCGACACGGACATTGCGACGCGCTTTCCCATCGGCACGCAACTTCGCATACTGCCCAACCACGCCTGCGCCACCGGCGCGCAGTTTCCGCAGTACCACGCGCTGGCGCAAGATGGAACACTCGCAACCTGGAGCCGGTTCCACGGCTGGTGAGAAAGAAGCGCATGACAAGCACCGCTCAACACATCGCGCCCGAAGGCCTGGCCGCACCGGGCGGGCACTACAGCCACGCCACCGTGGCCAACGGCTTCGTCTTCGTTTCCGGCCAACTGCCCATTGCGCCCGGCGGCACCAAGCTGGCCGAGGCCTCGTTCGAAGAACAGACGCGCCAGGTGCTCGACAACCTGAAGGCTGCATTGGTCGCGGCTGGTAGCAGCATCGATCGCCTGGTGCAGGTTCGCGTCTACCTTGACGCCATCGAGAACTGGCCGGCCTTCAACACCCTCTACGCGGAGTGGGCCGGCGATGCGCGGCCGGCCCGTGCCATCGTGCCGACGGGGCCGCTGCACTTCGGGTTCAAGGTCGAGATGGAGGCGGTCGCGCTGGCGTAGTGCAGGCAGGCAAGCACCGGACGCGCCGCCATTCTCGCCAATGGCATACTGGCGCGCGGCCACGCTGGCCGCGGCGATGGAAGAGCCACGGTCCACCCGAAGTACCGCCAAGGGAAGCGCCATGAAACACTCGCGAGATGCCGTGCCTGCGCCATACGGTCAGCGGCACGGCTTATGGAAAGCGGCTCTTCTCTTCGTCGGCTGCATGATCGCCACCGCTCTTCCTTCGGCGGCGCAAGAATGCGGAACGGCGCGCAAGGCAAATCTTCCGCGCCTGGATCGCAGCCATGTGCGCGACGAGTTCCGCATCTTCTACACACTGCACGGCGAGCATGCGCTGCCCGACGCCCGCGACGCCAACCGCAACGGCGTGCCCGACAAGGTCGACGACGTGGCCACGCAGCTCGTGGCGGGGCGGCGCATCTTTTCCGAGGTGATGGGGCTCACGCATCCGATGCGGCAGGCGCGCAATGCGCACACCGCGTCGATCGACGTCTTCCTGTTCAAGATGGAAAAAGGCAACGGCCGCTCCTACGACGAAGCGACGAACTACCGCCTGGGAACCGACGGCCCCAAAGGGCACTGCGCACTGCGCATCGACCTGCTGAACAGCCATTCGAACCAGAACGTGACGCCGGTGCACGAGCTCTTCCACCAGTACCAGTACGGCTACACGATGTTCAAGGCGCGCTGGTTCCTGGAGGGCACCGCGCGCTGGGCCGAGTACGCCTTGCGCCCGGGTATGGGGCCCGAGCGGCCGCTGCCCGGCACCTTGCAGGCCCTCCAGGCGCAGGTGTTTGCCGAAACCTACGAGGCCAGCGCCATGTGGAACCGCGTTGCCGCGCTGCTGGACCGCGATGGCCGCCTCAAGCTCCCGGCCGACCTGGCACGGAGCACTTATGTCGACGGCAGCCCGGTCATCCATGACGACCTGCTGCGCGGCGCTGCCTTCATGAAGGCGCTGTTCGAGGCGCTCGGTCCGCTGGACCGGCAGGTCTCGGCGCGCAACGGCTGGCCTGCCTTCGGCTGGAAGGAAGAAGACCAGCGCTCCCCGCGCATGACGCCGAGATCTTCCGGGAGGTGCTGCAGGTGGTGCGTGCGCAGGCCAGGCGCTCGGGCACCGCCGCCACCGCGGAGATGGACGCCTTCCTGGCGCTGCAGTCGGCATTGCATTGACCGGCATGGGCGCCATTCGCAGTTGCCTGCCGGTCTATCGCGCGTTGATGGCCCACACGCCGGGCCATGTGGTCCTGGTGGTGGGAGCGGTGCTGGCATCGCAGCTGGGTGTGCTGCTCACGCTGTGGCTGCCGTGGAAGCTCGTGGTCATGCTGGCCGGGCCGTATGTGCCCACGCTTGTGCCGCACGCCATCACGGCGCTGCCGCAGAAAACCCAGGTGCTGCTCATCGGGGGAGCCATCGTGGCGGCCTACGTGCTGCACCTTGCGGCCGAGAAGCTGATCGACTGGCTCTGCGAGCGCGGTGCACGGCGGCAGTGGCGGGCCAGCGAAAAGACAGGGCTGTTCAACAACCAGTCGAAGACCGCCAGGCAGGCCTACCAACGCTTGCTGCGCAGCATTGCCGCCGTGGTTTTTGCGGCCGTGGCCATGGTGGCGCTGGCGGTTCTCCATCCTCCGCTGCTGCTGGTCTGCCTGCTGTGGTGCGGGCTGGTGCCGCTGGCATTGCACGCCTCGACCGCATGGCGGCCACAGCTGGCGCACGCATTGCGCAGCTCGCTGAACCGGTTCATGGGCGGGTTCGTGCAAGGAGGATTCTTCTGCGCGCTGGCCTACATCGTCTGGCAATACTGGCGCGACGCCCTCCCGCCCCTGCAGCAGGTGCTGGTGGCATTGATTCTCTTGCGGCAGGCACTGCAGCAGATTGCCCAGGCGGTGCTTCATCTGGCTGCGCTCGACAGGCAGCGCAGCCAGGTCCGCGCCCTGTTTTTGCCCGATGTGCAGTGGCAGGCACCGGCGGCGGTTCGCAGCCCGTTCGACGAGTTGCTGGAGCCGGTGCGCCGCGAAGAATGGATGCTCGACCTGCTCGGCAGGCAGCTCGGTGTTTCGCTCGACCTGCACCTCGACGGCAGGCGGCTGGATGTGCAAACCCGCACCATGGCCGCCGGCAACATCAAGGCGCTGTTCGTGAAAGTGCTCGATGCCGACGGCGCCGTGCAACAGGGCTTTCTCTTCAAGCTCTTCGATCATGCGCGCGATGCTGCGGCCCAGCAGGAAGCCGATCTTCTGGGCGGTGGCACTGCGGGGTTGCCGGCTTTCGAATGGCTGGGCAGCATGCGCGTGGGCGGCTATGCCTGCCACGCGATGCGCTGGAACCCGCGGGCACGCCGGATCGACGGGGCGGAACTCGCGCGAGGCGTCTTGGCGCTGCGCACCCAGTTGATGGCCTTCGAGCCGCCGCTGGAGCTGGTGGAGCGGTACCGCCGTTCACGCGTCGCCCTGCCCGAGCGGCTCTTGCAGGTGCGCTTCGATGCGCTCGCACAAGCTGCCGCCGACACATCGCAGGCAAACGATATCGAGACACTGCGGCTCGCCTGGCCCGGGCTCCTGCAAGCTGTGCATGCCATGCCGCTGCAACTGGTGCTGCCCGATCTTTCCGGCAATGCCATCTACCGCGAAGAGGACGGCAGTTTCAAGATCCATCACTGGGCCGACTGGCGGCTGGAGCCGCTGGGTGCCGGTTGGCCACTTTCGCAGCGGATCGGCACGGACCTGGCGCATGCCTTGGCGCAGGCATCGGCTACGCGGGTCCTGCCAGCAGGCGCGACCGCGAAGCATGCCGAACTCGCCGCCCGGCTGCACGAGTTCGAGCGCCGCCACGCACGCCAGAATTACCAGGGCGCGGCCAACATGGTGGCCGGCCTCCTGCGCTGACCCCTTCGCGCCTCGGGGCCCCGCTAGGCCGCAAACCCGTATGCCGCGGCCTTGCGAAGCGCGAAGTCGGTGATGTCCTGCCGGTAGGTTTCCTCGGGCCTTCGCCCCGCGGCGGCGCGCGGCAAAGTCCACAAGGAAGTCTTGCGCCCACTCCTCGTAGAGCTTGTAGCGTTGGCGGTTGTCGCCCGGATAGTGCCTGGGGACAAGCGCTTCCGCGATGTCCACCAAGGGCACGATCAGGTCGAATTCCTGTCGTTCATGCATGCACCGTTTCTCCCTTGACCGGTGCTTCAGAATTTTCCGAGCACGTTCAGGAACCATCCCTTGCTGCGATAGCTCATGTCGGTCAGGTTGTCGGAGTAGTCGGTGAAGTTGTAGCCCACGCCCACCTTGAGGTTCTCGTTCACGTGGTAGTAGGCGGCCGTGACCCAGCCGCTCTTGCGGTCCTTGAGCTCCTTGGCGCGCAGCGAGCGCCACTCGACCATCCAGTCCCAGTTGCGCACCAGCTTCCAGTCGACGCGCAGCACCGCCAGTTCGGCCGAGCTCTTGAACCACGGCGACGAGTTGTCGCGGCTCGCGCGCAGTTCGCCGCGGCGCCATGCGTATTTGCCGCCGACGGTCCAGCGCTCGTTGATGTCGTAGGTGGCGTCGATCGCGAACACGTGGCTGCGCTGCTGGTAGTCGATGCCGGTGGTCGACACGGTGCCCAGGCTCGAATCGAGCCCGCCCGCCGACACCACCTGGCCCGGCGAAGAGAGGTCGTACAGGTAGGTGTACTTGAAGAGCAGGTTGAGGCGGTCGTCCAGTGCCGGGCGCAGTGCGTAGCCGAGCATTGCCTTCGTGTACTTGGCCGCGGCCAGCGCGCCGGTGCTGCTGTCGCTGTCGGCCCAGTTGAACTTGCCGACCCAGCGCGCGTCGTCGTTCACCTTCCACGAGAACGAGTTCTTCACGAGCCAGCTGGTGCGCGCTTCCGCCGTGGTGCGGTCCTTGCGGTACTCGAGGCCGCCGCTGTACTTGAGGCGCTCGCTCGAGTATCCGGCCGTCAACGCCACTGCCTCGCGGCGCGTGGCGCCCAGCGTTTCGGCGCCGACCCAGCCGTTCTCGAAATTGACCCCCAGCGCCCAGTTCGTGTCGGGCGCGTACTGCACGCCGTAGGCATGCGTGAGGCCGGGTTGCGTGCCGGTGGCATGGCGGTGCTCGGTGAACATGGTGAGCCCATCGGCCACGCGCGAGCGCACGCCGGTCACCAGGCTGCCGCCGCGGCCGATGAGGTTCTCGTCGGTGCGGCCAGTGTCCGCCACATAGGTCATGTAGAGGTTGGAACGGTCGTCGAACTGGTAGTCGACACCGGCCTTGCCTGCCAGGCCGCCGTCGCCGGTCGAAAGCTCGCCGCGCAGCGCGAGCTTGTCGCTGACGCGGTAGCGCCCGCCAAAGCCCAGCCGGTCGTTGTCCAGCCGTGTGCCGGTGCGCCTCAGCGTCTTCTGCGCAAAGCCGTAAAGGCTCCAGCGGTCGTTGCCGGTGTATTCCAGCTGCACGGCGGCGTCGGCGCGCTCGCCGGAGACCGCTTGCGTGCTGGGCAGCGAGGGGCTGGTGATGAGCGAGTCGCCGGTCTTGTCGTCGTAGCGCATGCCGAGGCCCAGCTTCCAGTCGGGCGACAGGCGCAGGCCGTATTGCGCGTCGAGCACGCTGCTGTTGTAGCCGTCGCGTTCGTCGCGGCGGTCGGCCTTCAGGCGTAGCTCGCCGCCCTCGCCCTTTTCGCCGAAAGGCACGGCGGCCGACAGGCCCACCTGGCGCGTCGCGTTGCTCGCGTACTGGCCCGGTGCCGAGAAGCCGGCATCGCGCGACTGCGCATAGGCGCTGATGCGGCCGCCGCCCTTCATCTCGAAGTCGGCCAGGTCCGCCTGGCCTTCGAGGCGCCATGCGTTGGCATTGCCCGTGGGGCCATTGCCAAGTGTCGTGCCCAGGGCGCCGCTGCGACCGCTGAAGCTGAAGCCGCCATCGAGCGAGTCGAGTTGCGCCGTGCCCGGGCCCTTGCTGCGCGCGAACTCGCCCTTGAGGTAGGTGTTCTCGGTCTTGCGCAGCGTGATGTCCGCGCCCGCCAGCCGCTGGTCGGCGCCGATCTGGTCTTGCCGCGACGCGGTCACGCCGACGCCCACATGGTCGTTCGCCCACCACGAGACGCGTCCGCCAATGGCGAGCGTGTCGAGCGAGCTTGCGATCGGCGTGTATTCGTAGTCCACCACCAGGAAGGTCGGCATGCCCGTGAGGCCGCCGGCACGCACCAGCGAGCCGTCGTCCGACAGGCTGGGCAGCGGCGCGGAGAGCAGCACGCGGCCCTGCAGGTAGTCGATCTCGTAGTCGGAGCTGGGCACCAGCTGCGTGCGCTTGAGCACGAAGCCGGAGTCGCGGTCGCGGATTTCGATGTTCACGCGCTCGGCGCCGCGCGTGATGTCCTGGTTGCGCAGGTAGTACAGCGAGCCGCCGGTGCCGCGAAATTCTTCGCGCGCCGCCAGCGTGCCCGGCTCGGCCGCGAAGGTATCGACCTTGAGGCGCGCCTCGCCGAACGAGGTCGATTCGTCGCCCAGGTACCGGCCATGAAAACCATAGAGGCCGCGGCTCACGCGGGTGAGTTCGGTGTCGCCGAAGTTGAGCTTGAAGTTGCCCCACATCGCCTGCGAGCGGCCGTCGTCCACGCGCAGGTAGAAGCGGCCCTGCGTGGGCGCGTCCTCGATGGTGGTGGAGTCGTCGCCGAAAGTGGTCCACGAATCTTCGGGGTCGAAGCGGCGGAACAGCGAGGTCGGGTCCTTGCGGTCGAGGTTGCGGAACAGGTCCTTGAGCGGACGCTCCTCGGTGTCGACGCTGGCCGTGAGCGTCCAGCGGTCGTTGAGCTGGCCCTTGGCATAACCAGCGATGCGGCCTTCGCTCCAGCCGCCACCGCCGTAGCGGTTCTTGTCGTTGGTCATGATCGCGGCCGGGCCGCTCACGCTGTTGCTGCCCACCGTCAGGTCGGCCTGGCCCACGAAGAACCAGTCGCTTGCGGGCAGGTCGAAGTCGCGGCGGTACGAGCGCGTGGCGCCCTGCGCATCGGTGACTGCAATCTCGCCGGTCTGCACGCGGCGCGGCACGAGCTGCTGGAACACGAAGCGGCCGTTGTCGTCCACCGGCACCGCAAAGCCGAGCGCGCGCACCTTTTCGCCGGGGCGAATTGCAGCGCCGCTGGCGGTGACGGTGCCCGCCGCCAGCGGAATGTTGGCAATGGCGACGTTGTTCTGGCCGTAGGCGCGCAGCAGTTCACGGGCCGGGTCGGGCGTGGTGGTCTCGGGCGCATGGCGCTCGGCCACGGTGAGCGAAAGATCGTCCGTCTCGTCGAACCGGCCTTGGCGGTCGTACACGCGCAAGCGGTAGTAGAGCTTGCCGCCGGCGCCATTCGCGCCGTCGGCCAGCCGATCGAGCAGGCCCGCGGGCACCTGCCATTCGCCGCGCATCTCGGTGTCAAGCGGCAGCGTGGCGAGCAGGCGGCGCTGCATCACGTCGTTGGCCGTGAAGATGCGCAGCTCGGCCTTGGCGGTGAACAGCAGGTAGTTGCTGTAGCCCGCAAAGCGCACGGTGTCGCCGGCCACCACGGTGGTTGGCCAGGCGGCGGCGCTCAGGCGGCGCGGCTGCGAAAGGTTGTCGTACTGCAGGCGCAGCTGGTTGCGTTCGAGCTGCACGTCGACGCAGCGCTGGCGGTCGGCGCTGGTGGCACCCTCCCCGCCCGGTCCCGCGGCGCCCTTGCCGTCGAGCAACTGGCCGTCCACGCTCAGGCGCAGCGGCGCATCGTCGGTGCCGATGGCGGTGAAGGTGCGGCACACGCCGGGGTCGGCCGGCGCCGCGGCAGGCGCACTTGCCACGGCGGGCGTCGCATCGGTCCAGTACACGCGCACTTCCACGCGCCGGTTGGCGGGCCAGTTGACCGGATCGGACGCGGGCGCCGCAACGGGTTCGTCGGGGCCGCGGGAGCTTGCGGCTGCCGCGGATTCGGGCAGGCCAAGGCGCTGCGTGAGATAGCGCGCCACCTGCTGCGCACGCGCCAGCCCCAGCGCATGGTTGTCGGCAAAGCGCTCGCGCGATTTGGCGCTCAGCGGCTGCGCGTCGGTATGGCCCACGATCTCGAAGCGCAGCTTGTCGCGGCCCTTCACCAGGCCCGCGATGCGGTCGAGCTGCGCCCGGTCCGCCGCAGCCAGAAGATCGGAGCCCGACGCGAACTGCGGCGTCTCGGTTTCGCTGCGCTCCGTGGCCGCGGGGGCGGCCGGTGCGGCAACAACCGCCGGGGTTGCCGCCGGCTCGCGCGCATCGCCGAGCACGAAGGTGGCCTTGGGCAACTCGCGCTCGCCGCTGCGCGGCAGGTGGCGCGTGCCGTCGATGTCCACCGCGCGCGGGTCGGCCGCGGCATGGTCGAGCATGCGGCCGCGCACGGCGGTTTCCTGTGCCGCGGCAAGCCCCATGGCCATGCATGCGGCGGTGACGGCGCCCGCAAGGGCGATACGCTTCGGAAGCTTTCTCATATCGGCTCGCTTGAACGGGTTCTTCGGTGTCAGGTGGCTTTTCATGGCGTTCACTCGTTCTCGCGTCATGGCTTCACCGCGGGCGTGGCGGCGGGCACCAGCTCGACTTCGATGTCCAGGTTGAAGAGCGGCGGCTCCTTGCGGCTTTCGCGCTGTTCGCCCAGTTGCTTCCAGCGCGAGAGCACAGCGGCCTTCACCGCATCGGTGCGCTGGCGGCCGAGCGATTCGGCTTCGCCGGGCGCGGCCTTGTAGGCCAGGCGCAGCACCGAGGCCTTCTCGGCCAGCACGTTCACCGTGCGGTCGAGTTCGGGCACGAAGCCGGCGCGCAGCGCGGCGTTGCCGTCTTCGAATGCAGCGCCTTGCAGCGCGAGGCGGACCACGCGGTGCACCGTGGCGCCGAAGTTCACCTTCAGCACCTTGCCGCGCGTGGCCCGCTCGGCGGCCGGGTTCTCGCTGGTGGTGCGGTAGCCAGAAGGCAGCGTGCGGTCGTCGAGCTTGAGCACCAGGTTGCTGCCGGTGCCTTCCTTCGGAATGGCGGCGCAGGCAATGTGGTAGCGGCCCTCAGCGTCGGTGGTCACCAGCACGCCGTTTACGGTGGCAATGCGCACGTTGGCGAGGCCGGGCTCGCCTTCGTCCTGGTAGCCGTTGGCGTTCTTGTCGTCGTAGACCTTGCCGATCACGTCGGTGCAGTCGAAGAGCGCGTCGGGCACCACGCGCACGGTGGCGGTGGCCAGGTTCGACAGCACGCGGCCGCCCACGCCCTGCGTGGCGATGACCTGATTGACGAACTCGCCCTCGCCCACGCCGACCCCCACGCCCGCGACCATCAGGTATTCCTTGGTCTCGTTGGGCGCGAAGTTCTGGCCGGGCACCACGACCTGGCGGCCGTTGATCTGCGGCACCACCGGCAGCGCCACGCCGCCCGGCATGGTGCGCACGGTGAGCGAGCCCTGCACGTAGCGGAAGCCCGGCGGCAGCGTGTCGACCACCGCCACGCCCGGCACGGGGTTGCCGCGGGTGTTGCGCGCCGTGATGCGGTAGGGCAGCAGCTCGCCCTTCTTCACCGTCAGCTTCGAGCTGGTCTTGCGCAGCTCGATGAGCGTGGCGTCCGACGGGTCGAGCGGAATGTTGTTGGCCACCACGTGCTGGCCGCCGCCGCCTGGCATCTGGAATGCCAGGTAGTAGCCGGCGCCGGGCACCAGCCCCGCGCCCGGGCTCACCACGCAGGGGTTGCTCTGCGCGGGTGCGGGTCCGTTCGCCGGTGCGGAGCACGACTGCGTGCCGAGTCCGCCCGCCGCCGGCGGGTAGATGGACGACGGCAGGTAGCTGCCCGGCGGTGTGACCGCCAGGCGGTACTCGCCCGCCGGTGCGCCCGGCAGCACGAAGAAGTCGTAGTAGCCGTTGGGGCCGGTGGTGTAGGTGTCGCGGCCGTCGAGCAGATGCTGTGCCGGATCGAAGCCCGGCGGGCCGACCAGGCGCACCACGGCGCCGGGCACGGGCGTGCCGCTCACGCTGTCGTACACCACGCCACCCGGGTCGTACGGCAGGTCTTGCCGCTGCACGTTGGCGCCGGCGTTCACGCGCACCTTGATCGAGAAGCGCGGATCGCTCGCGGCCGGCGTGGGGTACGGGCCGCCCGCGCCGTTCTGCGCCGCATCGGTGGGCCACACGCCGCCGACAACGCGGCCGTCCGGCGAGCGGAAGCGCACGCGGTATTCGCCCGGCGTGAGGTCGCCGAAACGGTAGCTGCCGTCCGCGCCCGTGGTCACGGTGTAGAGCACGGTGGCCGCGGTTTCCGGGCAGGCGTTGCCGCCATCGGCACAGCGCATCAGCTCCACGGTCCAGCCTTCGCCTTGGCCTTCGCCGCTCTCGCGGCCGCGGTTGTGGTTCTGGTCGAACCACACGGTGCCGGTCAGCGAAGCAGGCAGGTTGTTGTGCTCGTTGAAGTCGTAGCCCGTGCCGTTGGCCGCCAGCGTGGTGAAGTTCACGCGGATCTGGTTGGTGCCCTGCGTGGAGCCGCCGAGCGTGCCGGGAATGGCAATGCCCTCGTCGTAGCCGCTGGGCTGCGTCTCGGTGACGGTGTAGCCGCCGCTGCCGGGCAACGGCAGGCCCGCGAGTTCGTAGCGGCCATCGGGGCCGGTCACGGCGGTGCGCGTGACGGGATTGCCCGCTGCGTCGGTGCCGGTGAGCGTGACGGTCACGCCGGCAATCGGAAGGTCTTGCGGTTCGCGCGTTCCGTTGCGGTTCGCGTCGTTGTAGACGGTGCCCGCAATGGATGCGCCGCGCTCGCCGAAGTTGTAGTCGTCGCCATTGCCGCCGCGGTACATGATGCCGGAGAGCACGTCGTTGCCGGGCTTGCCGACGGCCGTGCCATCGAGCGTGCCGACCGCGTCCAGGCCGTCCGCATATGTGACGGGCTGCGTCTCGCGCACGGTGTAGCCGGTGGCATCCGCCGGCAGCAGGCCGGTGAAGACATAGCGGCCGTTCGCATCGGTCACCACGGTGGCGTTCACCGCCAGCCCGCTGGCCGAGCGGCCGGTGAGCGTGAGGCTGACGCCCGGAATACCCGGCTCGCCCGCCTGGCGAATGCCGTCGTTGTTGCTGTCGACGTAGACCCAGCCCGCGATCTGCCCGCCGCGCTCGCCGAAGTTGTAGTCGATGCCTGCGTCTTCCGATGCGAGCACCAGGGCGCCGAAGCGGTCGTTGACGCTGCCGGGGTTCAATGTGCCGCGCGGTGCGCCACCCACGGTGCCGAGCGACTCGGGACCATCGGCCACACCGTCGGGTTGCGTCTCGTCGATCTGGTAGGTGCCGGGCAGCAGCTTGTCGACCAGATAGCGGCCATCGGCGGCGGCCTGCACGGTGTGCGTGACCGGGTTGCCGAGGAAGTCGGTACCGGTCACGCGCACCGTGGTGCCCGCAATGCCGGGCTCCGCGGTGTCGCGGGTGCCGTTCGACGGTGCGACGTCGGCATACACGTAGCCAGACACGCTGGCCGGGCGCACGGCCGAGAAGTTGTTGGCGGCCGAACCCGCACCCGCCGCGGCGAGCACGATGTTCTGGATGACGTTGGCATTGGAGCCGTTGGGCCCGTTCAGCACGCCGTTGCCGGCCGTGGGCACGGAGCCAGGCGTGCTGCCGGCGCCGCTCACATTGCCGGCGCGCGTGATGCCGGGTTCGTAGCCCGCGGGCCGCGTCTCCGTCACCGTGTAGGTGCCGGGGGCGAGGTTCGCGAAGTTGTAGTCGCCGCTGGCGTCGGTGGTGGTGGTGCGTGTCACCGGCTGGCCGTTGACGTCCGTGCCCGTGAGCGTGATGGCCACGCCCGCGATTCCGGGCTCGGTGGCCGGCGCACCCTGCGCGCCGCTGCCGTCGCGGTCGTAGTACACGCGGCCCGAGATGCCCGCGGGCAGCAGCTCGCCGAAGTAGTACTCGCCCTGCGTGAGCGGCGGGTTGGTACCGGCGACGGTCACGCCCGTGATGCTGTTGCCGCCACCCTGCGCCGCGCCCGGTTGGCCGTTCGCGTTGGCCTTGCCCGGTGCGTAGTTGGTGGGCTGTGTTTCGGTGATGGTGTAGCCGCCGGGCGCCGAGGGCGGCACATTGCGGAACTCGTAGCCGCCGTCCGGGCCCGAGGGCACGGCGACGATGTTGACCGGGTTGCCCGCGGCATCGGTACCCGTGAGACGCAACTCCACGTTGGGAATGCCGGTGTCGCCCGCCTGCGGCACGCCGTCGTTGTTGCCGTCGACGAACACGCGCACCGGAATGCGGGTGAGCAGTTCGCCGAAGTCGTAGCCGGTGCCGTTCACGTTCGAGCGCAACGCGATGGCGCTCACCACGTCGTTGCCCGCGGTGCCGCCGGCCGTGCCGGCCGCATCGCTGCCATCCGCGAAGGCGGCGGGCTGCGTCTCGGTTACGGTGTAGCTACCGGGCGTGAGATTGTTGAATGCGTAGCTGCCTGTGCCGCTGGCCGTGGTGGCCGTGGTGGACACGGCATTGCCGAACATGTCGGTGCCGGTGAGCGTGACTGTCACGCCCGCGATGCCGGGGTCGCCCGCGCTCGCGGCATTGTTGTAGTCGGCATCGCGGTACACGCGGCCGGCAAGGCTCGCGGGGCGCACTTCGCCGAAGTTGTTGTTGGTCGAAGTGCCGCCCGTGCCGAGCACGATGGTGTCGATGCGGTTGGCGTTGGAGCCGTTCGGCCCGTTCGAGGTGCCCGCCGGCACGGTGCCGGCGGTGCTGCCCGCGCCGGTCACGCCGCCTGCGCGGGTGATGCCCGGCTGGTAGGCGGCGGGCTGGTCCTCGGCCACGCTGTAGGTGCCCGCGGGCACGGTGAAGCTCCAGCGGCCGTCGGTGGCCGTGGTGGTGGTCAGCGAGACGGCGTTGCCCAGGCTGTCGGTGCCGGTCAGGCGCATCGTGACGCCGCCAATGCCAGGCTCGCCGGTGTCGATCTGGCCGTCGCCGTCCAGGTCTTCATACACGCGGCCGCTCAGCGCGCTGCTCTGCACGGTGATGCTGCCCTGGTTGAAGTTGTTGCCCGCGTTCGGATCGGAGCCGCCGTCGGTGTCGCCCGAGCCGGTGGTGACCAGGTGCGCGCGGTTGGTGAACTGCGTGCCGTTGGCCGGCGTGGTGCCCGTGGTGGTGCGCACCGGAATGCGCACGGTGGCCGTGCCGTTGGCCGGCATCGAGGTGATGGCGCAGCTCACGCTGTTGCCGCCGGCCGCGCCGGTGCAGGTGGGCGCGGCGGGCGTGAAGCTGCCGCCGGTCACGGTGAACACCGGCGTGCCCGTCAGCACGAGGCCCGCGGGCAGCGTGTCGGTGAAGCTCGTGGTCTCCGCGCTGTCGGGGCCGTTGTTGCGCAGCTGCACGAGCCAGTCGAAGCCCTGGCCGATTGCCACTGTGGTGAGCGGCGTTGCGGTGCCGGTGGAGACGGCCGTCTTGGAGGCCACCTGCACGTCGGCCTTGAAGCGGAACGTGGTGTTCTCGGCGACGGTGTTGTTGCCCTGGCTGGTGTCGAAGGCGTTGCGCGAGGCATCCACGAAGTCGACCGCCGCGCGGTTCTGGAAGGTGCCGCGCGAAACGCCGCGCAGGACCACCTGGAGTTGCAGCGTGTTCGGCTCGCCCGTGGCCCCTGTGCCGGTTCCGCCAATCGCCGGGATCGTGAACACGATCTGTCCGCCGGACGAACCGACCGCGGGTGTCGTGACGCCGACTCCGGCCGGCGCGCTGGCCGACACGAACGTGGGCGCCGGTTCACCGTTGGTTCCCGCGGTGGGCAGGTTGTCGATGAGCCGCACGCCCTCGGCCGTCGATGCGCTGTTGTTCGAGACCGTGATCGTGTAGGTGACGTCGTCGCCCACGTTCACCGGGTCGACGTCGTCGCGTTTGGTCACCACCAGGTCGTACACAGGCGCAACCACGCTGGCACCTGCCGCTGCCTGGTTGTTGGCGGCGTTGCCTTCCGGCGTGGTGGTGCTGACGGCGACGTTGTTGGTAATGGTGGTGCCGTTGATCGCATAGAGCGGGCGCACCTCCACCGTGACCGTCTGCTGCTCGTTGCGCACGAGCGAACTCCAGGTGCACACGAGCTGGTTGTTGCCAGGGCCGGTCGGCTGCGTGGGATTGGGCGGGGGCGTGCAGCTGCCGCCGTTCGAGGCGATGGCCCTGATGAACATCAAGCCCGAGGGCAGCGTGTCGGTCACCTGCACGTTGTAGGCGCGGCTGAAGCTGTCCTCCTGCACGGACCGGTTGCGCGCGGTAAGGGTGTAGGTGAGCACCTGCCCGACGGGAACCGAGCCCGGGCTTGCGGTCTTGGTCACCGTCACGTCGGCCACGGCATTGAAGAAGCCGGTGGCGGAGCCGCTGTTGGTCACGCCCGCGTCGTCGAGCACGGGGTCGGCCGGCATGGCTGCGATGGCGCTCGCCTTGTTGGCGATCTGGAAGCTGTTGTCGGCAGCCGAAGCGCCGTCGCCGAAGTGCCGGGCCTGCACGCTGATCACCGGGCACAGCGGCACCGCTGTCACGGGGTCCGTGCTCGCACGGCACACCGGCAGCTGGGTGATGTTGCAGTTGGCGAGCGATGTGTCGCCCGCGCCGCCCGAAGGTGGGGGCAGCGTGCAGGCGCCGGCAAAGGTCGCGGCATTGGCGGTCTGCGACACCGCGGGCGTGCCCACCACCTGCAGGAAGCGGTCGCTGACCGCAACGTTCTGCGCCACCGAGGGACCGCTGTTGACCACCTCGATCTCCCAGGTGATCGCCTGGCCCGCGGTCTGGCGGTTGCCCGCGCTGTTGCCGATGCCCACCACGCGCTTCAAGACCTTGACATCGGCATAGTTGGCGCTGTCGTCCACGCCGGTGCCCAGGTTCACGCAGTCGTTGCCGGTGTTGGCGTCGGGGTCTGCGCCCGCAGTGGGCGCGCTCGCGGGCAGCGCCACGTTCACGCACATGCTGTTGACGATGGGGGCATTGCCCGCCGGCACCGCGGGGATCGTGACGTTCACGGTCACGAAGCCGGCATTGCGCGCACTGCCGCCGCTCGAGGTGTCCACGGGAATGTCGGAAGCCAGCGTGCGCGTGCAGTTCACCGTGGCAGGCCCGTCGACGGGAGTCGTAACGGTGGAACCGCCCTTGGTGATCGTGCAGGTATAGCTCCCCGAATTGAAGCTGTTGATGCGCACGCCGGCCGGCAGGTCGTCGACCAGGTTGACGGTGCTGCCCGCCAGGAGGCGCGTGCCGCCCAGGTTGGTGGCGCCCACCTGGTAGTCGAAGGGCTGGTTGATCGGCACGTTGTTCTGCGGCCAGCCGCGGCGCTTGTCGGCGCGGAAGTCGGTGGCGGAAGTCGCCACGTCGGCGGGCACGCTGCCGGTGGCCGATGTCGGCACCGGACCGGCGGCGTTCACGGTCGCTTCGTTGACCACGCCGGTGCCGGCGGTCACGGCAGTGACGGGAACGACGATGTTGCCGAGCGACTGGTTGGCACCGCCCGCGCCGCCGATGTCGGTGCGCGCGCAGCTCACCGTCTGGCCGGACACCGAGCAGGCCCATCCCGGTCCCGCGGTCACCGGGACATTGATCTGGAAGTTGGCCGGCAACGTATCGGTCACAGTCACGCCCGTGGGCGCGCTGCCGCTGTAGCGCGGCGTCAACGTGAAGTTGAAGCGCTGGCCCACAAGCAGCTGGCCGCCGTTGTGGGTCTTGGTCATCGAGAGCACGGTGCCCGCGGTGACCGTGGTGTTGGCGGTGGCGTTGTTGTTGGCGGGCACGCCGTCGCCGATCGAGCCTGCAGGCGCAATCGCCGGCTGGTGCGTGATGGTGGAACCCGCGGCCCCGGTGACCACGCCGTTGACGGTGATCGTGCGGCTGCCGTTGAGCGAAAGGACACCGACGTTGCAGGTCAGCTGGCTGCCGGCAATCGAGCAGCCCGAAGGCAGGCCGCTGCCCGAGACCGACAGGCCCGTTGGAATGTTGTAGGTCAGCGTCGAGCCCGAGCTCGCATCCGGCCCGTTGTTGGTGAGCGTGAAGGCAATCGGCACCGTCGCGCCGCTGGAGGCGGTGGCAGGCGCCGTGATGACCACGGCCACGTCGGCGCCCTGGTTCACGGTGATGGTCTTGGTTTCGCTTGCGCCGCCGCCCGCCGGAGTTGCGGTGACGCTCAACGTGCCTTGCGAGACTGTGCGCAGCCGCAGTTCGAAATCGCGGGTCTGGTTGGCCGCGAGCGTGATGCCCGAGCAGGTGACCGTGCCGGGCCCGGCCTCGCCCACATTGACGGTCGAGCTGCAGCTACCCACCGGCACCGCACCCGTACCCATGTAGATGCTGTTGGCCGGAACGGTGTAGGTGAACGAGGTACCCGGCGCGCCGATCGGCAGGCTGTCGGTCTCGGCGATGGTCACCGTGCTGGTCACCGTGCCGCCGGCCGGAACGATGTTGGGCACATGCACCAGGCTGGAAACCTGCGGTATTGCATGGGCCGCTGTGGCAAGCAGCAAGCTTGCGAGCGGAACGGCGATGAGCGCCGGCATCCGTGCCATGCGACCACGCACTGCCTTCCGCGCAAGTTTGAAGAAATCGCTCGGCGCTTTCGCGCCCGACAAGATCGTTGGGGTGTTGGGCATCCCGTCCCTCGTAATGGCTCTGATGGCCCTGGCACCGTGCGTTCTGGCGCCGCGGAATGCGGCGCAGGTGTCCAGGAAAGAGCGCGATTCTTCGAGGGAGGGCCCTAGCAGGCTTTTGCCGCTCCGGACGAAATGTTTCCCCGAACTGACATTTGTTTACGATTGCAAAGGAACGTGAATTCCGTCACACGCGTTTTCCCGGAGGTCGCCCTACGCTAGACGAATGTCTTACTGGTCCTCCATTCCACCGCGGCGTGCGCACATCCTGCTGGTGGACGACAACATCGACGAGCTGCAGCTTCTGCTGGCTGCCTTGCGGGGTGAGGGGCATCGCATCAGCATGGCTTTCGACGCCATGCAGGGCTACAGGCGGGCAACGGCCCTGCAGCCCGACCTGATCCTGCTGGACGTGCGCATGGGCGGCGCTGACGGCTTTGCCGCGTGCCGGCTGCTGAAGGCCGACCACGCCACGGCGCACATCCCGGTGATCTTCGTGACGTCCTGCTGCTCGGTTTCGGAAAGACTGACGGGCCTGCACGAAGGCGCGGTCGACTACATCCTCAAGCCCTACGAGCCCGCCGAAGTGCTGGCGCGCGTTTCGGTGCACCTGGTGCTGGCCAGCAGCAAGCACGCGCACGCGGCCGCCTCAGGCGAAGAAACATCGCCCGATGCGCCAAGGGAAGCCGGTCCCGACCGGGTCATCGCATTGGCGGCCCAACGCATCGTGACGTCGGACCTGGCGAACGTGCCCCCGCTGCCGGAACTGGCCGCACGCGTGGGCACGCATGAAAAGCGCCTCTCGCGCGTGTTTCGCGAACTGACCGGCCGCACGGTGTTCGAGTTCGTGCGCGAGGCCCGGCTCTCCGAGGCGCGCCGGCTGCTCGCGGAATCGGCGCTGAGCGTCGAGGAAGTGGGCCTTGCGGTCGGGTTCTCGAGCGCCGCCAATTTTTCGACTGCGTTCCGCGAGCGTTTCCAGACGACGCCGAGCGGCTTTCGCAGCACGCTTGGAGCCAAGGCGGCGCCGTCGCCCCTGCCGCTGCCCCTGCCTGTCTCCGAGGCCTGAGGCGGCCGTGACTGCGGTGCGCAACGTTCTGCTGTTGTGCGCGGCTTTTTTCATCTGCTTGTGGATGCACCCTGCGCAGGCCGCCACGCTGCATCTGCGCGATGCTGCGCAACCGCCCATTGCGCTGGACGACAAGGTCGAGATCCTCGAAGACCGTAAGGCGGAACTCTCGCTCGAAGCCGTGGAGGCCATGCAGGCGCAAAGCGGCAACTCGACGAGCGGCTTCGTGCCGGGCACCAAGGCGCGCATGCGCCCGGGCTTTTCGAATTCCGTGTTCTGGCTGCAGCTTTCGATTGCGAACGACAGCAACGCGGTGCGCCCGCTGCGCCTGGTGCTGAACACCACGTGGCTCCAGTACGTCGACTTTCATGTGCAGCAAGGACAGCTCGGCAAGGCACCCCCGAGAGCATGGCTGCATGAGGCGGCCGGCGTCTCCATGCCCGATAACCGTCGTCGCAAGGCCGACCGTGTGCCCACGCTCGCCTTGAAATTGCAGCCGGGCGAATACGCGAACGTGCTGGTGCGCGTGCAAAGCCACAGCAGCGTCAAGCTGGCGCCCGTGCTGCACAGCCCCGACACCTGGCGCGAGTACGAGAGCAGCCACGCATTGATCGATGGCCTGCTGATCGGCGGCCTGCTGGTGCTTGCGGTGTATTCGCTGGCGGTGTGGGGCATCTCGCGCAAAGGGGCGATGGCCTCGCAAAGCCTCGGGTTCGCCTTGGTCGCGCTCTACGAAGCCACTTACCGCGGCTATGCGCGGCTGCTTCTCTGGCCCGACGGCACCGAATGGAGCTACCGCGCAGCGGGCTTCATTGCCGGATGCTGCGTGCTGAACATGGTGCTGTACCTGCATACGCTCTCGCGCGGCGGCCCGGTGCGCCGACCTGGCCTGTACATGCTGGTCGGGCTCACGGCGGCGCAGGCGCTGGTGACGCTCGGAACCCTGCTGGGCAGCTATCCGCTTTTCGCGCAGGCCGGCATCGTGAGCGCATTGGCCCTGGTGCTGGCCCTCACGATCAGCAGCTTCGTCTACATGCGCCGCGCCGGGCCAGGCGGGCGGCTGGCTTTTCCGGTGATGGTGGTCGTCACCATGGGCGTGTGCCTGCGGCTGGCCGAACTCTCCATGCCGGAGCACACGATTCCGGGCTTCGACGCCTATGCGCTGGGCTTTCCCGGCTTGCTGGTCGGGCTGGTGGTGCTGGCGGCATGGACGCACCACCTCTCGCACCAGCAGCACGCCGCACAGCGCAAGCTGGTTCAGTGGCAGGCGCACGAGCAACAGCGGCTGCACAACGAAGTGGCCCGCAAGACGCGCGCGCTCAATGCCGCGCTGGAGCAAGCCGAACAGCGCGCGCGCGAGCAGACGCGGCTCATGGCCTACATCAGCCATGACCTGCGCGCACCGCTGGCCACCATCGTGGGCCATGCGCGCATGCTGCAGGGCGAACTTGCGGCGTCGCCGCCGCAGCTGCAGGCCATCGAACGCAGCGCCAACTACCAGCTTGCGCTGGTCGACGACCTGCTCGAATACGCCAAGGGCGAGTTGCTGCCGCTGGCGCTCGACCCGAAACCGATCCGGCTGCCCGCGCTGATCGAAGACATCGCGCAGTACGCATCGGCACTGGCGCAGCGCCGGAACAACCGCTTCATGCTCGAAGTGCGGGGCACGCTCCCGCCGGCCGTGCGCCTGGACAGCAAGCGCTTTCAGCAGTTGCTGCTGAACCTGCTTTCCAACGCCGCCAAGTTCACGCACAACGGGCAGATGGGCCTGCGGGTGCAGGCACATCCCGCCGAGCAGCAATGGCGGTTGAGCCTGGAGGTGTGGGACAGCGGCATCGGCATCGACAGCAAGGACCAGCGGCGCGTGTTTCGCGCGTTCACGCAGGCGGACCCCGCCGCGGCCGGAAGCGGCCTCGGGCTGGCGATTGCGCGGCGCATCGTTCAGCGCATGGGCGGCGAGCTGCAACTCGACAGCCGCCGCCACCTGGGCACGCGGCTGCGTTTTTCAGTCGTGGTCGATGCCGCCTCGGAGGACGAGGCCCCTCTTCCCAACGCCGGCGAAATGCCGGCCGAGCCGCGCCCGCAGGCCGAAGCACCGCGGCGGCAGGTGCGGCCGGTGCCCGAGATCGCACCACTCCCCATGGACGCGCGAAAGGAGCTTGAAGCCCTGGCCCGCGACGGCCGTTGGACCGACCTGCACGAATGGGCCGACCGGCTTGCGGCGGACCCGCGCCACCACGCGCTGGTGAAGGCGGTGCGCCAGGCACTGGAAAGCCTCGACTTCGACCACATCAGCCACCTTGCGCGGGCAACGCCTTGCGCAGCGCCGGACTGACTCAAGCGCCAAGGCGAATGTCGGTCCGCTGTGAGCGGGCATTCGTCGCGGCAAGGCCGCGGATGCTAAATTGGACGGCCAGGATTGTGAAAACGCTGGATGAATTCACTCAACCTCGCGCTCTTCGACACACTCGCCGCCGGCTTCTCTCCCTCCCCCACGTTGCTGTGGTTCGCATCGGCGATTGCGCGGGGCTCGTCGTGGGTATGCGCGGCCATTCTTGCCTGGGTGGCATGGCGCCGCCCCGCGCAGTGCATCTGCGTGCTGGCGGTACTGGCCGCCGGCGGCGCGGCTTCGCTGATCTCGCACGAGATCGCGGCGTCCATCGGTATGCCGCGCCCCTTCATGGTGGGACTGAGCCCCGCCCATGTGCCGCACGGCGCGCGGGCGGGCCTGCCCAGCACTCACGCGTCGGTGATGTTCACCATGGCTTTCATGCTGCTGCTGCAGCGCGGGCTGCGTGACGTGGGGCTGCTCGTTCTTGCCGTGGCCTCGGTCACGGCTTGGTCGCGCATTTATGCGGGCATCCATTTTCCGTTCGACATTGCGGCAGGTGCGCTGCTGGGCGCGTGCATCGCCGGTGCGCTGGTTGCACTTCATGCCGTGGGGCGCAAGTTTGCCCGCACACCCACTGCCGCGCTCGCGTGGCCGCTGCGCGCATTGGCAGCCGGCACCGCGGGGCCTTCGCTGGTGCTGGTGTTCGGCTTTGCCGCGGCATGGATCGGGTTGAACACGCCCGGGTCGATCGGGCCGGCGGTCCTGGAGGAAAGCGGACCGGTCGAGAAGAGCACGGTTCTGCTGTACCTTGCCGCGGCGGCATGCCTGGCGGCGGTGCGGGTGGCGTCGCTGTCGCGGCTGGACAAGACGGCCCTCTGCATCGTGCTTGTTGCCTTCGCCGCGCGCGAAGCGGATGGGCACCTGGGGCACCACGGCAGCCTGGTCTTCGCGCCCATTGCCGTCGCCGGCGCATGGCTTGCAAGGCGCGCCTGGTCTGCGCGCGACGCGTTGCGCGCATGGTGGCAATGGCGGCCGGAAGCCACCACCCTGCTGACCTTTGCCGCAGTGATCGGAACCGCGATCGTTCTCGACCAGTTACCCGCGGTGCTTGCGGACCAGGACGCGTTGAGCGGCAGGTCCACGGGCCTGTACCGCTACCTGGTGCTCAGCTTCGAGGAGGTTCTGGAACTGGCGCTGCCGGTTCTCGCGCTGCTGGGCATCGTGCAGGCAAGGTGGGGCGGGAACCGGGGCGCCGGGCGTTCGGCACGCGCGGCGCTGTCCACGTCGGCCGGTTCATAGAATGCCGCATGGAAACCCGGCAGATGCGTTGTATCGTGGCGATCGCGGAGGCCGGCAGCCTTACCCGCGCCGCCGAAAATCTCGGCCTTGCGCAACCCGCGTTGACGCAGATGCTGAACCGGCTCGAAAGCGAAGTCGGCACCAAACTCTTCACGCGCACACGCCGCGGCGCCGCCCTCACCGAGGCAGGGCTGGCCATCGTCGACGACCTGCGGGCTAGCCTTGCCTACGGTGATGCGGCGGCCGAACGCGTTCGCGCCATGGGCGCCGGACGCGCGGGCCGGCTGACCATCGGCTTTGTGACCCACGCGGTGTATGAAGTGCTGCCCCGCGCGCTGCGGCGGCTGCGCGAGGCCTATCCGCAGCTCGACATTTCTCTGCGCGAGATGAGCAACGCCGAGCAGGTCGAGGCGCTCGAGGGCGGCCGCATCGACATCGCGCTGCTGCATCCGCCCGTGGCCGTGAATGCGCGCGTACACGAGAAGCGGCTCGGCGAAGAACTGCTGGTGGCGGCCGTGCCCGCCTCGCATCGGATCGGGGCCGACGGCTGCGTTTCTCTGGCGGACATCGCCGCGCACGGGCTGGTGTGGTTTCCAAGCCTGCAGATGTCGGCATTGCGCACCCAGGTGCTGGCGGCTTTTCGCGCGGCCGGGCACGAGGTGCGCATCGTGCAGGACGCCAACCGCACGCTGACCGTGCTGTCTTGCGTGGCGGCGGGGCTGGGCTGGTCGCTGCTGCCGAGTTCGGTTCGCGCGCTCCGGCATGAAGGCGTGCGCTATGCCGAAGTGCGCGACGGTGCGGGGCTGCCGCCTTTCGAGCTTGCCGCGATGTGGCTCGCGCGGTCGCGCCCGGCTTTTGCGGACGCCTTCGCCGAGATGCTTGCCGCCTAGTCCAGTTCGATCTTGTTGGTCTTGGCGACCTGGGTCCACTTGGCGATTTCGGCGCGCCGGAACGCATCGAGCTCGGCCGGATTGGAACCGATCACTTCGGCCCCCATGCCTTCAAGGCGGGCGCGGACTTCAGGGTCGCGCACCACGGCGGCCAGTTCCTTCGACAGCCTGTCGACCACGGCCGCGGGCGTTCCGGCCGGAACGAACACGCCGTTCCACTCATAAACCTCGTAGCCCGCAAGCCCCGCTTCGGCCACTGTCGGAATTTGCGGCATGACCGGCGAGCGCGCCTTGCCCGTGACCGCCAGCGCGCGCAGCTTGCCGCCCTGGATGTACTGCAGGCTCGACGCGAGGCTTGCGAAGAACACCGGCACTTGGCCCGCCATGACATCGGTGAGCGCGGGGCCGCCGCCCTTGTAGGCGACGTGCGTCATGCGCACGCCGGCCATGGCGCTGAAAAGCTCTGCCGAGAGGTGCTGCGCCGAGCCATTGCCGGAAGACGCGTAGTTGATGTGCTCGGGCTTGGCCTTTGCCTGTGCGATGAGATCCTTCACGCCCGTGATCGTCGCGGAGGGGTTGACCACGAGCACGTTGGGCACGCGGACCAGCAGCGAGACCGGCGCCAGGTCGCGCAGCGTGTCGAACGGCATCTTGCTGCGCAACGCGGGGTTCTGCGAATGGTTGGACGCGTCGAGCATGATCGTGTAGCCGTCGGCCGGGCTCTTGGCCACAAGGTCGCCGCCAATGGCGCCGCCCGCGCCGGCGCGGTTGTCGATCACCACCGGCTGCCCGAGCCGGGCCGAGAGCTTGGGCGCGATGACGCGCGCCACCACGTCGACCGTGCCGCCCGGCGGGTAGGTCACGATCATCTTCACCGGCTTTGCCGGCCACGCCTGCGCCGCGGCGCTCATCGCAGTGGCGAGAAGTGCCGTGCCGACGCAGGCAGCCGGAATCCAGGCGCGCAATGCGCTGTGTGCTTTCATGATGTCTCCTTGGAAAAACGGAACAGCGCCGCCGGGGTCTCGGCCAGGATGCAGCGCCGCGCTTCGGGGTCGGGAATCCACTCGTCCAGCACCGCCAGCGTGTGCGGGTAGCTCGTGTGTTCCCGGTGTTCGGTATGGGGCCAATCGCTGCCCCACAGCAGGCGCTGCGGACCCGCGGCTTCGAGCAGCGAGCGCGCGGCCCGTCGGGCATCGGCGCCGGCAGGGTCGGGCCAGTTGCGGTAGGCGGCCGACAGCTTCACCCAGGTGCGGCCTTTTGCCGCCGCGCGCAGGAGCCAGTCGAAACCGGCATCCGCAGCCGTGCTGCCACTGGGCCGCCCAAAATGATCGACGACGAGCCTGCAGCCGGCATCGAGCACCGGCTGGCCTGCCGCCGCCAGGTCGTGCGAGGGCCGATGCACCTCGACATGCCAGTCGAGGCTTCGCACATGCTGCAGCAGGGCTTGCCACAGGGGCTGCGAGAAATCGGGCAAGGGCAGGCCCATGAGGTTGAGGCGGATGCCGCAGATGCCTGCGTCCGCAAGTGCGCGCAGTTCGGCAAGGGGCGTTTCGGGTGCGACCACGGCAACGCCGCGCAAGCGATCCGGGCAGGCGCGCAATGCGACAAGCATGAAGCTGTTGTCGGTGCCCAGGAAGCTCGGCTGGACCAGCAGCGCATGCGAGATGCCGTGGGCATCCAGCAGGCCCAGGTATTCAGCGGGCGTGGCGTCGTAGTCCGGCGCGTGCCGGCGCTGCGGGGCGAGCGGCAGGCTGCTCAGGAAGACATGCGCATGGCTGTCGACGGCACGCACGCCGCCGCCCGCTGCGGTGCGGCGTTGCAATGCTTCTTGCGGATACTTTGGCGTGAACAGGTGCGTCTCCTGAGGGGAGACGGAAGTATCGGCATGCAAGCGCGGGCACGGAATGCCTGCGCCTGTTGTTTAGTGATAACGGCAGCTTATGGAAACGCCCTCGCGCATCCATGCGTCGAGCGCGATGCGTTCAGGGCTTCGGGTGTACGAACGGCCGAGCCTTCTGCAGGAAGACCTTGTGCAGCGCATCGAGTTCTTCCAGGTCGCGCTGCAGCGCCGACTTGTCATACGGCTTGCCGGCGGCGATGTCGGTCATCCACCGGTCGTATTTGTCTCGCTGGCTGCGCCACTCTTCGTACGCAACGCGCAGCTCGTCCCATTGAACAGTCATGGCGGCAAGAGCAAGCCCGGTCAGGCGTGCGCGTGGGCGTCGGCAAAGAGCCGGACCATTTCGCGGTCGAACGCCGGCAGGTCCTTCGGGCCGCGGCTGGTCACCAAGTTGCCGTCGACCACTACGTCGTTGTCCACCCACTTGGCGCCGGCGTTCTTCAGGTCGGTGCGCAGCGACGGCCACGAAGTCATGGTGCGGGCCTCGACCCCCTTGGCCTCGATGAGCGTCCACGGGCCGTGGCAGATGGCGGCAATCGGCTTGTGGGCCTTGACGAAGTCCTGCACGAAAACCACGGCCTGCTCATTGATGCGCAGCGCGTCGGGGCTCATCACGCCGCCGGGCAGCAGCAGCGCGTCGAACTCGTGCGCGGCCGCCTGCGCAAGCGGGATGTCGACGGTGAAGGTATCGGCCGGGTCGCCGTGCCTGGAGCCGCGCACGCGGTCATTCTTGGGCGACACGATCTTCGTTTCCGCGCCCGCGGCTTCGAGGGCCTTGCGGGGGTCGGTCATTTCGGACTGTTCGAAGCCGTCCGTCACGAGAATGGCGACCTTCATACCTTCGAGTTGGTGCTTGTTCATGTGAATTCCTTTCGTCGGTGAGCAAACGCCCAAGCTACAGGTGCGCGCGCACCGGCCGGTCGGCACGCGTCGGCTCCCCGTGTCGGACAATTCGCGCTATGAGGCCAACCGGTCGAGAAGGCTGTACCAGGCCACCCCTCCCGCCACATAGAACCGCTGCAGGCCATGCAGCGGTATTGGCTGTATCGCAGTCACCGGGTACGGAAACTCCGCCTTCGCATCCACTAGCCGAGACGCCAGGTGCTTTCCCATGCTCGTCGCCAGCGCGATGCCTCGCCCGTTGTAGCCCAGCGCAATGGTCAGGCCCGGCGCGGGCGTGTGCACATGCGGCATGAAGTCGCGCGTGACGGCGATGCGGCCGGCCCAGCGGTACTCGTAGCGCAGCGGGCCCAGCGTGGGGAACAGCAGCGCGAGCGAGCGTTCGAGGTGCGAGAAGTCCGAGGGACCGGAAGGATCGGCGAAGTGGCCGCGTCCGCCCATCAGCAAGCGGCCTTGCGCATCCTTGCGGAAATAGAGCAGCAAGCGCTGCGAGGTCGAGGCCGTTTCGCCGCGCGGCAAGATCGCATCGGCGGCGGCGCCCTCGAGCGGCGTCGTGGCAACGATGAAGCTGTTGGCCGCCAGCACGGTGCGCGACAGCCCCGGCCACAGCGGCCCTGTGTAGCCGTTGGTAGCGAGCACCACTTGATCGGCGGTGACCGTCGCACCGGTGGACGTGGTCGCATGCCAGTGCGCACCGCGGCGCTCAAGTGCCGTGACCTTCGTGCCGCCGTGCACCGCTGCGCCCGCGCCTTGTGCGGCCCGCACCAGGCCGCGCGTATAGGCCAGCGGCTGAATGCCGCCTGCGCGCGGGTCGAGCCAGCCGCCCGCGAAGGCTTCGGTGCCCAGGCGCGCGCTCACCGCTGCGCGGTTCAGTACTTCCGTCTTCACGCCGCGCCTGGCCCACTGCTCCGCACGCGCTTGCAGGCCCGCCACCTGCCGGGGCGAGTAGGCCACCTGTAGCCAGCCGTTGCGTACTGGCTGGCAGTCGATGCCGTGGCGCGCGATCAGGTCGAACACCACGTCGGCCGAACGGGAAACGGCATCGATCAACGACTCAGCACGCTCGGGGCCGTAGAGCCGGACCAGGTCTTCGGGGTCATGCTTCAGGGTGGGATTGACCTGCCCTCCGTTGCGCCCCGAGGCGCCCCAGCCGGGTTCATGCGCTTCGAGGAGGCAAACCTGCACGCCTGCCTCGGCCAGGTGCAGCGCGGTCGACAGGCCGGTGAACCCGCCGCCGACGATCAGTACATCGGCCCTGCGCGATTCGGAAAGCGGCGGCGTCGGAGGCGCGGGCGGCGCAGTGGCCGCCCACAGCGAGGGCGGTAACGGCAAAGGCTGCAGCGAGGGCTGCGGTGAGCTCATGAACGCACCTCGGCAGGCACGGCCGACGGATGCAGCACCCGGCGCAGAAAGTCTTGCGTGCGCGGCTGCCTCGGCGCGCCCAGCACTTGCGCCGCCGGGCCTTCCTCCACGATGCTGCCGCTGTGCAGGAAGCAGACGCGGTCGGCCACCTCGCGCGCAAAACCCATCTCGTGCGTGACCACGATCATGGTCATGCCTTCGTCGGCCAGGGCCCGCATCACGCCGAGCACGTCGCCGACCAGTTCGGGGTCGAGCGCCGACGTGGGCTCGTCGAACAGCATGGCTTCGGGCTTCATCGCGAGCGCGCGGGCAATGGCCACGCGCTGCTGCTGGCCGCCCGAGAGCTGGGCCGGATAGGCCTGCGCCTTCTCGGCAAGCCCGACCTTGGCCAGCAGCGCGAGCGCTTCCTCGCGCGCCTTCGCGGGCTTGTGGCCCAGCACGTAGACCGGGCCCTCCATCACGTTCTCCAGCACGGTGCGGTGCGGAAACAGGTTGAAGCGCTGGAACACCATGCCCATGCGACTGCGCAGCCGGTGGATGCTCTTGCCGTTGCGGTCGACGCGTTCGTCGAATGCGCGCACCTCTCCGCCTTCATACGATTCGAGCCCGTTGATGCAGCGAAGCACCGTGGACTTACCGGAGCCCGAGGGCCCGATCAGGCACACCACCTCGCCGGCATCGACATGCAGGCTCACGCCCTGCAGCACGCGGTGCGCGCCGAAGCACTTCTCCAGTCCGTCGACGCGGATCATGGGTGCTTCCTTCCAGCGCCGAAGCGCTTTTCGAGCCGCCGCAGCCCGTAGACCAGCGGCAGGCTCATCAACAGATACAGCAGCGCGACCAGCGTGTAGACGGTCATGTTCTGGAACGTCGACGAAGCAATGAGCTGGCCGGCGCGCGTCATCTCGGCCACGGTGATGGTCGAGACCAGCGAGGAGTCTTTCAGCATCATCACGAGCGTATTGCCGTAGGGCGGCAGAGCGATGCGAAAGGCCTGCGGCAGGATCACGCGCCGCATGATCAGCGCCGAGCGCATGCCCATGGCCTGGGCCGCCTCGCGCTGGCCCGCATCCACGGCTTCGATACCGCCGCGAAAGTTCTCGGCCTGGTAGGCCGAGTAGGCAATGCCAAGGCCGATGACGCCGGCCTGGAAGGCCGTGAGCTGCACCCCGAACTCCGGCAGCACGAAGTAGATGTAGAAGAGCTGCACGATGATGGGCAAGCCCCGGATCACGTTGACGATGACCGTGCCCGCCCACGAGAGTGCACGTATGGGCGAGAGCTTCATCAGCGCGAGCCCGAGGCCGAGCACGCTGCTGAGCAGGAAAGAGAGCACGGTGACCTGCACGGTGACGACGGCACCCTGCAGCAGGATCGGCAGGAAGTCCTGCGCGTTCTGGAGGAAAGAAGCAGCCATGGGTGCAATGCGTCAGATGCCCCATTTCTGGACGATCTTGGCGAGCGTCCCGTCGGCCTTGACCGCCGCAATGGCCTTGTTGAGGCGGGCCAGCGTCTCGGTATCGCCCTTGCGCACCACCAGGCACACGTCGCCGACGTTCACGGGCTTGTAGCTCTCGACCAGCTTCACGCCCGGAAAGTTGTTCTGCCGCAGCTGGTAGGCAATGATGGGTTGGTCGCCAAGGCCGGCCTTGATGCGGCCCAGCGAAAGGTCGCGGGTCATGTCGGCCACCGAGTCGTAGCTGCGCACCTCCTTGAAGATCCCCTTTTTGGTGAGCATGTCCAAGAACACGGTGCCGACCTGCGCGCCGACCACTTCGCCCTTGAGTTCGTCGAGCGATGCATAGGCGCGCGTGTCGTCGCTCTTGACGATCAGGCCCTCGCCGTAGGAATAGACCGGGTCGCTGAAGTCGACTACCTCCTGGCGCGCCACGGTCTTGAGCATGGCGGCCGAGACGATGTCGATCTTGCGGGCGGTGAGCGAAGGAATGAGGGCCGAGAACACCGTCTGCTGCACGTTCACGCCAAAACCGCCGGCCTTGCCGACGGCGGTGACCGTGTCGACCATCATTCCCTGGATGGTGTTGGTTTTCACGTCCAGGAAGGTGAACGGCACGCCGGTCGCCGTGGCGCCCACGTTGTAGGTAGCCGGCGCGGGCCCCTGCGCACCGGCCAGCGAGGCGGCGCCTGCGACACACAGGCCAAGGGCAAGGCGATGAAGGTGGCGAACGATGCGATTCATGGAAGCACTCCTCGAAGAAGAAGATGGAATGGGCAGAAAGGAATAAAGCCTCAGCGGGCAACGCAACATGCGTGCCAATAATCGATTCTTTTGAATCTCATATCAATCGATACAAACCACTATTCGCCTTTATAGTATCGATATACGATATTTTCAATCGAGATGGCTATACTCTGCATCCATGGACGCCACACCCGACATTGCCCGAGAAGAAAGCCCCAGCCTGCTGTTCAACCAGTCGCTGGAGAAGGGCTTGGCCGTGCTGCAGGCCTTCAGCGCCCGGCGCCGCACCATGACGTTGGCCGACGTGGCCGAAGCCACCGACATCACCAAGAGTTCGGCGCAGCGGATGATCTTCACGCTCGAGAAACTCGGCTACGTTCGCAAGCACCCGAGAACCCGGCGCTACCAGCTCACACCGCGCGTGATGGAGATCGGGTTCAACTACCTGGCAGCGAATCCGCTCATCGAGGTGGCGAATCCGTTTCTGTCCGAGCTGACCAAGGTCACTACGGAAACCTC
Source organism: Variovorax sp. S12S4 (assembly GCF_023195515.1). Taxonomy (NCBI): domain Bacteria; kingdom Pseudomonadati; phylum Pseudomonadota; class Betaproteobacteria; order Burkholderiales; family Comamonadaceae; genus Variovorax; species Variovorax sp. S12S4. The sequence goes on from NZ_JALPKR020000002.1 coordinate 292,227, forward strand.
TTGCCTGACCGAGCCCGACGGCGTCGACATGGTCTACGTCGCGCGCTTTGTCAGCGCGCAGTTCGTGCCGGTTCACATGCCGATCGGCAGCCGCATTCCGATGTACTGCACGGCTTCGGGGCGCGCCTACCTGAGCGCGCTGCCTGAAGACGAGGCGCGTGCGCTCATCGAAGCCTGCGACCGCGTGCCCCACACGGCGCACACGCGCACCGGTGTCGATGAAATCCTTGAAGAGTTGCGCCTGGCGAGGCTGCAGGGCTTTGCCACCAATGCCGAGGAGCTGTTTCTCGGCGACATGACCATTGCGGCGCCCGTGATGGGCAGCCAGGGCCGGCCGGTCGCATCGGTGCACCTGGTTGCGCCGACCAGCCGATGGACTCTGGAAGAGGCCGTGCGCAAGCTGGCACCAACGCTGCTTTTGTGCGCGCGCTCTCTCACCAATTCCACGCGCAGCATCGACTGAACCAAACAAACAAAAAGCCCCTGTAGCAAGAACTGCTACAGGGGCTTGTGTTTGGCGGAGTGGACGGGACTCGAACCCGCGACCCCCGGCGTGACAGGCCGGTATTCTAACCAACTGAACTACCACTCCTGGTAGACAACGTTCACTCCTTGCGGAGCCAAGTGCTGACGACTTGTGCCTGCTTCACTTGCATGAAACTGGCGACCCTACGGGGATTCGAACCCCGGTAGCCACCGTGAAAGGGTGGTGTCCTAGGCCTCTAGACGATAGGGTCAAAACCTTAGGAACCGTGCTGCGATCAGCACTTATCTTCTCGACACTTTGATGGTGGAGGTAAACGGGATCGAACCGATGACCTCTTGCATGCCATGCAAGCGCTCTCCCAGCTGAGCTATACCCCCGTGTGGGTGTCGAGCCTCGAATTATAGACCGAAAAATCAGGCCCTTTTCAGACGCTCCACAACTTTTTCACGGGAAAAAATTGCGAGCACCGAATCGAGGGATGGCGTCTGCGGTGTTCCCATCACGAGGACGCGAACCGGCATGGCCAACACAGGCATTTTCACAGAATGTGCGGCCAGAACTTCCTTGATGGCCGCGGCGATCGAAACTTTTTCCCACGGCACGCTCGCGAACTTCTCGGCGAGCGTGGCGATGACGGGCTTCACCGCATCGGTGACGTGCTGCGTGCGATCGGCTTCGCTTGGCGTCACGTCCGTGTAGAACGCGGCGGCCCAGTCGGCCAGTGCCACCGTGGTTTCGCAACGGTCCTTGAAGAGCGCGCAGATGGCGGCAAGGCGATCGTCGGCCTCGATACCGCGCTTCTTCAGCTGCGCAGCCACCAGCGGTGCGAGCTCCGCATCGGGCTTGGCCTTGATGTACTGCGCATTCACCCATGCGAGCTTCGCGGCGTCCCATTGCGCTGGGCTCTTGGAGAGGTGCGAACCGTCGAACCAGCTCACCATCTGCTCGCGCGTGAAGAGCTCGTCGTCGCCGTGGCTCCAGCCAAGGCGCGCCAGGTAGTTGAGCATGGCCTCTGGCAGGTAGCCGTTCTCTTCATACGCGGTAACGCTCACGGCACCGCGGCGCTTGGAGAGCTTTTGCCCGTCGTCGCCCAGGATGACCGGCACATGGCCGAACTGCGGCAGCGGTGCGCCCAGTGCGCGAAAGATGTTGATCTGCCAAGGCGTGTTGTTGATGTGCTCGTCGCCGCGGAACACGTGCGTGATGGCCATGTCCCAGTCGTCGACCACCACCGCAAAGTTGTAGGTAGGCACACCGTCGGGCCGCAAGATGATGAGGTCGTCGATCTCGCGATTGTTGATGGTGATCTCGCCCTTGACGAGGTCGTTCCAGGTCACGTCGCCTTCGGGCGGATTGCAAAAGCGCACCACCGGCGGCACACCTTCGGGCACGGGCGGCAGCACCTTGCCCGGCTCCGGACGCCAGCGGCGGTCGTACAGCGTCTTTTCGCCGCGCGCGCGTTGCGCTTCACGCATTTCATCGAGCTCGGCCGGCGTGCAGTAGCAGTGATAAGCCGTGCCGGCCGCAAGCATCTGCGCGATGACTTCGCGGTAGCGCTCCAGGCGCTGCATCTGGTAGATCGGGCCTTCGTCGTAGTCGAGGCCGAGCCAATGCATCGAAGCCAGGATCTGGTCGGTCGAATCCTGCGTGGAGCGGGCCACGTCGGTGTCTTCGATGCGCAGCACAAATTCGCCGCCGTGGTGGCGCGCGTAGGCCCACGAATAAAGCGCGGTGCGCGCGGTGCCCAGGTGAAGAAACCCGGTAGGAGACGGAGCGATGCGGGTGCGAACTTTGCCGGTCATGGGATCGATCAGGATTTCAGGGTGCCAAGGCCGCGAAGCAAGTCGGCCTTGATGTCGTCGATGTACTCGAGGCCCACCGCCACGCGAATGAGCCCCTGGCTGATGCCGGCGGCCTGGCGCTGCACTTCGGTCAGGCGCCCGTGCGACGTGGTGCCGGGATGCGTGATGATGGTCTTGGTGTCGCCCAGGTTGGTGGCAATGCTCACGACGCGCGTGCTGTTGATCACGTGGAAGGCATTGGCGCGCGCCGTTTCGGGGTCGTTGCCGACCACGTCGAACGACACCACCGCCCCGCCCTGCCCCGACTGCTGGCGCATGGCCAGTTCATGCTGGGGATGCGAGGCAAGGCCGGGGTAGTAGACGCGTGCAACGCCGGGCTGCGTTTCGAGCCACTGCGCCACGGCCAGCGCATTGGCGCACTGCGCCTGCATGCGAATGCCGAGCGTTTCCAGGCCCTTGAGCACCACCCACGCATTGAACGGCGACAGCGCCATGCCGGCGGTGCGCACTACGGGGCCGAACACGTCGACGATGAGCTTCGACGGACCGCAGATTGCGCCGGCCATCACGCGGCCCTGGCCGTCGAGGTACTTGGTGCCCGAATGAATGATGAGATCGGCGCCCAGTTCGGTCGGGCGCTGCAGCGCGGGCGTGCAAAAGCAGTTGTCGACCGCGAGCAGCGCGCCGGCGCCGTGCGCCAGGTCGGCCAGCGCACGGATGTCGCACACCTCGGTCAGCGGATTGGTCGGCGTTTCGGCGAACAGCAGCTTGGTGTTGGGCTTCAGGGCCGCGCGCCATTCGGCCACGTCGGTCTGCGAGACGAAGGTGGTCTCGACACCGAACTTGGCGAACTCCTTGCCGAACAGGTTGAGCGTGGAGCCGAACACCGAGCGCGAGCAGATCACATGATCGCCGGCCTTCAGCAGGCCCATGCACATCATGAGGATGGCGCCCATGCCGGTCGAAGCGCCGATGGCGGCTTCCGTGCCTTCCATGGCCGCAAGGCGCTGCTCGAAGCTGGTGACCGTCGGGTTGGAAGTGCGCGAGTAGGTAAAGCCCGCTTCGGTGCCGGCAAAGCGGCGCGCCGACGTTTCGGCGTCGGGCTGCACGAAGCCGCTGGTCAGGAACAGCGCTTCGGAGTGCTCGCCGTGCTGGCTGGGCGCCAGCCCGGTGCGCAGCGCGAGCGTGTCGCGGTGCAGTCCGGGCGGCAGGGTTCGTTCATCGGTCAATTCAGCTCTCACTCGCTGTGATTGGGAAGCGCAAGGCGCGACGAATCTTCTTCGGTCTCTTCGATGCGCGGACGGTTGCCGTTCATGCGCGAGATGGCTTCGGTGTCGATGTCGCCGGTCACGTACACGCCGTCGAAGCAGGAGGCGTCGAAGCCATTCAGCTTGGGGTTGAGCGAGCCGATGGCGCGCTTCATGGCGTCCACGTCCTGATAAATCAGCGCGTCGCAGCCGATCAGTTCGCGGATCTCCTCGACCGTGCGGTCGTGCGCCACCAGCTCGTCCTTGGTGGGCATGTCGATGCCGTAGACGTTGGGGTAACGCACCGGCGGTGCGGCGCTGGCGAGGTAGACCTTGCGTGCGCCGGCATCGCGGGCCATCTGCACGATTTCGCGGCTGGTGGTGCCGCGCACGATCGAGTCGTCGACCAGCAGCACGTTGCGGCCCTTGAACTCGCTGCCGATCACGTTGAGCTTCTGGCGCACCGACTTCTTGCGCACGCCCTGCCCCGGCATGATGAAGGTGCGGCCCACGTAGCGGTTCTTCACGAAGCCTTCGCGGTACGGCACGCCGAGCAGGTGCGCGAGTTGCGTGGCGCTCGGGCGGCTCGATTCGGGGATTGGAATGATCACGTCGATCTGGTTCGGCGGCACGGTCGACACCACGCGCTTGGCCAGCGTTTCGCCCAGGTTGAGCCGCGCCTGGTACACCGAGATGCCGTCGAGCACCGAGTCCGGACGCGCCAGGTACACGAATTCGAAGATGCAGGGGTTGAGCGTGGGCGCTTCAGCGCACTGCATCGAATGCACGTTGCCTTGCAGGTCGATGAACACGGCTTCGCCGGGCTCGATGTTGCGCTCGAACACATGGCCCGAGCCTTCGAGCGCCACGGATTCGCTAGCGACCATCACGGTGCCGTCGGCGCTGCGGCCCATGCAGAGCGGGCGAATGCCATAGGGGTCGCGGAAAGCGAGCAGCCCATGGCCGGCGATCAGCGACACCACGGCATACGAGCCGCGCAGCCGCTTGTGCATGTTCTTGACCGAGGCAAACACTTCGGCCGGATTCAGCGGCACGCCGCGCGATGCGCGCTCGAGCTCGTGCGCCAGCACGTTGAGCAGCACTTCAGAGTCGCTCTCGGTGTTGGTGTGACGGTGGTCGGTGGAGAACAGCTCTGCGCGCAGCGCATGCGCGTTGGTGAGGTTGCCGTTGTGCACCAGCACGATGCCGAAAGGCGCATTCACGTAGAAGGGCTGCGCCTCTTCCTCGCTGTAGGCGTTGCCGGCGGTCGGGTAGCGCACCTGGCCCAGGCCCACGCTGCCGGGCAGCGCGCGCATGTTGCGGGTGCGGAACACGTCGCGCACCATGCCCTTGGCCTTGTGCATGAAGAACTTGCGTTCGAGCAGGGTCACGATGCCGGCCGCATCCTGGCCGCGATGCTGCAGCAGCAGCAAGGCGTCATAGAGCAGCTGATTGACGGGTGCGTTGCTGACAACGCCGACGATTCCACACATGAACGATTCCTCTCAGGGCAGGTAGCTTGCCAACTTTTCAGGCAGCGCGGGTTTCAGGCCCTGCAATGCCGCATCGAGAACAATGGCGCTGTGCGATTCGTGCCACCAGGCACTGTCGCTCAACGCCAGCAAATGAACAATGACCGCCAGCACGAGCAGGGCAACCGCACCCCGCGCCGCTCCGAAGGCCCCACCCAAAATCCGGTCCACCGGCCGGAGGCCGACAGCCGCAATCAGCTTTCGCGTCAGCGCGGCCACCAGGCCCACGCCGAACGCCACCCCGACGAACACCAGCACAAAGGCCAGCGGATAACGCCAGGTGGCCTGCGGGTCGCCGAACGGCAGCCAGGCCGCCACATCCGACGCCAGCCATTGGGCGGCAATGAACGCAGCCACCCAACCCGCCAGCGAAATCACTTCGAACACCAGGCCCCGCCACAGGCCGAACAGCATCGACACCACGATGAGCGTGACGGCAATCCAGTCGAGCAAGGCCACGGCAGCGAGCGATGGCTATTACAACGTGAGGATGGCGGCCGACAAAGACAAGCCCTTGACCTTATCCGCGGCCTTGTCCGCCTCGGCGCGTGAGCTGAACGGGCCGACACGCACACGCGTGCGCTCGCCGTCGGCCGTCTTGGCCACGTGCACATAGGTCTTGAGGCCCGCCTTCTCGAGTTTCTGCCGCACCTCGCGTGCCTTGTCGGCATCTGCAAAGGCACCGACCTGCACCACGAAGCGGCCGCTGTCTTCGGACGCGGCGGGCTTGGTGCTGGTGTTGGAAGGCTTGCCTTCGAGCAAGGCGCGCGCGCGATTGCCGTCGTCGGCCGCAGCGGGCTTGGGCGCCGCGGGCTTGGGCTCGGGTTTGGCTTCCGGCTTGGCTTCGGGCTTTGGCTTCGGCTCGGGCTTGGGTTCCGGCTTGGGCTCGGGTTTAGCTTCAGGCTTTGGTTCGGGCTTGCGCTCCGGCTTGGGTTCGGCCGCGGGCTTGGCAGGGGCCGTGGCAGCTGGCGGCGTGCTTGGCGCCGGCTTGCTCGGGTCGATTTCGGTGCCGTCGGCGGTCTCGGTGATCATGCCGCCCGAAGACGATGGTGCGGCCGCAACGCGCGAACTGCCGTCGGCTGCGCCGGTGGGTGCGGCAGGCGCGGGCGTGGCGGGCACCGGCAGCGGCTTGACCTTGTTGCGGTCTGGAATCTCGATGGGAATGTCTACCGACACCGGCCGCGGCTGGGTGTCGAACAACAGCGGAAAGCCGATGACGCCAAGCAGCACCAGAACGGCCGCGCCCACCAGCCGGTGCCGCGCGCGGCGGCGCATGGTTTCGACACTTTCCGCGGGAACAGCGGCGGGTGCGCTGCGTCCTTCGTTGCCTTGCGGGCCGCGCGTGCGGAACTTGAAAAACGCCATGAAGTTCGATCCCTGGAGGAGTGCAGCGAGGTGGTGCCAGATGGTGCGGACGGTTCGGCGATCAGCCGCCGGGCAGCAGGTGTTTGGCTTGCAGCCGCGGAGTGCCGTGCTCCAGCACGCCACCCACGGTGAAGAACGATCCGAAGACCACGATTCTATCAGCGGGGTCTGCGTGCTCGATGGCTGCGCGCAGTGCTTCCATCGGCCCCGCATGCACGCTGCCGGAGACGTCGCCGCGCGTGTTCTGCGCCTGCCAGCTCGCGAGCAGATCGCTCGCCTTGGCGGCGCGCGGCGTCGGCAGATCGGTGAAATACCAGCGGTCGATCATCGGCCCGATGCGCGCGAGGATGGGGGCCAGGTCCTTGTCGGCCATGACACCGAACACGCCGTGCGTGGTGGGGTAGAAACCCATCGCATCGAGGTTCTCGGCCAGCGCCGCGACGGCATGGGCGTTGTGCGCCACGTCGAGCACCAGCGCGGGCTCGCCCGGAACAATCTGGAAACGGCCGGGCAGCTCGACCATGGCGAGCCCCGTGCGCACCGCCTGCGCGGTGATGGGCAACTGCTGCCGCAGCGCCTCGAGCGCCGCAAGCACACCCGCGGCATTGAGCAACTGGTTGGCGCCGCGCAGCGCCGGGTAAGCCAGCCCGCTGTAGCGCCTGCCGCGGCCCGACCAGCCCCACTGCTGCTTGTCGCCGGACACATTGAAGTCGTGCCCGAAGCGCCACAGGTCGGCGCCGATGGCGGTGGCGTGGTCGATCACGCTTTGCGGCGGCATCGGGTCGCTCACGATGGCGGGCTTGCCCGGGCGCAGAATCCCGGCCTTCTCGAAGCCGATGCTTTCGCGGTCGGGCCCGAGGTAGTCCATGTGGTCGAGGTCGATGCTGGTGATGACCGCGCAATCGGTGTCGATGATGTTGACCGCGTCGAGCCGGCCGCCGAGCCCCACTTCGAGAATCGCCACGTCGGGCTTTTCCTCGATCATGCAGCGCAGGATGCCGAGCGTGGTGAATTCGAAGTACGTCAGGGCCATGTCGCCCCGGGCTGCCTCCACGACCTCGAAGTTTGCTATTAATTTAGAAGCATCAACCGCCTCGCCCGCCAGTCGCAGCCGTTCCTCGAAGCGCACCAGGTGCGGCGACGTGAAAACCGCCGTGCGGTAGCCCGCATGCGTGAGGATCGATTCGAGCATGGCGCAGGTCGAGCCCTTGCCGTTGGTGCCGGCCACGGTGATGACCGGGCAATCGAAGCGCAGGCCCATCCGGGCCGCCATTTCCTTGGCGCGATCGAGGCCGAGCTCGATGTTCTTCGGATGGAGTTGCTCGGCGCGTGCGAGCCAGT